>CAZKJB010000060.1:0-15218 GCA_964552975.1 uncultured Occallatibacter sp. | reverse complement strand
CCCGCAATTCAGCCAGACTCTTCGCCCCCAGCGACTCCACCCATGCCTGGTCACGCTGGGCGCGCGATGCCAGCGGCGCCGCTGCGAGCACATTGCCAAAGGGAGCGCCGCTCTCGCCAATAGCCTTCTGAAAGAGTCCCTGCGCCTGAGTGGAAGCCATCAGCGAACTCACCGCGAATGACCCCGCGCTCTCGCCGAAGATGGTCACGTTGTTCGCATCGCCGCCGAATCCGGCAATATTGGCCTGTACCCATCTGAGAGCTGCCACCATGTCCATCAATGCGTAGTTGCCTGCCGCGCCGCCGCCCTCCTTTGCCAGATCTTCACTGGCCAGAAAGCCGAAGACTCCGAGCCGATAATTGATCGTCACCAGCACCACGCCGCGCAGTGGCAGCCCGGAGTTTGTGTAGCGCGGTTCTGAGCTGGCGCCCGCTGTATATCCCCCGCCATGGATCCATACCATCACCGGCAAGCGGCTGTTAACGCTCTCGGCAGGCGTGTAGACATTCAGGTAGAGACAATCCTCGCTAGGCCCGGAATCTAGAAATATGTAATCGGCCCAGATTGGCCACTGTTCGCAGCGAGCCCCAAAGTTCGTCGCGTCGCGCACCCCCTTCCACTGCGCCGGAGGGGCCGGTGCCTTCCACCGCAGATCGCCGACCGGCGGCGCGGCGTAGGGCATACCGAGAAATGCACGCACCTTGCCGTCGTTGATGAGCTTGCCATGAACCTTGCCTTGCTCAGTCTTCAAATTCAATGAGCCAGTCTGGGCCAACAAACAGGGCCCGATCGCCAGCAGCGCAATGATGAGTGAGCATGTTTTCTGTGCGCGCGATTGCATCAAAATCTCCCCGCAACACAATAACAGGCCGGAGTCGAGAACAGGGCGGAGGCGGGAACAATGTCGCCTCGAAGCTCGCGCTATACTTCGTCCGTAACTGCGCTTCTCACGAATGAATTGGGTCGGGCTTCCAGAACTACAGCATCTCCGGCCCCAGCAGGTCAGCTATCGTTTCTCTGCGCCGGATCAGCCGCGCATTCTTGCCTTCGACCAGCACCTCAGCCGCGCGCGGGCGTGAGTTGTAGTTGGAACTCTGCGCCATTCCATAGGCGCCGGCATCGAGTATCGCCACTAGATCTCCCGGCTCAACGGCCGCCAGTTTGCGGTCGCGCGCGAAAAAATCTCCCGTCTCGCACACTGGACCAACCACATCGACAGTCTTCAGCTTCCCGGTCCTTCGCCGCACCGGGACAATATCATGATGTGCCTGATAGAGCGCGGGCCTGATCAGGTCGTTCATCGCCGCATCGGTAATCACAAACGTCTTCTTTCCGTTGCGCTTCACATTCAATACGCGGGTCACCAGCGCTCCCGCCTGGGCCACCAGAAACCGTCCTGGCTCCAGCAGCAAACGCCCCTCAAATCCATCCAGCGCGCGCTCCAGCGCCTCCACGTACTCTTCCACCTTGGCCTTCGCGTCGAACACGCCGCCATGATAGTCAATCCCCAGTCCGCCGCCGGCATCCACCGCCTTCAGCTCAATCCCCTCGCGCTCAAGCTGCCTCAGCAGCTTGCTTACGCGTTCAATTGCGGCGCCGAAGGGAGCCGCCGATCGAATCTGCGATCCGATGTGGACGCTGACGCCGTAAGCCTCGAGCCATTTGTTCTTCGCCACACTTTTGTACAGCTCGGGTGCCCGCCGAATATCGATGCCGAATTTGTGCTCGCGCAGCCCCGTGGAGATGTACGGGTGCGTTTCGGCGAAAACATCGGGATTGACGCGCAGCGCAAACCGCGCGCGAATCTTCAGCTTGCTCGCGCGCTTGGCAAGCAGCGCCAGTTCCGCATCGCTTTCCACGTTAAATTGCAGAATTCCGGCCTTCAGCGCCAGATCGATCTCCGCCGCCGTCTTGCCCACGCCGGAGAAAACCACTCTGCCCGCGGCGTCCGGCGCCGCGGCCAGTACCCGCTCCAATTCGCCGCCCGATACGATGTCGAAACCCGCTCCGCGTTCGGCTAGCAAACGAAGAATCGCCAGCGTGGAGTTCGCCTTCACCGCGTAGCAAATCAGATGTCTCCGGCCATCCAGTGCCCGCTGAAACAGCCGCAGCCTCTCCACAATCTGGTCGGCCGAGTACACCCACAGCGGAGTGCCGAAGCGCCGCGCCAGCGTCTCGAGCGAAACGCCGCCGCAATGCAGAGCCCCGCCGGGTTGCGGGTCCTCAAACGGCCGCGAAGATGGGCCTGCTTTTTCTGCCAAGAGTCACGTCCAGGACAAGAAATGGCGACGAGAAAATGCTTTTCTGAGCCTACAGCATTGGGGCGAACTCTTTTGCATCCGCCCACAAACAGCAAAAGGCCCGGTCTTTGCGCCGGGCCTTTTGTTCAATCCTTTTGTTCTATCTCTGACCAACCAAATTTGTCGTTCTATCCTGCGGCACTTACGCAAGCAGGCGCTGAACCTTTTCTTCAATCACGCTCTGTGGCACATAGCCCACGATCTGATCGGCCACTTTGCCACCCTTGAAAAACAGCAGCGCCGGAATGCCGCGGATGCCGTAGCGCGATGGCGTTGCGCCGTTCTGGTCCACGTTCACCTTGGCCACCTTCAGCTTGCCCGCATAGGTCGCGGCCACGCCGTCCACGATCGGAGCAATCGCCTTGCAAGGACCGCACCATACGGCCCAAAAATCCACCAGAACAGGCTGCTCGCTCTGCAACACTTCCTGGTCAAAATTCGCATCGTTCACTTCCAGAACACCCACTCCAGCCATGATCCTCCTTGCGGACCCGCACCCGTTCATTGTACAGGAAACCGTTTACCTATCAGATGCATCACTACGGTTGAAAGTCGCAGGGCTCAGCGGCGCGCTTGGGCTCTGTTTGGGTTGAAACACTTGCTGAAAATCGCCACCGCGCGTGGTCGTCTGCATCGCAAATCCGTGTTGCCGCACAAAATAGAAGCGCCCGGATCCAGTAAGGATCGCGGGCGCTAGAGCAGCCCTCCCCCAGAACTGCTCACGCAGCGAATGTAGTTGTTCAATGGATAAATAGCAAGCAAACTTAGGTAATTTGCGGGGTAATCTGTAGTTCGGTGACTTGACCCCGAGGTAACACCTTAACTTATTGATAACGATGGGGTTGCATGTCAATCAATAGCCTTCACAGCGTCAACATCTTTTAGTTTCAATAAGTTGGCTCGCGCCTTCCCTCGAAAACCGACAAATTGTCAGCTCCGCCTTCGTCTGGTTTCCGATCGATTCTCTAATTGCGGACGAGGCGGCCTTCTCACTGCTCTCCCTGTCCAGAACCACCAGAACCGCAGGACCAGCGCCGCTCAGAGTCACACCCAAAATGCCATGATCGCCCACCAATGGTGCCAGAATTGGCAGCAGAGAGCAGTACGGCGCCCGATACGGCTGATGAATCCGGTCGTTCATTGCCAGACGCAACAAATCGCCGCGCCCTTCGGCAAAAGCGAGACCGAGCGTCGCAACTGCTTGCAGATTCGCCACCACATCCGCAATTGCATAACTGGCAGGCAGCACAGCGCGCGCTTTGCTCGTTGCAAGCGGCTCAGCAGGCAGCGCGACAATCGCGCGCCATTCGCCTGGAGGAATCACTTTCATCGCGTGTACCTTCGATCCCTCGCATAGCGCGACAACGAATCCACCCAGCCAGCACGCCGCAACATTATCGGGATGGCCCTCAAGCTGATAGGCCTCTTCGAGAATTCGATCCGTGTTCCAGTCGAGCTCGCCAAAGTGCACTGCCAGCGCAATCGCAGCCAGGCGCCCCGCCGCCGACGAGCCGCAACCCATCCCCAGCGGAATTTCGTTCACCATGCGAATCGCCAACGGTACAACGGGCCGTTCGTGATCCCGCAGGATCTTTTTATAGGCTTCTAGAACCAGGTTGTCTTTGAGCTGCGCGCAACGATCCGCATCGCGCCCCGTCGCAGAGATCGAAAACTCCTCCGCCGCCTCGGCCTCGATCTCAAGATAGAAATCGAGCGCCACAGCAACGGCATCAAATCCCGGACCAAGATTCGCCGACGTTGCAGGCAGACGCAAGCGCAGCTCGCGAGAAGGTTGATTGCCACGAAGCCCCTGCGGCTTCTGTTGGTTGCTCATCCTATCTGGCCCTTGAGCGCGGCCAGCACCGCTGCCGGTGTGGCGTCCACCGAAACTGCATTGCGCCGCAACGCGTCGATCTCCGCCTCATGGCCGGCCTTTTCCTCATCCTTGAGCAGCGTCCCTTTGTGGAAGTCGATCGTATAGTCCGCATCTTTTAATGTGTGTCCCGTGAGAACCAGAACCACCGTCTCGCCCGAGCGAACCACACCCTGCGCACGCAGTTTCTTCAAGCCCGCCAGGGTCACAGCAGAAGCCGGTTCGCATCCCAACCCTTCAGCTCCGATTTCTGCCTTGGCAATTGCAATCTCTGCTTCGGTCACGTCCAGGCACCATCCGCAGCTTTCCTGGATGACGCGCGCAGCCTTGCGCCAACTTGCAGGATTCCCGATGCGAATTGCGGTCGCGCGCGTATGCGCCTCCACCGGCTCCAATTCAGTTCCCTTGTTGGTTGCAAAACTGCGCGCCAGCGGATTCGCCCCGGCAGCCTGGATCACGGAAATCTTCGGCAGCCGCGCCACCAATCCCAACTCCTTCATCTCGCGGAATCCCTTGCCCAATGCAGAGCTGTTCCCCAGATTACCGCCGGGAACAATCAGGTGATCGGGCACATTCCAATCGAACGCTTCGGCAATTTCGAAAGCCGGCGTCTTCTGACCCTCCAACCGGTAAGGGTTCACCGAGTTCAGCAGATAAATAGGCTCCTGCTTCACGATCTCCGTCAGCACATTCACGCAGCCGTCGAAATCGCATTGCAATTGCAGCGTAACTGCCCCGTAGTCCATCGCCTGCGATAGCTTGCCCCACGCAATCTTTCCGTCGGGAATCAGCACCAGGCTGCGCAAGCCGGCGCGCGCTGCGTACGCCGCCATCGCCGCCGATGTGTTGCCTGTCGACGCGCATGCCACCCACTGAAAGCCGCGCTCCCGCGCCACGCTCATCGCTGAAGTCATGCCTGTGTCTTTGAATGATCCCGTGGGATTCATCCCCTGGTGTTTGGCAAAAAGCTGGTCGACCCCCAGGGCCTTTGCCGCGCGCGGCAGGTGGTAGAGCGGCGTATTCCCTTCGCGCAACGAAACCGCATTACCAAAGCTGTCCAGAATCGGTAATAACTCGCGGAACCGCCAAACCCCTGACTGATCCAGGGCTTCCTGCGAGCAGCGGCGCTCTCTCCAAAGCCACTTCAGGGCTCCAGGATTCGGCCTGTCTGGCCCTCCCCGCTGAATCCAGCCGGGGAATTCCACCTCAAACAGTTCACCGCACTGGGCGCAGCGAAAGTCCGGTTTGGCCTCTGCACCCGCGATCCGGGACCCGCATCCAATACAGCGCAGCTGGTGCAAATTGTCGTTCATACCTGCTGTTAGCCTACCAGTGTGCGGTGGGTCTTGCTGTGGAATGGAACAACCGCCGGAGCCGTCAATGAAAACCATCTTCTCTGCTTTCTTTGCATTCCTGCTCGTCGCGCACGCATGCGCGCAGCCCGCATTGCGCGTCGCCGCGGCTGCTGATCTTGAGCCCGTCCTGCCTCCCATCCTCGATCAATTTCAGCGAGCGACAGGGATTCACGCGGAAGCAACTTACCAGGCCTCGGCGATGCTCACCACGCAGATTGAGAATGGCGCGCCATTCGATGTTTTTCTCTCCGCCGATCTCAGTTATCCCAAGCGACTCATCGACGACGGCCTGGCCGACGCCGCCGGCTCTGCCGATTCCTCTACCCCCATCACCTACGCTAAGGGAACTCTGGTTTTGTGGGAACGGAAAGATTCCCATCTGCCTCCGCCCTCGCTTGATCTGCTCCGCGATTCTCGCCTCAAACGCCTTGCCCTCGCCAATCCCGATCGCGCCCCATATGGCCGCGCCGCCGTCGCCGCATTGCAGAGCCTCAATCTCTACGACGCACTCAAGCCTCGACTCGTCACCGCCGAAAACATCGCCCAGGCCGCGCAGTTTGTCGAGTCAGGAAACGCCGACGCGGGCGTCATCTCCCTCACCTCGGCGCTCACGCCGCAACTTTCAGCGAGCGGATCCTACTTCATCATCCCGCGAAATCTCTATCCGCCCATCGAGCAGGGAATGGTAATCGTTAGCAAAACCACCCAGCGCGACGCGGTTCACAAATTGCTCGACTACCTGCTTTCGCCGCCGGTGCAAGCCCAGCTTGCCAAGAGCGGCCTTACACCGGTGAAATGACGCATTCGTTGCCCCATCCATTTCGCGCCGTTTGTGAAATGGTTGGGAACCGGCTCCTTCACTCATTCACCCTTTCACTTCTTCACTTCTTCACTTCTTCACTTTTTTACTCCTTCACGCTTTCACTCTTCATTTCTCCCATTTTCCAAAACGGTTGGGAATCCCCGCGCCCGAACGATAGTCTGTTGAGTGGCACTCATGGACTGGCAGGCATTCGCACTTTCGCTCCGTCTCGCAACGGTCACCACGCTCATTCTGCTTGCGATCGCCGTGCCTCTGGCCGCCGTCCTCGTGCTGGGCCGCAGCCGCTGGCTCGCTGCCCTCGAAGCTCTCGCCACATTGCCCATGGTCTTGCCTCCCACGGTCCTGGGATTCTTCCTTCTCGTCCTGCTTGGCCCCCGCACGGCCGTCGGCCGCGGCATAGCCACACTTCTCGGCCACCCGCTCGCATTCTCCTTCGAAGGCCTCGTCGTCGGGTCGGTCATCTACAGCCTGCCGTTTGCCGTGCAGCCCCTCGTTGCCGGATTTGCCTCTGTCGATTCCTCGCTTGTCGACGCCGCTCGCCTCCTTGGCGCCGGACCCTTGCGACTGGTCTCGAGCATCCTCATCCCGCTTGCCCGCCGTTCGCTGCTCGCCGCCGTTGTCCTCAGCTTTCTCCACACCGTTGGTGAATTCGGCGTAGTGCTGATGCTGGGCGGCGACATTCCAGGCGCCACGCGCACTCTTTCCATCGTCCTCTACAACCAGGTGGAGAACTTTGATTACGCCGCCGCAGGCAGAACCGCCGCCATCCTGCTCGGCATGAGCGTGCTGGCTCTGGCACTGATTTACTCCAAAACGCAAAGCCGCGCGAGCGGCGGATCGCGCGGGAGCAAGCGCCATGCTTGATCTCGCTCTCGGTGCCCATCGCGGCGGCTTCCACCTGCAAGTGGAGTGCAAGCTTACATCCAACTGGACAGTGATCTTCGGCCCATCCGGCGCGGGCAAAACCACGCTGCTGCGCCTGCTCGCTGGTCTCGACCGGCCCGAGCAAGGCCGCATCGCTCTTGACGATCGCCTGCTCGCCGACACGGCGTCAGGCTTGCACCTGCCGCCGGGCCGTCGCCAGACTTCACTCGTCGCGCAGCAGACTGCACTCTTCCCTCACCTGACCGTCGCGGCGAATGTGGCATATGGGTTGCAGAGCCTCAACGCCGCGAGCAGATCGACGCGAGTCGCAGCGATGCTGGAACTTGTGGGCGCCTCAGCTCTCGCTCTACGCTGGCCTGAAAGCATCTCCGGCGGCGAGGCACAGCGCGTGGCGCTTGCCCGCGCTCTGGCGCCCGCGCCCCGCCTCTTGCTTCTCGACGAGCCCTTCTCAGCGCTTGACGGTGTTGCCAGCGACGCTCTGCTCGAACGCCTGCAACGCTGGCTCAGCGAAAACCGTGTTCAGACCATTCTTGCCACACACGATGTCACGGATGCGCTCGCCACCAGCGCCGAAGTCTTGCTTTTGCGCGAAGGCCGCCTCGTTGCACTGGGGCCAGCCGCCCAGGTCCTCGCCGCCGAACGCGATCGCATCGCGCAGCGGCTTGGAACGCCCTGAAGTCTCTCTTCGTTTCCGCGCTTGCGTTGACGCACAGAGATTAGAGCACGTGCTAAAACCCCACCAGCACCGGCTCGCGCTCCAGCCGAATCCCAAATCGCGCCTCGACCCCGGCAGCAATTTTCTCTGCCAGCGCCAGAATCTCTTCAGCGCTCGCGCCGCCTTTGTTAATCAGCGCCAGCGTATGTCGCGACGAAATTCCCGCAGCGCCCAGTGCGTATCCCTTCTTGAAACCCGCCTGCTCAATCAGCCACGCCGCAGGAATCTTCACCCGGCCAACATTCTCAGCGCCCGGTCCTGCTGGAAAATGAGGCGCGCCGCGTGCCACAGGCCTCTCAAGGAACTCCACGCCTACCACTGGATTCTTGAAGAAGCTTCCCGCGCTGCGGCAATCCGGATCGCCCTCCAGCAGCAACATGCCCTTGCTCCGCCGAATCTCCCGCACCGCTGCGGCAACTTCTTCTAGACTCGGCAACCCGCTGCTCCGCTTTGTTTCCATCGCCCGCTTCACATCCGGATACTGCAGGGTGGGTGCACCGCTCTCTCTTAGCCGGTAATCCACGCGCGTAACAATGAACCGGCCCCTATCCGCTCCGTTGAACCGGCTGCGCCGATAAGAAAACCCACACTCGTCCGCGGCCAACTCCGCGAATCGCCGCTCCGCAACATCGAAGACCCGCACGCGCTCGATCACCGACGAAACTTCCTGCCCGTAGGCGCCCACATTTTGCACTGGAGTCCCGCCTACGGTGCCGGGAATACCCGCAAGGCACTCACACCCCGCACAATCCGCTATCAGAGTCTGCTCCACGCAGTCGTCCCAGGGCTCACCGGCGCCTACGCGGAATAATCCGCCGTCCCTCTCGATCCCCATTAGTGTGATGTGCAACACCAAGCCGGGAAACCCGCGATCTGACACAAGCAGATTGCTGCCCCCGCCCAGTACAAACAGGGGAACTCCGCGCCCGCGCGCCCAATCCGTCGCCTCTCGGATCCCGCCTTCGTTCGTGACTTCAGCAAACCACTGCGCCGGGCCTCCAATGCCGAAGGTCGTGAACGGAGCGAGCGAAATGTTCTCGAGGATTACCAAAGATTAAGCCTATAGGATCGCAACGAATTCACAAGAATTCGTCAAATATTCTGTATACTTCCATTCGAAATCCAGTGGAGCATTCCTATGGGTGCCAAGTTTTTGTACGCCTTTTTGCTTCTCTTTTGCCTGGTTTCCACGCGACTCCTCCTTTCCCAAACCTCCGTCGGTGTCGCAGGGCAAGTCAACGCCCCCGCCAGCACTCACGCGCCCGACCCCGATAGCGGCATGACCGGTCACGTCGATGGCCTCTTCATCCCGCTCGCAACCGGTCATCCGTTCCACGCCAAAATCGCGGTCACGGTTCAGCGGACTCTAGGCGACGGCACGGTCGTCGACCAGAAGTACTACACGCTGGCTGCGCGCGACGCCGACGGCCGGGAGTATCGCGAAGCCCGCGACATTATTCCTGCCGATTCAGACCGCGATCCGCCGATTATGCAAACCAGGATCTACGATCCCAAGACTTCCCTCATCACCAACTGCACTCCCGACCAGCGCATCTGCCGCCAGGTCACCTTCGATCCCACGCAGCATCCGGCAGACGAGGCCGCAGGTCCATCGAGCGATGGCAAGTCCGTCCTCACCCGCGAAAGCCTGGGTACAAAAACAATCGACGGCCTCGAGTGCACCGGCACACGCGAAACGCGTACCTTCAATCCCGGCGCATTCGGCAACGACAAGCCGGTTGTCGTCACCAAGGAAATCTGGTATTCCCCGCAGCTGCAATTCAATCTCTCGGTCACACGGCTCGATCCGCGCAATGGCACGCAGAAGCTTGATGTCACCGATCTCAAACTCGGCGATCCCGGCTCGGAGTGGTTCGCCATGCCCGACGGCTATCGCATGGTGCAGGGGCGCGGCATTCAAACTCGCTCCATGTACCCGGCAGAACTCGAGCCTGTCCTCGAAAAAAGCGTCACCGGGATGACGCCCGACGAGCTTACCACCGCACTCCAGCCCGTTGAAGCGGCCATTGGTGTTTACGCCAAAGCTCACGCAGCGGCTTCACCCAAAGACAACAATGACATCTTCGCGGGTCAGTTGCGCCTGCGGCTCTCGTCAGACCTGCGCATGATGCAGCAGGGCCAATTTCCGCAGCGAGTCCAGCTTGCCGATACTGACCTGCGCATGAAAGAAACCCTCCGCGAAGTCGTCAGTTCGCCTTGCATCAACAAGCCGCAGCCCGGCGATCCGCCCTCGTTCCCGTCGAACGCTGACGGTTTGCGCGCTGAACAAACTGCGTGGCTGGCGATGCGCACTGCGTGGCAGGGCTTCCTTGCCAAGCTCTTTCCCAACAGCGACCCGGCAACATTTGCCTGGATGATCACCAACGAGCGCGACATGGACCTCCGCCATATGCAAAATGTTGAGCGCAACCGTGGGTGCATTCCCGAGGAGTCCATCGAGCCCCTGCTCGTGCGCTTTGTCACCGGCCTCTCGTCCGACCAGCTTGATGCCGCCGTCAAACCCGTCGACGCAGCCATTCATGCCTACGCGAAAGCTCATGGTGAGTCCGAGCCCAACAATCCCAATGAGAACTTTGAGCGCATGGTCGACCAACAGCTTTCGTCCCAACTCGCCATGCAGCAGCGGAACCGCGCCCCCTCGCAGGACCAGTTCGAAGAAGCTGATCTGCATCTCAATCAGGCATTTCGTGCCGTCATCTCATCGCCGTGCCTCACCAAGCCCATTCCCGGCGACCCGCCCAATGCCCCAACCAGCGAAGAAAAACTGCGCGCTGAAGAACGCGCCTGGGTCGCCATGCGCGATGCCTGGACTGCTTTTATGACGACTGCATTTCCCAATGGCAATCAGGCCGCCTTTGGCACCATGCTTACCGAGATGCGGACTGGCGAGCTACAGCAGATCCAGAACATCGAGCGCAACCGCGGCTGCGCTCCTCCGGAGTAACCAAATGCCCATTCGAGGTAACTAGCAAGGGTTCGCGAGAATACAGTAAAATAGACCCAGGCAGCTTCTCCTGCCGGAGGCGATTATGTATCCAGAACTGATGGTGGTTCCTATGCGCGAGGAGCTTGTGCGCGCCGGGATCAACGAAACCCGCACGGCCGAAGAAGTTGATGCAGCACTCGCCGAGCCCGGGACAACCCTGCTCGTCGTCAATTCCATCTGCGGCTGCGCGGCTGGCAAAATGCGCCCCGGCGTACGCCTGGCGCTAACCCACTCCGCCAACCAACCCGATCGTAAAATCACCGTTTTTGCCGGGCAGGATCGCGAAGCTACCGAACGCGCGCGCACTTACTTTGAAGGCAATCCGCCCACTTCTCCGGCGGTCGCTATCCTCCGCGATGGAAAGCTCGTCTACCTCATGCAGCGCTTCGTCATCGAGCAAACCACTGCGCAAGACATCGCTGCGGAATTGGTTCGCGCCTTCGACGAGTTTTGCGCAAAGACCACCGCGTAAACTCATTGCGATCGCTCCACCAGAAACAGAACGGCCTCCCGCTTGCGGGAGGCCGTTCAGCTTTCCAGCTCCAATTCGCTCAGTCCGCCGCTTCCGCCTTCGTCAGCTTCTGTACTTTGCTGTGCTTCACGGAGTAGGTGAAGTAGATCAGCAGCCCAAAGATCAGCCAGCCGATCATCACTTCCCACGTAATCGCCGCCAACTGCGCCATCAGGAAGATCGCCGACCCGATACCGAGAATCGGCACGAGTGGCACAAAAGGCGCCTTGAACGGCCGATGCATTTCGGGATGCCGTACGCGCAGCACCCACACTCCCGCGCACACAATCGAAAATGCCAGCAGCGTGCCAATGTTCACAAGATCCGCGAGCCGCGCGATCGGCAGCACTGCGGGAAACACCGCCGCAAACAGCCCGAACACAATCGTGGTAATCCACGGCGTGCGGAACTTCGGATGCACCGCCGACGCCCACTTCCACAGCAGCCCGTCTTTCGACATCGAGTAGAAGACGCGCGTTTGTCCAAGCAGCATCACCAGCATCACCGTCGCCAGCCCGAAGACCGCCCCCACCTTCACCAGCAGCGATCCCCAGCTCACACCCGTTGCATCGATCCCCAGAGCCACAGGGGCAGCCACGTTCAGCGTCTTGTAGCTCACCAGCCCGGTTAGCACCAGCGACACCAGAATGTAAAGAATTGTGCAGATGAAGAGCGAACCGAGAATTCCGATCGGCATGTCTCGCTGCGGTTTCTTGGCTTCCTGCGCCGCGGTAGACACCGCATCGAATCCGATATAGGCAAAGAAAATCCGCGATGCCCCTTTCGCAATTCCGCCCCAGCCAAAGTTGCCGTCCGCGTCCTTCGGCGGAACGAACGGGTGCCAGTTCATCTTCGCCACCTCTGGATGACGGAAGAGAAAATACCCTCCGATCACCAGAAAAATTGCCACGACGCTAAGCTTCACAATCACGATCGCCGTATTAAAGTTCGCCGATTCCTTGATGCCGATCACCAGGATCGTCGTTATCGCCATCACACCAATCATCGCCACAAGATTGAAAACCCCGGTCGCATGCGGCAGGCCGGCGTCGCTCACTCCCGGCGGTAGCGACATCAGTGGCGTCCAAATTCCCTGATACCGCACCAGCACGGACCCCGGTATTGCCGTCAGCTGCGGCGGAATCACGATTCCGATCTGCTGCAGCAGGCTGTTGAAGTACCCTGACCATCCTGACGCCACCGTCGCCGCGCCAAAGGCGTACTCCAGCACTAGGTCCCACCCGATAATCCACGCCACAAGCTCACCCAGCGTCGCGTAGCCGTACGTGTACGCCGAACCCGCGATGGGAATAATCGATGCAAACTCCGCGTAGCACAGGCCTGCAAACGCGCAAGTCAGTCCCGCGAGCACAAAGCTCAACGCGACAGCCGGACCCGCGTAAAGCGCCGCGGCCTGGCCCGTCAGCACAAAAATACCGGCGCCGATCACCGCGCCAATGCCAAGCGTCACCAGATTCACGGCCCCGAGCGAGCGCTTCAGCGTGTGTTCGCCCTGCTCGCCTGCCTCTTCTGAGAGCATCGACATCGGTTTAACACGCAGCAGTCGTGAATTCAATGAGACTTCCTCCCTGGCGGTTGGATTGAGCGGGGCAATAAACGTAACCGAAAGCGCCAGAATGCATCACCGATTTCGAACCTGGCCGATTCTGCCAGCCCTGGCGCGTACCGCAATCATACGATACAAAACCCGCAATTCTCACGGGACTCTTCGCGGTCCGCAAAGAGCGACGGCCATCTAATGAAGGTTGTCTCGATTTCGGACAGGTCCATCTCGATCTCGGGCAGAAGGTGTCCCGTCCTTCTACAGAAACTGCTCCAGCTTCGGGCAGTCACTGTCCCATTTTCAGACACCGCCGCCGCGCACCCGCATATCAGGACTCACCTTAGTGCAGCCATCCACACGCGGAACTCCGCAGCCGGATTGGGCGCGCGAAAAATTGCCGCGGACACAGCCACCATGCTCGCTCCAGCCGCCAATACATCCGCCGCCGTCGCCAGCGTCACGCCTCCCACGCCAACCAGCACTGCGTCTGCGCCCGCCTCAGCGCGCAATTTGCGCACACCGGCCGCGCCAATCGGCGGCCTGGTTGTCTGCTTCGTTGTGGTCGGAAAGACCGGGCCGACCGAAAGGTAGTCGACTGGTAGTCTCAGAATTCCCGGCAACAGCCCTTCGCTCCCGCCGAATGTGCCCACAATCCGGTCGCATCCCATCATCCGGCGTGCCTCAGCCGGCGCAATGTCGCCTGTATCCACATGAACGCCGTCGAACCCCGCTTTCGCAACCAGATCTGCGCGATCGTCGAAGATCAATTTCGCCCTCGTCTGCGGCAATGCAGCGCGAAGAATCGCTGCATCGCTCAACAGCTCCGCCTCTGAGCCTTTCTTGTTCCGGTACTCGAGCAGCCTTACCCCAGCCTCAGCCAACTCGCCGCCCAGCCGCCGCAAAAACTGAGCCCGTCCTGTTTGCGGAATGACCGAGCTATCAAGAATCGGATAGATCTTCGGAAATGAGAAAGCCATGAATCAAGACTAGCCCCAGAGCCTGCTAGCCGGGGCCCACGATGCGCAATGCAAAGCAGCAAGGAGCCGGGACTGGCTCCTCACTCTCGGCTCCTTGTTCCCTTGTTCCCTTGTCCCCTGCCTTTCTTACATCTCGTCGGCCGAGGGCCCATACGCCCCGGGGATCTTTGCACCCATCAGCCGCAGGTACATGCCCAACTGCGCCCGATGGTGAACCATGTGGTTCAGCACCATCTCGCGGAAAACCTGATGCTTGGGTTGGTCAATCCAGGCTTGGCCACCGAATACAAACTTCCAACTGTTGTCCCACTTCTCCGGCGAGATGGACACCAGCGCTGCGCGCGTTGCCGGCAGATCCTTGTCAAATTTCTCCAGGATCGCCGCCTTGTTAGCCGGGACCCACGGATCCCATTTATGATCCGCTGGAAACTCGAGCTTATCCAAAGTCAGGGTATGAAGACCCCAATCGCCGGTCATATCGGTCACGTGGCCAGCCAAGCGGCCCAGGGTCATCGATTTCGGATGCGGTTTGTAATTGAGATCTGCGTCAGCCGGAATGGCTTCGAGCATCTTGCGGGTCTTTGCGGCCTCGCGGTCAAACTCAGCAATGAGTTCTTTTTGTGCGTCCATCAGGGCAACCTCCTCGTTGCCCAAACAGCATAATCCATTTTCAGACAGAATGGCGAATAAAAAGCGAAAATTCTCGAGATTTTCTCTTGCCTAATTCTCCGAAGGCCGCTCGACATGGTCGACGATGAGGAAGCTTATGGGAGCGCGGGAGGATTTGAGTTCCAGGCCAAGCTGGGTCTTGAGGGCGTCGCGGAAGTTGGCGACGTTGTCGGGGATGGCGGTGTCGCCGCTTGAATCGTGGATCCATGTCAGGGTGAAATCGTATAGGCCCGCGAGGCCGGTCTGATCGACGACAGGGCGCGGAGTCGCGGCGAGTCCAGTCATGGTAGGGACCGAGGTGGCGAAGAGTGCGAGGGAGATGGCGCGGCCACCGAAGTGCTGTCCAGGAGCGGAAGATGGAACGTGCGCGATGACGCCGCAAACGGGCGGAAGATCCCCCACGGCTGGTGCGGCTGCCGGGTGAGGTGCAGGCGCTGACGACTGGTCTGGCACGGGTGCAGCGCAGGCGTCAGATGGGGGATGCGGCTGCAGATTTGGGCCGGTGGTGCCGGGCTTGGCGAGGACAAGGGCAAAGACAG
>CAZKJB010000059.1:0-15278 GCA_964552975.1 uncultured Occallatibacter sp. | reverse complement strand
GATCGCCATATCGCCGTCGGCCAGAAAATAAATATTCCGCGTGTGGTGCAGAATCCCCGGCACATCGCTCGCGATAAAACTTTCGCCTTCGCCCACGCCGATCACCACCGGCGGCCCGCTCCGCGCCGCCACGATCTTGTCCGGCTCCGCCGCCGACAGAATTCCCAGCGCAAATGCGCCCGTCAGCCGCTTCACAGCTTTGCGCACCGCATCTTCAAGCGGCAACGGCTTGCCTTCTGCCGCGGCGTCTTTCTGCACTTGCTCAATCAGGTGGGCAATAATCTCAGTGTCGGTCTCGGTTACAAACTTGTGGCCCTGCGCCGTCAGCTCGCGCTTCAGGTCGAGATAATTTTCGACAATCCCGTTGTGCACTACCACGATCCGCCCTGTGCAGTCGCGATGCGGGTGCGCATTTTCTTCTGTGGGCCGACCATGCGTCGCCCAACGCGTGTGGCCAATGCCGAAGGTGCCCGCCAGCGGATGCTCGCGCAAAACCTCTTCCAGGTTCGACAGCTTGCCGGGCGCGCGCATCACCTCAAGCGTGTCGCTCGATGGGCTGCCCACCGCGATACCGGCCGAATCGTAACCACGGTATTCCAGGCGCCGTAGCCCCTCGATGATGACGGGAACCACTTTCTTTGGTCCAACGTACCCGACGATTCCACACATGCCTCAATTTTATGCGAACGTACGCCAAGCCGGATGTGACGGAAGTTGCAGAACTCAGCGTCGAAGCACCCCTCGGGCTCGCCGGGGCGAGGGTTTGACGAGGTCCGCCGCCGCGGCTCTTCTTGTTCTACGAAGGCCATGCGTCCAGGAAGTCCGCTACGCGAATGGCCAAACGCGCTGCACGGTGCCGGAAAGAATCCAGCTCTTATCATCCGCGTTCAGAAATTTCATGTCGTCGCGGACCACGCTCAGCGCCTGCGCGTAAGTCGTCCATCCCAGGTCCACCGGCCAATCCGATGCCCACATCAGCCGTTGCGCGCCGAACGCGTCGTACAGCCGCCGCACATGCTCCTGCGCATCGAGCCACGGATACGCCTGGCGCGACACCGTCCACGTATGCGAGATCTTCACGAACACTCGCGGATAGCGCGCCAGTGCAATCAGCTTGTTCAGCTCCGCGGGCTGGTCCACCGGGCAATCGGCCATGTGGTCAATGACCACGGTCAGATCGGGGCACTGCTCAATCAGGTGCGCCAGGTCGGGGATGCGCGTGATCGGCGTGTAAACCTGCATGGGTACTTTCAGGGCCTCACACCGCATCCACAGCGGCGGCATCAGCGGTCCGTTAATCCAATCGCCGCTTGCGTTGGCCGCGGGACTGATCCTGACTCCGTGAAATCCATCCTCCGTCAGCTTCGAAAGCTGGTCAGGCGCCGCCGGGTCGGTCGGGTTCACGCGGCACACGCCCATGAAAATCGGCGCGTATTTCTTCAACGAAGCCAGGGCGTACCGGTTGTCCCAGAGATAGCCAATGTACTGCGCAACGACCGTACGCTCCACGCCATTGGCCTTCATCAGATCGAGCAACATCGCCGGCGTCCGATCCTCCTTCGGCGGATCTTTCGTCGCCGTGGCCCACGGATAAGCGGGATCATTCACCCACACGTGGACCTGCGCATCGATAATGCGGTACTTTGACGCGGCGCCGATTCCGGACTTCGCCGCTGCTCCCGGCACAGCCATCGCCATCGCTCCAAACGCAAACTCACGCCGATTCATTGCTGCGAAACTCATAAATAAATCGGCTCCAGCTTGCTCACAATGTAATTCCCGCAACGCTTAAAGTCAGCCAACGGGCCCAGCCGCGACGTGTCAAGATCCACGCAGATCCATCCGCGATAGTCCACGCTCTTCAGAACCCGCTGGCAAGCCGGGAAATCCACCTGCCCGTCGCCAAGGTCATAGCTCGAGTTAAAGAATCGCGCCGAGTCCGAATCCTTCGCAAACACTTTTCCATTCGGCTGAACCCAATCTTTCTCAGGCGTGGTCCACTTTGAATCTTTGTAGTCGAGGAATTTTATGCGGTGTTTGTACCGCTCAAGCGTCGCCACCACGTCGCATCCGGCCAGGTTCAGGTGGCAGGTGTCGGGCGACAGGCCAAACAGCTTCGCATCGGTCATCGCCATAAATCGATCTACCTCGTCCTGGTTCTGCACCATCTGGCCCATGTGGTTGTGCAGCCCCGCCGTGAACCCCATTTCGCCGGCCAGCTCGCCAATCTGGTTGCAGCGCTCGCACAGCTCCTTGAAAGCGGCTGGAGTGCCGGCACCCGGCGTCGTGCGGCTCGGCGAGAACACCACCAGGTGGTTCGCTCCAAAATCCGCAAGAAACTTCATCGCTTCCCGCGCGTTGTCGAGCACTGCCTGCCGCGCCTCCGGGTCTGCAAGCCGGCCGTTCCACGAGATTGTCACCAGATGCAGACTGCGCTTTGCAACTTCGCTCACCATCTGCGCCTGCGTCATGCCAAATTTGCTCAGCACATTCGGGAACCCGGCGAGACGAACGCCGATGAACCCCGTATCCGCCATCACGTCCAGAATGTCGCCAAAGGGGCAGGGAGGGTAGTATCCCCACAGCGCCTCACTGAGCGCCCACTTGATGTTCCGGTTAGCGGGCTTTTGGTACCCGGCCTCGGCCAATGCTTCTGGCAGCATGCGCAATGTCGCAGCGAGAGCGGCGACAAACTTCCGTCGGTTCATCATGGGCAATACCCGCGGCTCGTTTTCGCCGGAACTTGCTTTCCCCGTTTCCGGCCAGCGCCAAATATACGCTGGCGCCGTTTCTGCCTGCAACCCTGTCTTTCCTGCGATTCGCGCAGCTTCGTTTGCGTCCTTCAATCCAGCAAGATGACAGAGTTCCAACTCTGACGCGTGGGATGCGAGGAACGCTTCTCACTCTCAATTCACCACGAGCAGAGGTACCCCGGGAGTTATCTGGCCTGTGGATTGCCTGTGACAATCGCAGACGACTCAACCGTTCGCAAATCAAGTTGGCGCGACAGGCCTCATTCTTCTACCGTTTCAAACATTTAATGGGCACGAGAATGTCAAAGCCTCGCTCCGCCCGTCACTCTCCGAGGTAACCGATGCACGGACCTCGGTGCAGCCGGCCATCATGAACACGGCAGAATGCATCTATTACTTTCGTAGGAGTTTCCGGCTTCGCCGCTCATTTTACTGCCTGCTCAAAATGGTTGTTGAAGATGCTATTTGCTTTGGAGGAGCGTAAATGCACGCTCAGACAATGAGTGAACCGGTACCTTCGCGGGTCCATGCAATCGCACAAAGCTACCCGACCCGCATTGCACTTCAGGAAGGCCACAGCGTTCTCAATTATCGGGATCTTGATCTTCTGGCTGAGCGCTTCGCTCACTACTTACTCTCTCGCGGCGTACAGCACGGCGATGTCGTCGCACTTTGCATGCCTCGTTCTATCGACTGGACGATCGCGGCTCTCGGCGTTTTGCGTCTTGGCGCCGCTTACGTGCCACTGGACACTTCCTGGCCCGACGCACGGATATGCTTTGCACTCCAGGACTCTGACGCAAAGGCTGTGGTTGCCGAGACGCCTTTGCTCGACCGCCTCCCCGGTGGAATCGACGAGATCGACATACTCAACCGCGTGTGGCGTGTCCTTCCGGATCAACCTCCTTCTTTCAGCCCAGTCAAACCGGTGCAGCCCAGTGATCTCGCCTATGTCATTTACACATCCGGTTCCATGGGCGATCCGAAGGGTGTTGAGATTACGCACGCCAACCTTTGCCATCTCATCAACTGGCATTTGAGAGATTTTCGCCTCACGCACAAAGATCGAACGAGTCACTTAGCGAGCCTGGGCTTTGACGCTGCAGTATGGGAGATATGGCCAACGCTTTGCGCCGGCGCCACTCTCTGCATTGCGAGCGACCCAATCCGCCTCTCGACCGACCTGCTTCAGCAGTGGCTCGTCAAAGAGCAAATCACCGTTTCTTTTGTTCCCACCATTCAGGCATCGGCATTGATCGATAGGGAATGGCCGTCTCAGATCGCCCTGCGATTCCTGCTCACGGGAGCGGATGTCCTTCCGCAAGGCCCGCGCAAGCGCCTGCCCTTTGTTCTCGTAAATAATTATGGCCCGACGGAATGTACAGTCGTTGCAACTTCCGGTCCGGTGCCAATCGCATCAAACAGTGTTCCGACAATCGGGAAACCGATCCGCGGCGCCACGATTTACCTGCTCGATGTCGATGGCGAGCCGGTTCCGGACGGAGAACTCGGAGAGATCTATATCGGCGGAGACGGCGTAGGGCGCGGGTATAGGCATCTTCCGGACCAGACCCGATCGGCGTTTCTGCCTGACCCATTTTCTTTTGTTCCAGGTGCTCGCATGTACCGGACAGGAGATTTGGGCGTGCGGCACGGAAATGGTGAAATCGAGTTCAAAGGCCGCATCGATCGCCAGGTGAAAATATACGGAAAGCGCGTCGAGCTTAGCGAAATCGACAGCGTTCTTGCTCGCCACGAGGATATTGCGTTTGCCACAACGCATGCGCGCGTTGGTTCGCGGGGAGAGATTCGTCTCATCGCCTATGTGGTCGCCAGGAGCGCCGACGCAGCTCTCTCGGCGGATCTGTTACGAGAACATCTCTCTCAATCGCTGCCGTCTTACATGGTGCCTGCGCATTTTGTACGGCTGCCATCGGTCCCGCTTCTCACGAACGGAAAACTGGACCAGAAGACGCTCGACATGGGTTCTCCGTTCGAGCTCGGCACCAGATTGACCACGGGAAGGCAGTCGCGACTCGGAGATCGATTGTTGACGCTCGTGCAGGAACTGCTCAAGGATCCCACTCTTTCCAAGCAAGACGATTTCTTTCTCGCAGGCGGGCACTCGCTCTTCGGGATGCAACTCATCTTCCGGATCGAAGAAGAGTTTGGCGTGGAACTTTCGTTGCAGCAGATTCTTGAGAACCCCACTGTCAATCAGCTCAGCGCTGAGGTTGAATGGGCGCTCGACTCCATGCGTGCAACTCAAGAGTCTTCGCCCGCTGGCGATTCTCATGTTCTGGCGGCTCATCGCTTACCAAGTTCACATGTTCATAGCGGACCCGGTCCGGCGAATCCAGAGCCCAGGCTTTGCAGTCCGTCGCTTCCAGCGTCGCCGTCGTCGAACGTCACGTGTGCGGCAATGGCTACACCCTTCGCATCGATGAGCGAGTTTCCCGCGGGTGTAGCTGCTCTCAAGCCAAGCACGGGCCGTGGGACGATCTTCTGGATCCACTATGTGCATGGAAATCTCGCCGCGGCGATGGGCGACGAATATGGTTTCCTCGTGATCCGCTTGACTCTGGAGGATCTTGCCGCATTGGGCCGGTGGCCTTCCACTGAAGAGATCGCTCGCTGCATGGTTAAGAAGATTTTGCAGATTCAACCCGCTGGCCCCTTTCTGATTGGTGGGATGTGCCTCGGAGGAATCCTTGCGTATGAAATTTCCTCTCAGCTTCAGGCGGCCGGCCATGTGGTTTCACGTCTCATCATGGTTGATGCAACCAATCCTGGTTATCACCCCGGATATCGATCCTTCCGCGACGTCCTCGCTCATGTAGAATTTGTGGTTGACCGGGCTCGTAACCTCGGGCCGCAGAAAACGCTGCAATGCGCTTGCAAAGATTTGTCCCGGCAGCTGCCGAAAGGGATCCTTCGCGCCATGGCTAAGTCTCAGGTGGAAAAGACGCAGGAGATCGTTGAAGCGGCCGGGCTCTCTTATCGTCCGCAACGTTACGCCGGCTCGGTGCTCTTGCTGCTCGCCTCCGATAGTCCGCCGCACAAACGCCCGGACGAAGGATGGCGCGGCCTCGTGGACGGCTCTTTCACATCTCTCGTAGTCGATGGTCACCACAGCGAACTGGCTGAGCCGCCGGCCGTGGTTCAAATCGCAGAGACAATCCTTTCCCATCTTGGCTCTACTCCGGCAAGCGCTACGCCGGCAATGGTCGAACCGATCGAATGGGAGCAGCCTCCTCACCCCTCCACAGAACTTGGAGACAACCCAAGCGAATCCGATTCGCTCCTGGTTGAAGCCTCTACTTTCCTCTTTGCCGCTGGATCTGCACCCGAGGAGAACAGGGATCTTGGGAACGCAGCCACTTGAAAAGTACGAAAGGGTGCGCTGCAAGCGCAAAAGGGATTATGCCATCAGCGATAGACAAGGACCTCAGCCTTCTGCGCCTCGTTTCTCCTGAAGTCTCAGCGCATCCCCATGTGCTTTATAAGGCGCTCCGGGAGTATGACCCGGTCCATTGGGACCCCTATACGCACACGTGGGTCGTTACAACCTATCGCGAAGCAGTTCAGGTGCTGTCCGATTTCTCGGCTGAGAGAATACCTTCGGCTGCCTATCTCGACAAGCTCGGCTTAACGATCATGAGCCCATTCAGCGACCTGATGCGTATGCAGATGATGTTTATGGATGGGCCGAAGCACAAACAACTGCGCGGTATCTGCTCTGAAGCATTTATGCCGAACCGGGTTGAGAAATTGCGGGAAGAAATCGAATCGACGGCAAACGATTTGCTCGACGCCGTTATAGCGAATGGTGAGTTGGATCTCGTCGCAGATTTCGCAGATCCATTGCCTTCGATCATCTCCACTCGCCGCATCGGCATACCGCCCCAGGATCGACCGCAGGTGCATCTCTGGATCCGCGACTTATCCGAGCTTTTCGGCAACTTTCAACATGATCCGGAGCGCCTGACGACTCTCTTGCAGAGTTTGCACGGCATAAAGGCTTATCTCGGCGGCGTCTTGCGTTGCTCTCATGCGAGCGCACCGGGCGGCATGATTCAAGCGCTCGCCACGGCGCAGGTCGACGGCACCTCGTTCTCGACCGATGAAGTCATCGCCAACATCATCATCACGCTCGTCGGCGGGCATGAAACAACCACTAATCTTATTGCCAGCGGTTTTCTGACTCTCATGCAGAATCAGGATGCATTCGAGCAGTTGCGGCGTCGCCCTGAGCTCATGAACACTGCCGTCGAGGAACTGTTGCGGTATGAGTCTCCGGTTCAGCACACCGCTCGTATCGCCCCATGCGATGTGGAACTGTGTGGGAAAAAGATTGCCAAGGGAGATCGAGTTGTCGCGGTGCTGGCTGCCGCCAACCGGGACCCCGCTAAGTTTCCCGATCCCGATACGCTCGACCTCGCGCGTGCCGACAATCGTCATCTGGCGTTCGGCTGGGCCGCGCATTTTTGCTTCGGCGCCGCGCTCGGCCGCATGGAAGCGCAAATTGCGTTTCCCATACTATTTCGCAGGCTCGTGAATCCGCGCTTGACTAATTCACGCCTCGAATGGCGGCATAACGCAGGATTGCGCGGCCTCATGCAACTGCCTATTGCTTTCGATACATCCGCTGACGCACGAGACGCGACGAGTCCCACCCACGCGTTGCCATCCTGAACGGCTTTGAGCGGAGATCGCGAATGCGATCGAAGTCGAATGGGAATCCGTGGTTACTTGCCCCCTGGCAACGCTATTGGAGGGGCGTCCTATTTTTCCGCTCGATTAGGGAGTGCTGATGCGCGTTCTGATCCGCCTTAATTGGAACCTGGAATAGCGAATGACTGGTGAACCGGAAGTAACCCCTAAAATGGGGTACTGTCCGACTACACAAAACCGCCACGATTTTCATCGGAATCCCACCTCTGCCTTCATGACGAAAGCCGGCGCGCCACGGTATATTGGTAAGAAAATAAGGATTCATCTCGGGATCACGGAGAAGATCCCCCGAGGCCAGGCATTTACAAAAACCTGGACCCGGATGAGCGCCGATACTGCCCTGAGGTTGACCCATAACGAAGATCACACCGCCACCTCAGAAGTTTGCATCAAACTACTAGGTGAATTGCCTTGGATCTTAGATCAAGATTGAGGATCTTTTGCGCTCATCCGTTCCGCTGAGCCATAAGCTCATCGCGGTGGTCGTCGCTGTCGCCACCGCCTGTGGCGTCTATGCCTTTCTTCGCTACCGAGAGGCGCAACTGGCCTCCGCCGCCTGGCTTTCCTTCGACTCTGCCGTGGCACAGGAGTTGGACTCCAGCATCACGGGCGCGCCGCATCCCGCCGTCGTGCTCGGCCAGTCCATCCTCAGCGACTCTGTCGTCGCCGCGCTCGTTCCTCAAGCGGACCTTGCTGCGTCTTCCGCCGCGCAGGCAATCGGCGCGTTCCGCGCCCGCCTCGAGCTGACCCAGCCGATTGCCGCCGGACCCCTCCTGGTCCGCTATCGTGACCCCGATCCCGGTGTGGCCGCCGACACTGCCAATGCGGTCGCCAAGGTTCTCGTGGACTGGGCACCTTCGCCCCCGAGCGCCGCTCCTCCGGCCGCGAACGCGCAACCGGCGCCCGCACCGGTTTCGACACCCGCGCCCACATTAGCTGCCCCACAACAGGCCCGTGCTGCCAAATCGTCGCTCGCCGCCGCCCTGGGCGAATTGCAGGCTCAGCTTTCCGCCGCGGGTCAACGCGTCGGCCCGGAATCGTCATTGCGCTCCGAACACGATCGCCAGCGGTACCTTGAGTCCCAGGTCCACGCCGCCCAGCAGAGACTCGATGCTTTGCGCCACAAGTTCGCTCATTCAGGCTCGGCGTCCGGCGCGCAAGCCCGGCTCGATGTCATTCATCACGCGCTCGCTCTCTTCTGGCCTTCCACCACTGGCCTCAATACTGCCGGAACCTCTGCAGCGCAGCTCCGTTACGAGCGCGAGCAACTCAGCCGCGTCATCGGCGTCATCGAACAACAGCATCAGGCAGCTCAACGCGAAGAGGCTGCCAATTCTGCGTCTGCCAAACCTCCGCCACAGCCGGCTGCGCCTCCCGCCCCGCAACCGCAACCTGACCCGGCGGCCGCAGTGTCATCTCCACTTGCTCCTGGCGCCAATCGGAATCCGCTCCGCCTTGACCAAATGGCGAGGCTTCCCGCGCCGGTGGCTTGGTGGCCTTCCGCTCTCATCGGCTGCTGCTGCGGCCTGCTCTACTTGGGACTCGCCTTTGCCCGCTATCACTCCGCAGACGAGCTTGACGACGAATTAGATGAACCTAAAAGAAGCGCCCGTTCCCTGTACGGCCTGTTCGACGCTGACGAGCCTGTCAGAGCTGGTTCGCGCGCAGAGTGGATCGAAGCTTATCCCGTCGAAACTTCGTCCCTCAGGCGTGCATCCTTTCACTTCGATCAGGATTCTACTTCTGCGCCTGTCCCGGATCAGTCTCCGTCTCCCGAGTCAATGCAGCGCTCGACAGAGGACGCCGTTCCCGGCGACCTACCGAAGTCCGGCGTGGTTCCAAAGGAGACCGACATCGCTGAAACCGCGTCCGACGCGGATGCTGTTGCTCCCCGGCGCGCTCCGGAGGAACAGAATGAGATCTTCCACGAGAAAACTGTCGAGAGCTCCAATTCCTGGGAAGAAGAGATCCGCAAGAATCTGTCGCAAACCTCCGTTGCCCGCATGTTGGATCCGCAGACCATCGCCGAAGATGTCCCCGCCTCGAAAGGTCCCGCCCGCGACGCGGGAACACCTCCGTCAGAGCCTGATCGTCTCGCCGGTTAACGGCAGTCGTGGTATTGAAGGCCTGCTGCCGGAATGGTCCACCCCGCTATGGTTGGTTCTCGGCCAACAGGCAAAAGATCAGCTCGCGTTTTCCCCTCACGCACGTCCTTCCGCCGCGGAAGTGGAGATCATGAAAAGCTGCATTCCCATTTGTCTGGGGAATGCAGATGCGCGCCCTGATACGCCTCGACCGGAACTTGCGGACAGCTATAAGAGAAAGGAATTCACCGCTCAAGACCAGTTTTAAGACAAAAGCAGAAACCGTTATCGAAAGAGGAACTGACGAATAGGCGACAATCCGACCACAACTTGAAAACGAGGCGCATCCGCTTTAACCGGAGGCGGCCAATTCGCGCGATTCGATGACACCAGCGGAAATCTCTGTACCTTTCTATGGGCGGGCTGACATTTGCTCTGTCCCGCAGGTGGCCGCGGGTTCGAGCCCCGTCGCTCCGCCAACGATCCGAATTTCACAATTCATGGCCAGGGAGTCGAAGCGAGACGGCGCTTGTTCGCGATCTGAGTTCGATCAGCAACTCGGTCGTAGCTCGGACCGCCGAACATGACGATTTGTTCATTCAGCATCGTCGTCCCTATGATTTAGCATCTATCCCATTGTGGTTGCCTTGATGCAGCATCACTCTGTCCGTCGAATTTTCTTCTTTCTCGCTGCGCTTTCGTTTTCTGTTTTTACTATCCGCGCGAGTGCGCAGAGCACAGCCGACAGCCTACCTGATGCACCGTCGCCCCAGATTCAAGGAAACGACAATCTGGTGACAATCCGCGATACTCCAAGCCACATTCTTGAGGACCAGCGAGCCATCTGGACCAGCCCGGCGCGCATCCGCGAGTCCAATGCGCTTGGCCCAGTTGCGCTCGTTCTAGCGACTACAGTTGCCATCACCATCGACCACCAGGTGATGTCTTCTTCCAGGTTGCAGAACCCATCACTCAACAATGAAGCCTCCACGGCCTCGAACGCTCTAGAGGGCGGCTTCATCGCCGCTCCGGCCGCAATCTTTGCAGTGGGAGCATTTCGCGACGATGACCACGCAACCGAATCGGGTATTCTTGGCGGGGAAGCCATTCTTGATAGTCTCGCCGTTTCCGAAGTCCTTAAGCTCATTTCGCTGCGCGAGCGTCCCACCGACGATAACGCAAAGGGAAAGTTCTTTCAGTCAAGCGTCGGATTTGATTCTTCCTTCCCTTCAAACCACGCTATTGTCGCTTGGTCAGCCGCTGCAGTCATTGCATCTGAATACAACGGGCCGCTGACGCAGATTTCTGCTTACGGCCTCGCAACCGGTGTCAGCGTGGCACGCGTTCTGGCGCGTCAGCACTTTCCCTCCGACGTTCTCGTAGGCAGCGCTGTTGGCTGGATGATCGGACGCTACGTCGTGCACAAGCATCGTCGCGCCGGTTGACTGCTCGCTTCCGAAACAATCGGCTTGGCGTTTCCTCTCCCTCCGGAGATGAAAAGCAAATGATGTTTTGATCATTGCCCTTTGCCGTCTATTGAACGTAAACCCGCCTTAGTCGGGCACTCACGAAGAATGCCAACTAATATAGACGCAAACTGGGATGTAGTTTCTGATCGGCACTGTGAGAAACGACGGCCTGTCGATTTTGAAGGCATATCGGGATGCGTTTCCCAATGAGTTTTGTCCACTTGAAACGATAGACAAGCCAAATGTCGCGGTCGAAACTCTGCGATGACAAAGTCGTCATTTTTGCTTCGGATGGCGCAAGATTCGGCAACGGAATTGAGTTCCATATGTCTGTAAACGTGCAACATCAATGGACTAAGATTGCGTTATGCGCCTATTGCTCGTGGAAGATGAAACCGAGATACAAGGTTTCCTGCGGCGCTCGCTTCAGGAAGCGGGATACGAGGTGGAAGTTGCGCCAGACGCAGATACTGCTGAGAGGCTCGCCATCGGGAGCCAATTTGACATCTTGGTCGTCGATCTTGGATTGCCGGACCGGGACGGAATAAGCTTGATCTTGCGCCTGCGCGAGCTGGACTCGAAGGCGCCTGTGCTGATTCTTTCGGCTCGGCGGTCGGTCGACGATCGCGTGCGCGGTCTGGAGCAAGGCGGCGATGACTACCTGACCAAACCGTTCGCGCTGGCAGAACTGCTGGCACGGTTACGCAACCTGCTGAAGCGCAATAGCCCGCAGGCGAGTGAAGCAACGCGCCTACGCGTGCTCGATCTGGAACTCGACCTGCTGCGGAGAGAAGCCACGCGAGGTGGACAGCCTCTGCAATTGACCCAGCAGGAGTTTGTGCTCTTGGAATATCTATGCAGGAACGCGGGACGCGCAGTGACGCGTTCGATGATTTTGGACCAGGTTTGGGGAATGCGCATCCAGCCGGACACGAATGTCGTGGATGTGCATATTTATAGGCTGCGGGGCAAGGTCGATGGTGCCGGGCAGCTGCCGCTGATCAGGACAATGCGAGGCGTGGGATATGTCCTTAAAGACCGATAGGCCGGCATTGCGCAGCGCAGCGTGGCGCGTTTCATTCTTAGCTACGATTGCGTTCGCGTGCGGCACAATGGTCATCTTTGTGTTCATCCACCAGTTTGTGTCCAACGATATAAACCGCAGGAGCGATGCGTGGCTCTCGGGTGAGATTGAGGTACTCGGCGACGTTGCGGGGCGGACACCGAGGGATGCGCTCTACAGTCGAGTGGTGCGTGAGATCGCAGAACTCGCAGCGCACGAGGTCCCAAACAAATCGGCCTCAGAGGGCAGCGCCAATAATTCAGTTTTCTTTCTGCAGGCCAATGCCGAAGGACTCCCTCTGCTTTGGGTGGGCACCGGCGATGGACGGTCTAACCTTGAGGCGATCAAAACGACGAAATTCCTGCCGGATAAGCCAACGGATGTGCGTGTATCGGGGTTCCCGGTCCCGTTTCGAGTAGCCTGCCTGCAATTGGGCGATGGCAGTCATATCTATCTCGGACTTTCCGAGCGGGATGAACTGGGGGTGTTGACGAAGCTCCGCCTTCGCTTCATCCTTTTGTGGCTGCTTGTCGTACTTTTGGGATTCGGCATCGTGTTCCTGACCACACGGCGCATGCTCAGCCATGTCCGAAAGATCAGTGAGGCGGCTTCGCGGATAGGTCACTCCGATCTGAGCGAGCGGGTGCCCGCAACGCGCCGCGACGACGAGGTCAGCCAACTGGCCCACACGCTTAACCGCATGCTCGATCGCATTGAATGCTCGATGCATCAACTGCACACCATTACCGATTCGTTGGCCCATGACCTGCGGAGCCCGCTAACCGCAATCCGCGGGAAACTCGAGATGTCGTTGGCGGCCATGCACGACGAAGACAATGCGGAAGCGATCGTCTCAGCCATCGAGGAACTCGACCAACTTACTGACTTCCTCAACAAGTCGCTGGATGTAGCCGAGGCCCGTGCTGATGCGCTGCGGCTCACACGGACCCAGATCGATCTAAGCGAATTGCTGGAGACAATGATGGATCTTTACGAACCGTCAATGACAGAGAAGGGAGTGCAGATCAGACTACACAATGAAAGCGGGGTCATCGTATTCGGCGATGAGGGACTCATTCATCGCATGATCGCGAACCTGCTTGACAACGTGTTGAAACATCTGGCCCCTTCATCCAGAGTCGTTGTCTCATTGCATGTCGAAGGCAAAATGGCGCTCCTATCATTCGAAGATGATGCTGGCGGATTCGAACCGGAGGTGCTGCAGCATCTTTTCACTCGCCGTGTAAGAGGCAAGGCCTCGGCAGGCCATGGACTCGGCCTGGCGTTTGTCGATGCAGTGGCCCGGGCTCACGGCGGGACCGTTGAAGCCATGAATCGGGAAGCAGGCGGCGCGCGAATTGCAGTAAGCCTGCCATCGGCCCCAGAAGAAACACGGCAGCAATTGATCGTGGCTGAGCAGGCAGGCTGATCAGATCGCAATTCAAGGGTTCGGAATTCATCGTCTGTCCAGCCACTCAGTGTCGCCCCAGGAGATGAGGCCGCAAAGGAAGACGCCCGCGAGAATCGCAAGATACAAGGGGAACCGGCGCCGTTCACCGGCTAGCCGGTATTCGTTGGATTCTCGCAGGCTGGCACATTGATCGGCCGGAGGCGGCTGCTTCGGGGAATCTTGCGGCAGACAAGAAGTCAAGCCGGACACAAAGACCGCCAGACCAACATTCTGGAGGATTCCGTTGCCGCCGCTGCTGCAAACGCGAGCGGCATGAAAACCCTGACAATCTGCGGGCGCATCCGGTGCGGGGATGTACTCGGGCCTGCCGTTCGTAAATCGCAGTTCAGTAAGTGAAGCGCCGCATTGAGCGATATAGGTGCTGGCGCGTTCTCGATTGATCCAGAGATTAAACACGATGCAGAGAATCAGGTAAAGTGAAGCGCTCTTTGCGGCGAGCGCTTTAAACCGAATGAGAACACTGCCCGCTCTCGGAATACCAACCCCAGCTTGCTTCGGATTCGTTACGATCCGCTCTATCGAATATTTCTTCTTCACAGCGAGTTCCTCTATCCCTGGCCACGGCTGGTCTTTGACGAATTGCTGACTTTCCGTTCGGCTAAGATCAGACCGAGCCCTCTAAATGACGATGCCAGTTTTCCGTCGAGCAACCGGCTGAGTGCGGTTAATCAGCCGCTACGAATGCCAGCTCTTCGTTCTGGCGCATTTTTCTGGCCTGGCTCTCAGATTTCGCAGCGGGTAAGAAAATCCCATGTGAGGCGGAATCAAAGCGAACCTCGCTCAGGAAATATTGGCTGCCGTAGTGGTGGAAAATCAGCGTGCGAGGGCTCCCTGGGCCGATTAGACCGCGCAGGCCGAAATCCTTTGCCTTTACCTCCGTCGTCCGGTCTCGGATGATGAGCAAGTCGGGATACATCGAATCGAAACCGAAGGTGTAAGTTCCTGCCGGTAGAGAAGTGTTGTTGATCGTGAAGTTGAATGGAACGTTTACTTCGATGATGTTTCTCTGTGCCGTTGCACTGCTGGATGTCATCAGAGTTGCCAGGGCGAAGAGTGCGATTGCAGCGATGCGATTCATAAGAATCTCCTTTTTGGGTTGTTTCGTTCAGCTCTCTATAAGCCTCGAAGTACCTTCTTCAAGAGCTAGCCGAACCAAATTCGATCTACTTGACTTGCCCGATCTGCCACGCCAGCGCTGCTCCGCAGAACGGCGTCGATCCACTCGAGGCATATCTTGGTGTCCAGCTCGATCGCGTCATGTTGTGAGTCTGGCTCAGGATTGTATATCTGTCCAATAGATAGATGTGATATATTGCATCTGTATTGGAGATTCAAATATGGAAGTCCGGCAGTTACAGATCTTTCGTACGCTCGCTGAAGAGTTGAGCTTCACGCGCACGGCTGAAAAGGTACACACTGTGCAGTCCAACGTGACCGCGCAAATCAAGGCGCTCGAAGAGGAACTCGGTATACCGCTCTTTGACCGCCTGGGCCGTCGCGTCACCCTCACTGACGCGGGCCGCAACTTCTTGCCTTTCGCAACGCAGGCCCTCGCAGCCATGGACCAGGGTCAACGCGCTCTCCAAACCGGCGCCGAGCCGAGCGGGCCGCTGCGCATCGGCGCTGCAGAGAGTCTGCTCACCTATCGCTTGCCCGAGGTATTGCGCGCCTTCCGCCGCCACTTTCCGCACGTCGAACTCATCT
>CAZKJB010000058.1:0-15484 GCA_964552975.1 uncultured Occallatibacter sp. | reverse complement strand
GGGACCTATTCCATCACGGTCTCTGCACCAGGTTTCAAGAAAGAAACCCGCGAGAACATCGCCCTCGATACAAACACCACCAACCGTGTCGATGTAACCCTGGCCACAGGCAGTGCGACGGAAACGATCGAAGTCACGACGGCCCCTCCTGAGCTGCAAACAGACCGCGCCGATATCTCAACCAGCATCGAGGCGAGCTCTATCAGCAGTCTTCCCCTCAGCAGCGGTAACAGTTTCCAGTCCCTGCTCAGTAGCGTGCCGGGCATGGCGCCCATCGTCTTCAACAACTCGCAGTTCTACAACGCCAACAACGATCTGTCCACGAACTCGAATGGCCAGTCCTCCTACGTCAATCTGTACCAAATCGAAGGTATCGATGACGATCAGCGCACCGGCATTCACATCATCCTTGTTCCACCCGCGGCTGCGATTCAGAACGTGGATATCACCACGAATAACTTCGAAGCGGAGTTCGGCCGTGCAGTGGGAACCGTGGTCAATGTGACGCTCAAGTCAGGAACGAACTCATTTCATGGGTCCGCGTTCCAGAACATGGAAAACAACGGCGTCAATGCTCGCAATTACTTCGCGAACGGACCGAATGGACGCCTGGTCTACAACTACACAGGCGGCTCGCTCGGAGGCCCGATTCTAAAGAACAAGCTCTTCTTCTTCGGCGATTTTCTCCGCACGTCTGATCACGAATCCGCGGTGACGACCGCAACCATTCCGTTCTATAACGTGACCAACGGCAACCTCAACATGAGCGAGTACTCCGGCCAGGTTTACGATCCGAATACCGGAGATACGGCAGACTGCGTGGGCAGCACGGCAAACAACGCCTGCGGAACCGGTCGCACCGCGTTCGCCGGCAACCTCATTCCGATGACGAATCCCGGAATCAGCAAAGTAGCCTTGACCGTTTTTCAGGACCTGGACGCCCTTGCCAGGAATCCCCAAACGAATCTTTCGTCGTCGGCATACATCTCCGGCGCAACCACCAACAATTTTCAGGCGAACCTTCCTTTCAGTAAAGACGCCGTCAGCTACGACATCAAGTCGGATTACACGATGACTCAGAAGGACCACCTGAGCGGCCGTTTCAGCCATCAAAACATCACCACATTTCAGGCGCCGCTCTTCGGCTCATTCCTGGGAGGGCCCGGAAGCGGAGGATTTGAAGCGACCGGAATCGCAGCGTCCTACAGCACCGGCTTCAATTACGACCATGTCTTCTCGCCAACCTTGTTTACCGAAGCGCGCGCCGGTCTGGCCCATCTGCGCAACTCAGCGCAGCAGACAGACTATGGAAAGAATGATGCGACGACGCTTGGTATCCCCGGCAATGGCCCCAACGGAACGGACCAGACTCCCACGAGCAGTGGGCAGGTCGCGTTCTCGCCAAACGTCTTCACGGGTCCGCTAATCGGTTATTCGGCATCACTGCCCTGGCTGCGCGCAGAGTCGAATATTGACTTTGCCAACAACTGGACCAAGATCCTCGGCAACCACACCGTGAAAGCAGGCGCCGACATCCGCCGCGTTCGCGACGATCTTCTGCAGGGAAATAACAACGCCGCTGCGGGGCAATTCTACTTTCAGGAAAACACGACTTCCGCGCCGGGCGCCACCGTATTCAATGGCAGTGCCACCGGGGAAGCCAACGACATGGCAAGTATGCTGTTCGACGTTCCCTATAAGGTTGGACAGGACACCAACAGCACCTTCCCATGCTACCGGCAGACCTGGCTCTTCTTCTTTGCCTCCGACAAGTGGCAGGTTGGTCAAAAGCTGACTTTGGATCTCGGCCTGCGCTATGAACTTTACCCGCCGGCCACGCCGCGTAAGCCCGGCGGCTTCGTAAACTACAATCCAACCAACAATTCACTCGTCATCGCCGGCGTAGATGGCAATCCCTCCAATCTCGGGATGCAGACCGACTACACAAACTTTGCTCCTCGACTAGGACTGTCGTATCGTGCCACGGAGCAAACCGTTGTTCGCGCCGGATTTGGCATCAGTTATGTACCGTTTGTCGACAACAGCTACGCCTATAACTATCCGATCAAGACAAGCACCGGCTACACGAACACGCCAACCTATGGCCCAGCGCTGAACCCCGTAGGCGGCGTAATCAATTTCGTAACCGGCATCCCTGCGACTCCGACAGTAACTTTTCCATCGAATGGCGCTCTCGTAGAAACCGCGGCTAACGGAACGATCGGACTTTCGAATCTCCTCATTCCCACCAACTTCAAGAACGCCTCGGTGGCTTCTTGGAACGTCGCGCTGGAGCAGGCTCTGCCCAAGAACATATCCCTGCAGATTGCCTATGTTGCCAATCACGGAACGCGGATCGACGTCGCGCAGAACATCAACCAACCCCGGATCTATGGTCAGAGCGCAACCTACGATCCGTTCAATGTTGCCTTTGGAAAAACCGCCTCGGTAACTCAGTACTTCATGGGTTTCTCCAGCAACTATGAGTCGCTGCAGACCCAGCTCACCAAGCGCTTCTCAGGTGGCCTGGCATTCAACTCCGCATTCACCTGGGGCAAGGCGCAAGGCTACGCGACCAGCCCTCAGGACGGAAACGTGCTGTTTTGGAGCGGCAACCTGCGCCGCAACTACAATCTGCTTGATTTCGACCGTCAGAGGAACTTCGAGCAGACGGTCACCTACGAGCTTCCGGCGGGACGCGGTCACCACTTCTTCAACTCCGGCATCGGTGCGTACACTCTGGGCGGGTGGAAGACTTCGGCGACCATCGGTATGCTGTCGGGCCTGCCGTTTACGATCTCAACAACAAGCGCCACTCCGGGAACCACGCAGACAGTGAATCAGGTGAGTGGCTATCAGGTCACGCATAGTGTGAGCAGAGCGGCTAATACAACCTGGTTCAATCCGGCCTCGTTTGCAGCGCCCCCTGCATGCGTGGCATATTCGGCCGCTAACCCTGTTCCATGCGCGGTCGGCAACACACAGCGCAACCAGTTCCGTGGCCCCGGATACTTCGCCGACAACGTGTCGCTCTTCAAGAGCTTCCCGATTCACGAGTCCCTTTCGCTCGAAGCACGTTTCGATGCCTTCAACATGACCAATACACCCGCATTCGGCCTGCCAAACGGTACTCTTGGATCGAACCTTGGCAAGATCACCGGGACCCTCGGCAGCGGCGTTGGCAACGTCAACGGCGTCGCCAGTTCACGTATTCTTGAGGGGTCGGTGAAGATCAGCTTTTGAAGAATTACTCCGGACGGCAGACTATACCCGGCGGGTCAGCATTCCGCCGGGTCATGGTTTCGGCGGCTGCTGGAGGACGTTCGCAGCAGGGATCGATTCGATTCAAGTTCTAACTCAACAAATCGTCACTTAACCTGGAAGGCCGGCATCGCACTCCGCGTACGCCGGCCTTCTCTTTGTGACCGGCCTTTGCCTTGTGCCGGCAATGGGCTTGCCCCGTCAGATCCCGAGTTCAGTGCGAATCGCGGCCGCAATCGCCTCCGCATGATGGTGCATCGCCGCTTCGCTCTCCGCTTCAATCATCACGCGCGCCAGCGCCTCTGTTCCGCTGTAGCGAATGACGATTCGCCCTGAGTCCTTCAACTCTTGTTCGGCCGCGCAAATGGCGGCGGCAACAGCGGGGATGGAGGCAAACGGCTTCTTCTCGCGGACCCTTACGTTGACAATCACCTGCGGATAGACCTTGAGATCGGCGGTAAGCTCGTCGATGGTTTGGCCGCTGCGCGCCATGAGATCGAGGATAAACAGCGAGCTGAGAATGCCGTCGCCTGTTGTTGCCAGGTGCGGAAATAGAATGTGCCCGGATTGTTCGCCGCCAAGCGCCGCTTTGTGCTTCTGCATCTCTTCAAGCACGTAGCGGTCGCCCACCGGAGCGCGCAGCATGCGGATGCCGCTGCGCTTGAGCGCAGCTTCGAGGCCCATGTTTGACATGGTGGTGGCCACGACCAGGTTGCCAGTCAACATGCCACGGGCCTTCAGATCGCGCGCCGCCATCAGCAGGATCGCGTCGCCATTGATCACATTGCCATTCGCGCCTGCCAGCATGCAGCGGTCGGCGTCGCCGTCGAAAGTGATGCCCATCGAAGCTCCGCGCGCCTTCACCTCGTTCGCCACATACTCAGGATGTAGCGCTCCGCAGTTGAGATTGATGTTGCGGCCGTCGGGGGTTGTGTTCAACAGGATCACCTCGGCCGCGCCTTCCTGATTGAGCCGTTCAAAGAGCTCCGGCGCGATGGATGCCGCGGCGCCGTTGGCGCAGTCCACCACGAGCTTCAGATTCGATAAAGAGATGCCGGGAACGGAATCGATGAGGAATTGGATGTAGTCGGTCTTCAGCTCCGCGTTGTCTTCAACGGGCGGCAGGCTGTGCGGATCAGGAATCTTGGCCTGCGAGGCGTGATGCACAATCTCATCTTCCATCGCCAGCTCAATCGCGTCGGGGAACTTGTAGCCGTCAGAGCCGAAAAGCTTAATGCCATTGTCCTTCCACGGATTGTGCGATGCAGAGATCACAACGCCGGCTTGGAATCCGTGTGTGGATGCGAGAAAAGCCACAGCCGGAGTGGGGACAACGCCTGCGCTTTCCGTCTTGACGCCAGTCTGGCGCAGCCCCTCGGCGAGCGTCGCCGCGATCCAGGAGCTTGACTCACGCGTATCGCGGCCAAGAAGAATCATCGGCCATTTGCTGCCGGTCTTGCGGATGGAGTGGCCGAGCGCGACTCCAACGCCGTAGATCGTCGAGGGGTCGAGCGGCGCCTGGCCCGCAACGCCGCGGATGCCGTCGGTTCCAAACAGTTTGCGTACTCCGGTTTCACTCATGATTTGGGTTTGATGCCTCTTTTTCTGGGGGCGGAAGATTGCTTCTCAGTCGATTCAACAAGGCTCGAGAAAGAGCCGTCGGCGAGGCGCGTGGTCAGCCGGTCGCCCAAAGAAAGTTGTCGAGTAGAGCGAATGAGTGATCCATTGGCAGAGAGTACGATTGCGTATCCGCGATCGAGCACGGCAAGCGGCGAAAGCGAATTGAGGCGTGCATCGAGAGCGCCAAGCCGGGCAGCGGAGGACTGAAGCAGGCGCTCGAGCGAAAGATCGAGGCGCGAGCGAAAATCCACCAGGTGTTCGCGCGCATGCGCCAGGCTCTGTCGCGGGTCGCGATGCAAAACGGCTGCCGCAAGCTCCGCAATGCGGCTCTGGCGCTGGCGAATCCGCCAGGCCATGGCAGAGTCCATGCGCAGCGTGGCCTCGTCGAGCCGCTGGCCCAGGCGATGCAGCAAAGTGGTAACACGCGACTCCGCGCGGCTCGCGGGCACCCGCGTCAGGCGTTGCCGGGCTTGCAGCAACTGGAAGCGCGCGGCGCGTTCCAGGCGGTGCGACTGCGTTGCAAGGCGCTCGGCGATTTTGTGCTGCGCCTCGGTAATGAGCTCGGCTGCGGCTGAAGGCGTCGGTGCGCGCAGATCGGCGGCGAAGTCGGCAATTGTAAAGTCGGTCTCATGCCCGATAGCCGACACAACCGGCAACCGCGAGGCAACAATCGCTCGAGCCACGCGCTCGCTGTTGAAGGCCGCAAAATCTTCGAGCGAGCCACCGCCGCGGGCCAGAACGATCAGGTCAACAAGATTCGATTCGTTCAACACTGCGAACGCGGCTTCAATCTCGGCTGGCGACGATTCGCCCTGAACCGAGACCGGAAAGATCAAGACGTTTAAGCCGGAATGGCGGCGTCCGACGATGTTTAGAAAATCGCGGATCACCGCGCCAGTGGGCGACGTAACGATTCCCACGGTGCGGGGAAAGGCAGGGAGCGGCCGCTTGCGCTCCGTATCGAAAAGGCCCTCGGCCCTCAATCGCTCCTTCAATTGCTCAAAGGCAAGTTGCAGCGAACCGGCGCCCACGGGTTCCATCGTCTCCGCCACAAGCTGCATCTGGCCGCGCTGTTCGTAAACGCTCACGCGACCGCGGACAAGTACATGCAGGCCATCCTCAGGGCGAAATCGCAAAAGCAGTGCCTGGCGTCGGAACAGGACGATGGGCAGTTGCGCGTCCGCATCTTTCAGGGTGAAGTAGACGTGACCGGAGGGCGCAGGGCGGTAATTCGAGATCTCGCCCTCGACCCAGATGTCGCCGTACTCCTGTTCCACTAGCTCGCGCACCTGCGAAACCAGTTCCCGTACCGGCCAAATGCGGCGGAAATGCCGCGGCTCCTCAAAAGTGAGGTCAAGCTGCGGCGCAAATGGATCGTTTGGCATCACGAACGTTAATTTTAAATGGTAGGGTCTAGCGTCAGCTTGAAGATTTGCGGCTCTGAATCAGCTCGCGCAGCCTCGCCACAAGGCTCGCGATATACTCGCCATTCACGCGGTCGTCTTCGGCCTTGAAACTGCCTTCGAGGTCACGCGCCAGCGCGGTTCCGCGCATCAGATTGAAAGTGCCAAGGATTCCCGCAAGTTTGTGCGCCGCAGCTTCGGCGTTTTCACGTTCACTTTGCGAAGATTTCGCTGCCGCCATTGCCGCCGCTGTAGCCTCGATAATGGCGACGCGCTCCATGATTTCCGGCAGGAAGCGGACCCATAGGCGGTCGAGGGCCTGCGAAAGAGCTTCCGATTGCGCTCCGGGCTGGGCTTGAGAGTCCATGTGAGTCGGCGGTCAATTCCAGCCCAGCGCGCCGGAAATTTGGCTTGAAAGCGTGAGAGGATCGAAGGGCTTGAAGAGGATCGCCTGGACGCCAAGATCGGCGAAGCGGCGCTGGTCGGTACCTTGCACTTTGGCGGTGAGCAGCAACACCGGAATGCGCGCCGTATCCGGATTGTTGCGCAGCTGGTGAACGGTCGTCGGTCCGTCCATTCCGGGCATCATCACGTCCAGCAGAATTGCGTCGGGCCGCTGCTCGGCGGCGCGCGCCACACCCTGTGCGCCCGAGCTCGCCACAATCACGTCCCAGCCTGCCACGCTTTCCAGGCTCAACCGCGCCACTTCACGAATGTCGTCTTCATCGTCAATAATCAGGATTTTGCGTGCCAAGTCGAGCGCCCTCTAACCCATTGTCGAACTTGCCCGCGACATTGTCGATGGAATAGCGCTAGCCGGGTCACGGGTTGGGTACGGGGGGCGCTGGCTGCGTAGCCTCTTCCATCTGCCGCGAGGAGCGCAGCATGGTCAGCACCAGAGCCTCGAGCTGCTGCGGCTGAACGCGGGTCTTGGCCAAGAAATACGTCGGTCCGAGCGTCAGTTGCAGGCGCTCTGGCGGCGTAAGCTCGCGGCCGGAGTAGATGACCAGCGGCATGTGCGCAAGATCCTCGCGCTGCCGCAGCCAATCCACCACATTAAAACCGTCGCCATCGGGCAAGCCGATGTCGAGCACCATCAGATGCGGCCGGAAGGAGGAACAGGCCTCCATCGCCTCATGCAGAGAGTTTGCCGTCTGCACAAGGATCCGGTCGCGCGTGAAAACCTCGCGGATGATGTGAGCCAGGTCGCGGTCGTCCTCGACAATGAGGATGCGCGCCGACTCGCCCGATCCGCAAAGCACGCGAGCCAGCTCGGCCAGCAGATCCTCTTCGTGCATCGATTTGGCGATGCGTCCCTCGACCCCGTCGGGCAGCACGTCGTTCATCATCGGGTTCTCAACACTCAACAGGACCACTGGCGTATGCGAGTTGGCATCCATGCGGCGCAAGAGCGGCAGAATCTCCCACCCGTTCATCCCGTCCAGTGAAGTATCCAGGAGGATTGCCTGCGGATCCTGGCGCGCCGCTGAAAGCGTCTGCTCAACCGTCGCCGCCTGCACCACGGAATAACCATGGCGCGACAACTGCGCGGCGATGCGCGGGCGAGACTCAGCGTTGGCGTCGGCCAGCACTACGGTGCCATGCCCCGATTCCAATTCCGCTGGTCCGCCGGCGTTCCCCTGGGGCGCGGGATGGTAGGGCAGAAAGACGCGGAATGTCGATCCGCGCACAGGATTGCGTTCCGCCCAGATGCGCCCCGAGTGCTGCAGCACGATGGTGCGGCAGATTGCCAGGCCGAGCCCGCTGCCGCCCCTTTGCCGTGAATCGGACGCATCCACCTGTTGGAATCGCCCGAAGATTGTCTCCAGCTTGTCGGCGGGAATTCCGCGACCATGGTCGATGACGGAGAGGATCACGCCCGTCGCGCCCGGCCGCAGCATGACGCTGACTGGAGAATTGGGCGGCGAAAATTTCACCGCATTGGAAAGCAGGTTCGTAATCACCTGCAGCAGGCGGTCGGGGTCGGCAGTAATCTCCACCTGCGTGGTGTCGTGGATCAGCTTTACGCCGGCCGCATCGGCCATGGGCTGCAGATCGTCAATCGCCTGCTTCACGACTCCCGCCAACTGTGTGGACTTGAACGCAAGCGGCTCGCGCCCGTTCTGGATCCGCTCCAGGTCGAGAATGTCGTTGATGAGCCGCACCAGCCGATCGGAGTTGGTGAGCGCGATGCGCAGCAGATTGTCGGCCTTTTCGTTGGCTGAGCCCATCATGCCTGAGGTCAGCAATCCCAGCGCGCCACGAATCGATGTGAGCGGCGTGCGCAGTTCGTGGCTGACCGTGGAGATGAACTCGTCTTTCAGCCGGTCAAGCGCGTAGCGCTGGCTGATGTCACGGAAGCTCAGTACGAAGCCCGAAGCACGGCTCTGGCCGCGGATCGGGGTAAGAACATACTCGGCGGGGAAGGAGCTGCCGTCGCTGCGGAAGATATTCTCTTCGCCGGCTGCGGCGCCAGACTGAACTGTCGCGCGCCGCAGGATGCAATCGGGCTCGCAGGTTCGTCCCGCGGGAGCTGCTCCATGCAGCAGATCGTGCACCGGCTTGCCGATAAGCGCGTCTGCGGGCGAGCCCAGCAGCCGCGCGGCCGCCAGATTGGCGAAACTCACCCTGCCGTTGCGATCAACTCCACAAATACCATCCGTTACTGAATCGAGCAGAATCTCCTGCTGGCGGCTCAGCTCGTCGGCCCGCCAACGTTCTTCTGACCGTGCCAGCACCTGCCCCAACGATGAGGCCGCTGTCTCAACTGCAGCCATCGCTTCGCGGTCTTCGCGCAGCTTGAAGTGGCAATAGAATTCGAGCACCGCCAATACCTTGCTTCCCGCGCGCACCGGAACCGCCCAGCCGGAGATCATCTCCTGATTGCGAGCCGCAGTCACACGCGGGCTGACGGCGGCCGAGGACAAATCAGTGAGCCACACCGTGCGCGCTTCCCTCCATGCCTGCTCCGGAAGCTCGCTACTACCGGAAAGCTTAAGCCCCATGCTCCCCTGGATCAGGGCCTCCGCGTGCCTGCCCGGAGTTCCCCACGCGGTTCCGAACTCAAGGCGCTTTTGCTCGGCGTCCACGGTCCATTCAATCGCCACGTCCCATCCCTGCGAAATGCAAAGCGCTTCGAGGACGCGCATGGATGCCGACTCGCCCGACGCGTTTTCGCCGACGATCTGGCTTACGGCCAATTGCAGCGCCAGCCGATTCTCTCTCTGCTTCTGCTGCGTCACGTCGCGGAGCAAGCAGCGCACCGCCAGCGGATTGCCGGCCTTCTGGCGCCGGCTCAAGCTCAACTCCAGCTCCAGCATGCGCCCGTCGGAGGTATGGTGACGCAAGGGAGCGCGTTCGACCATTTCGCCATCGAGCGCGCGGCGGAAGAGCACGGCCACCTCACCGCGGATGCTGGTAGAGAACAGTTGCTCGAACGATTTCAGACTGACGAGCGTCGAATGTTCCAGTCCGAAACACCGCTTCCAGGCGGGATTGGCATAGAGAAATTGCCCAGACGGGCTGAGCGTCGCGATCATCTCGCTGGAGTTCTCGAAGAGATCGCGGTAGCGTTCCTGCGACTCGCGCTGCGCCTGTTCCCGATGCAACACGGCGCTCTGGTCGACGGCCACGGCCACCAGGCCGCCAAGCTCTCCGGCGGCATCGCGCAGTGCCGAGATATGCAGCGTAATGGGAAAGGCTTCGCCGTTCTTGCGGCGCACCTGCGTGTCAAAACTTGGAACCGAACTGGGCGCCAGCGTGCGTATGCAATCGAAGTAAGAGGCCAGACGCGCAGCCGCAGTCGCCTCGGGAGCCTTGTAAATATTGCAGAGTTTCTTCATCTCCGCGAGCAGGCGATCCGCTTCGCCTGGCCCGAAGATCTCCAACTCCGCCATGCCTGTAATGTTCGCCAGTTCAGCGGCGTGGTAACCAAGCAATCGCTCCACTGAGGGATTGCAATAAATGAGCTGGCCGCTCAGATCGATTGCAACGACCGCGGGGCCGGCCGAGTCCAGCAGCGCTCTGAGGCCCGCTCCGATCATCTCCTGAGCTTCGGCAGGCGGCTGGGCTGCGGCGCGGACAACAATTCGGTTGAGCATCAGCGCAAAGGCAGCCGTGGCAACTCCCACGGAAATAATCGGCAGTGACTCCCACCGCAGCGCAGGGATCATCCGCGCCAGGGCGGCTCCGGCCGAAAACGCAAGGATGGAGAAGGGAAGGATCAGCCATAGCTGGGAGTAGCTGCCGTGCCCCGCATGCTGAGGCCGTGTGTTTTCGCTCCCCGTGTCCACTGGCCGCTCGCTCATCGGGTCTGCCATCTCCCCCTCAACGTCCGATCCGACCACAAGCGGAGCGCCGCTCGCCTGTGTGGTTTTCTTGCGGCCGGCGGGTTACCGGTCTGGCGCGTGGTAACCAAACCACGTTACGGCACTGCGGACCCGTTGCGCCGTAAAACCCCGTTCCGCGGACGCAATCGTGCGGTGCACGTAGTATATGCGTTTGATTCCAAAGTCTCTATGCAAATCTGCGTTGCCCACTGCCGAACGTAACAATCCAGTTACGAGAAATCCCTTAGGCTGGGTTAGTTGCTCGCTGGAGTCCTGATGTCGACGAGTCCGGGAACCCGGTCCCCCGCGGCTTTTGCCCATGTGCCGGATGGGAACGCATAACCGAGCGCTTTATACTGGCTTGATGTTCCACCTTCCTTTCAATCTTCGCTCTCTTCTACGAGTGCTTCCCGCTGCGGGTCTTCTATGGCTTGTGGTTCCTTCGCCTGCCGCGCACGCCTGGGGAAATGAAGGCCATCGCATGATTAACCAGCTCGCCGTTGCTACGCTTCCCGACAGCGTTCCGGGATTCCTGCGCACCAAGGCTGCCGCCGATGAGATCGAATACCTAGGTCCGGAGCCCGATCGCTGGCGATCCAAGGCCGAGCCGGAACTGAACGCCGCCCAGGCCCCCGAGCACTTTATCGATCTGGAACTCGCTGATGCGCTCGCCCCGCTGCCGCACAAGCGTTTCGATTTTGAGGCCAAGGCTCTCGCTGCAGGTCAGCGGCCTGAGACCATCGGCCTGCAGCCGTGGGAAACCGACGAAGTGTGGGAGCGGTTGAAGGCTGCCATGCGGGAATATCGCGCCCTGCAGGCGGCGGGCAAAGATACCAAACCCGTCGAAGCGGCCGTCATCTTCTACGCCGGATGGCTGGGCCACTACGTCGGTGACGGCTCACAGCCGCTGCACACCACCGTGCAATACAACGGCTGGATCGGCCCGAATCCCAACGGCTATACCACCGAGCACAAGATCCACTATCAGTTCGAGGGACCCTTCGTTGCGGCAAACATGCACGCGCCCGAGGTTGAGGCCAAGATGACTCCGCCCGCGGCCATCGACGGCGACATGTTCGATGCTTACATTGCCTATCTGCGCCACACTGCCACGTACATCGAAAAGGTCTACCAGCTTGAAAAGGCCGGTGGCTTCGTTGGCGCGGGCAGTGCGGAGTCGCGCGACTTTACCGCCGAACGCCTCGCCGCGGGAGCGAGCATGTTGCGCGACATGATCTATACCGCGTGGATCGATAGCGCGGTGCCCGTGCCCGATGCCTACGCAGGCAAATAGGCGCAAAAAAGGATACTTCCAATGGCTCCAGGCGTCATTGATAATCGAAACTTGTGCGCGCCGCGTGGGCATTCCTCGCTGCTCGAATTGTCGTTTGCGTACGAATTCAACTGATGGAAGAGGTAAATGGCGCGACTGGGAGCATTTTGTTTTCCGGGAACCGGTCATCTTAATCCGATGACCGCGCTGGGGCGTTCCTTGCAGCAGCGGGGACATGAGGTCGTGCTGTTCGCGATCGCGGATGCCGAGGAGCGCGTTCGCTCCGCGGGCATCGATTTTTGCCAGATCGGCGCCAAAGATTTCCCTCTCGGCACGCTGCAAAAGCTGGATGAGCACTTGAGCCGGCTCAACGGCGTGGCGGCATTTCGATTCACGCTGCAGCGCGTGCGCGATTCGGCGCTCATGCTCTATCGCGACGGGCCGGATGCGGTGCGCAAGGCCAAAGTCGAAGCGCTTCTGGTCGACGAAGCGGAATTTGCCGGCAGCGTGGCCGATTATCTGGGCCTGCCGCGCATCTCCATCTCTTTGATTCCCCCCATGGTCAATGACGACCGGTTTCCGCCCTTCTGGTTCGGGTGGCCCGCAGGGCAGAATCGCCTCAGCCGATTGCGGAACCGCCTTGGAATCAATTTGCTTTTGCGGTTCGCGCGACCCGTCTTCAGAGATGGGAACGAGCAGCGGATTGCCTGGGGGCTCAAGCCTTTCAAGCATCCGGCAGACGCGGTCTCGACCATCGCGCGCATTGCTCAGTTACCCGAGGCGTTGGAGTTCGAAATCGCGGGCAAGAAGCCGGAGAATGTCCACTACACCGGGCCATTTGTCCATGCTCAGCAGCGTCCGCCGATCGAGTTTCCCTGGGAGCGCCTCGATGGGCGTCCGCTTATCTACGCATCGCTGGGCACACTTCAAAACGGATCGGAGGCGATCTACAAAACCATCGCCGAAGCCTGCGCTCCGCTTGACGCGCAACTGTTGATCTCGCTTGGAGGCGGGCTCGATCCGGCAAGGCTGGGCGGGCTCAAGGGCGATCCGGTATTGGTGCGCTTCGCTCCGCAACTTGAGATTCTCAAGCGCGCGGCGCTTGTCATCACGCATGCCGGCATCAACACCGTCCTTGAGTCGCTGTCTGAAGGCGTGCCGATGGTGGCCGTGCCCCTCGCCAACGACCAGCCCGGAATGGCCGCGCGAGTCAGGGCGCGCGGAGCAGGCGTTGTGGTTCCAAGGCGCAAGCTCAACCCCGTCCGGCTTCGCAAGGCCGTCCAACTCGTTCTCACGGATCCCGGATACCGCCAGGCGGCGCGGAATTTGCAGAACGCCTTCCGGCAGATCGACGGACCCGGCCGCGCTGCCGATCTCATCGAACAGGCGCTCCAGATCCGCTTGGCGCAGCCGATCGCCTCCGCCGTCCGCGATTGAAATCCTGGCCGAAATTCCCAGATCAAAGCGCGCTCCGGCAGCGATGCCGCTCGCGGGCTTGCAATCAGTTTTCTGAGAGAGGCGCGGGAATAAAAACGGCCCGCCGATCGCTATTCGTTCACGGCGGGCCAATCCATTCAAGCATTGTTTCCGCAAGAATCGCAGAGAGCCGGAACGGTCGCTATCACCCGAAAGTGGGCCGTACCGCACCAGTTAATACCGGGATCCTGACAACGCCGAGACGTTGAATTTCGACACTTAAGGAACCGCGAGCGTGGCCGCGCCGTGTATGTTGAGATCGTCGCCGAATCTACGGGTATCGGAGAGAGCATGCCGCTGCCGCGCCGGCCAAACGTGCAGAGCTCGAAACAGCGGGTTGCGTGCGGCTAAGGCCCGCCTTCCGCTTTTGGCTTCCGGCTGGCCCTCCTTTTCTCGTCTTTGACTTCGCTTCCTAACTTGCGAAAACTTCACGCAATCGCATTTTTCCTCATGCTCTAAAAGTGATGAGAGATGCTCGCGATCACTGTGTAGTCAGAGAAGAATGCGTCTCCATTCGTAATGTTGTACTGGATCTCAGGCACACTTGGCGGCCGGTCCCGGTAAAGAGCCCAAGGTCCGTTTACCGAGATCGTGTCTCTCTTGTAATTGAACATCAGCCCCGGATCGAACGAAAGAATGAATCCGGGACGCCGGAAACCATCGCTGGCTCCGAGCAGGTCACGCACAGGCACGCCCTCGCCGCGCAGACCGGCACTGAAGACCAGCCTTTTCACTTTCGGAACACCCTGCACGACTCCGCCGCGGAAAAGGTACTGGTCCGTTGCCGACATCACGCTCTGTCCAGGCTGCGTACGGAATGTCGCAACCCCATTTGTGTCTGCCGGGCTGAATAAGTAGTTGCCCTGCCCATACGCCGCTGCAGTATGCCACAACGTCTTGTACGCTTGCGTGCCGACGCTGAAGCCCCAGGTTCCATCTCCGGGTTGCAAGGATTGATCGGCGGTAGCGATCACCGGCTTCCCATTCAGGGTTGCGGCTCCGGTCGCGTTGTCGAGTCCGGTCGGCAACTTCACTTGCATGTTCACAGAAACGTTGCCGCCATTTTCCGTCGGCGGCCGGAAAATCCATGACTGCACACCAACCGTGATGTCCCCCAGTCCGCTTACTTCGAAGATTCCGGTCGGCGGGTAGACCTGGTTGCGCGTTCCGTTGTAGACGGGTACGTCCGCAAGAATGCTCCACCTTTTTGACAGCCGGTATTCAGCGCTCACGTCGAAAATATTCTGGTGATTGCGCACGGCGTTGGGTCTGGCAATTTCGGTGCTCCCCTGGAAGTACTTATTCGAGTTGAACACCCGGTAGCCCACATCCACAGTCAGGTTGTGAATCCAGCTGTGGCCGTCACCTGGGAAAAACTCCTGGCCGAACCCGGAAATCAACTCGCCGAATGATCGCTGATAACTATGCGCGGCCACGCATCCCTGGGCACAGGCCCATTCTCCGCCCATCCCGATAACAGCAAACGCGACCCACAGAACTTTGCGGTTTAGAAACAACATGCCTCGACCTCCGTATGCAGATCTCTCGATTGGACCTTTGGGGAAGTGTCTGAATATTGAAATCTGCTCAATGAGGTCCGACGTTACACAACCGCGAAACTGTTGTCATCAATCTTTCGGTGGGGATCCTTCCACACCTCCGCTCGAAGGGAGAGGAGCATTCGCGACAGACAGCGGAGAACTCCTGGCCATCGGTTTGCAGGAAAGAAACCGTCGCCCGGGGTGTCTTTCGGAGGGTACTCACGACAACAATCTGACCTAATCGTTCCTTTGAAACAGCACCATCTTCAAGAATCAGAACTTGACTCGGCGTATAGCGGAGAACCTGGACTACTGGGCGGATGACCGGCAGCCCGGAAGTAACCCGAAATGGCGTTGTGTCCGGATTGGCGACAAACCGGGAGTTGGCCAATTCCGAACATTCCGCCATTTTTCTCCCCGGCAACGCGCTAACGCTAAGAGGACACTCCTCGAAGGCAAAGAATCGCCCACCCTTATTGTGAATGAGCGTAGAATGGTGGGCATTCAGGAAGCCAAAATGGCAACCCGGGCTTCCTCAAGTCTGAAGCGGTCGCGTACCCTTCCGAACTGCTCCCGTGAAGA
>CAZKJB010000057.1:0-15619 GCA_964552975.1 uncultured Occallatibacter sp. | reverse complement strand
CGCGCCGCGGGTCGGGCTTTTCGTGGATGCGATAGAGCGAAGGCACGCCGAGATCTTCAATCCATGTAGCGACACACTCGTTGGCGGCCAGCATGAACTCTTCGATGAGCCGATTGGCCCAGGTGCGCTCAGATTTTGTGACGCCGCGCATCTGGCCGTTCTCGTCGAACTCGATCACTGGCTCGGGCAAGTCAAAATCAATCGACCCGCGCTCCTCGCGACGCCGATTCATGAGGACCGCGAGGCGCTTCATGCGGTGGACACGCTCGATGCGCTCACGCGCATCAGGATCCTGATCGGAATCCTCGGGATGTTCGAGAATCTCGGAAACGGCCTTATAGGTCATCCTTTCCGCGGAACGGATAACCCCTTCGACGATCTCGTAACTTTCGATACGGCCACTGGCATCGAGCTGCATGATGCAACTGAGAACGAGACGGTCTTCATTGGGACGCAGGCTGCAGATATCTGTCGAAAGTTCCTGGGGAAGCATGGGAATTGCGCGATCGGGGAAGTAGACACTGGTGCCGCGGATCCGCGCCTCGAGATCGAGCGCCGATCCGGGGAAAACATATTGAGCAACGTCGGCGATGTGAACCTGCAACTCGTAGCCGGCGCCGTGGCCGCGTTCAATCACCAGAACCGCATCATCAAAATCCTTTGCCGTTTCGCCGTCGATGGTCACGATGGGCAGCCCCCGGAAGTCAGCCCTGCGAGCCACTTCGGCCGTGTCGAGATGTGCCACAGTGCGCGCTTCGGCGAGAACGTTCTCAGGAAAGATCCGCGGCAGCTGGTGCTTGCGAATCACCATCTCCACGTCCACGCCGAAGTCTTCGGGCGATCCGAGCACCTCAATGACGCGGCCGACGGGGGGACGCGTGGGCGTGGGCCAGTTGGTTATCTCGACGTCAACAACCAGGCCCTCAAGGCCCTGCGGACTTTCAGCTTTCGGGCGGCCGGACGCCTCAACGCCCAAGACGCGATGCGGCGTGGAGGATTGGAACGGAACAGAAAGCTCCTGGCCGGAGGGGATGATGATTTGCTGCGTCATGCGCTCATCGAAGGGCACAACGACATTGTTGCGGCCGCGGTCAGGACGCGCATAGCGAAAGACGCCAACCACCGTTGGGTTGCGGCGCTCCAGAACCCGAACAATGCGTCCCTGCATCCGGCCATCGGCTTTGGGCGCCTCGACCTCGACCAGCACCTGGTCGCCCTGCATGGCGCCGTTGATTTCGCTGGGTGGAATGAAGACGTCGTCTAAAGCTCTTATGCCCTGTGCGGGATTCGGACGAACGAACCCGTAGCCATCACGATGCAGATCGAGACGGCCCGCAATGAGGTTTTCCCGAGTGGTTCCACCGCGGCTGGAGGGTGCGCGGGGAATGCCCCACTGCCCACTGTCAAGTTTGACCAGTTGTCCGCTTGCGGTGAGCCGGGCCAGATGCTCGAGAAGCAAACGCCGCTCGCACCCGCCCCCCAGGCCAAGTTCGCGGACTAACTGCTTGTATCCGGCCTTCCCTCCTGATGAGCGGGCGATCCGCGCCACCAGTTCGCGATCGGTCATAAGGCTAGATTAGGTGATCGGGGGAGCGTATTGCAGGCCAGCCGGTCTGCCAGCGACGATCGCACATTTTGCCCGCCGAGGCGTTTTGGAGTATCTTCACAGGTAACCACAGATCTGCCGGGCTATAGACTGTTCGAAATTAAGTACGCTAGGTCATAGAATAATAAGAACGCACCGAACCAGCGAACCAGGGAGGAACAACCTTCCGAAACGCGGCCGGTGAAGAGATTCTGCAGATCATCAACCCCGGCGGCGAGCGCATTTTTTGCTTATGGGTTCGCGCCATTGGCCATTGCCTTGGCATCCCCCGTCCCAATGGGACAGAAAAGGAATTACCGTGAGCGCTATGTGGAAACCAAGCCAAGCAGGAACGACCAGTCCCAACCCCACCCCGGAACCAGCGCGCCCCGCGCCGACGGCTCCGGTGGCAGAAGCTCCCAGCCGTGCCCAGGTTGGAACCGCCGATCAGGCCACCATCGGTAAGGGCCTGTTCGTCAAAGGCGAGATCACTGGCACCGAATCGCTCTATATTGACGGCAAGGTGGAGGGCTCCATTAACCTCCCCGGCAATCGTGTGACGATAGGGCGCAATGGACAGGTGACCGCCAACGTAACCGCGCGCGAAGTGATTGTGCTCGGCAAAGTGAAAGGCAACGTCTCAGCCACAGACCGTGTCGATATTCGCGCTGAAGGGGCGCTGAGTGGCGATGTAGCTGCTGCGCGCATCAGCATCGAAGACGGAGCGTTCTTCAAGGGGGGGATCGACATCCGCAAGCCCGAGGGCAAGCCCGCAGGCGCGCCAAACGGGATCGGTGCAGTTCCACCTCCCGCAGCCGCTCCGACCGGATACGACACGACCAAGCTGGTCTAAGGCTCGCGATAGCAGAAGCAAGGTTGCAGCAGGACGGGCGTCTCCGTTTCGGCGGGGACGCGTGCGTCTTTAGTGCCGCTCCAAACCCCGGAGCCCGATTAGCCGAGCCCGATGCGGCGCATGGCGACTCTGGGCAGGGCCGATCCGGCCTTTTCGAGGATCCACTTCGTGATCAAGATCCAGACGGCCACGCCGGCGATAAGGATGGCTGCGTCGGCGAAGCGCGCGTGATGGAGCAGGGGCACGCTCTGCAAATTACCGAACTCGATGCCGAGGCCCCAGGCGAGTAGCCACGCGACAAAACCAGCGACCAGAGCGGCGAGCAGGCAGCGAGCCATTTCTATGTAGTCCAGGCCGGCAAGCGACACCATGCGCCGCTTGTGCAAGAGCACTGCGAGAGTGACGGCCTGCAAAAGAATGCCTGCGTCTGAAGCCAGTGCTAGTCCTGCCGCACCCCATCCCTTGTAGCCCATCCCATACAAGGGAAATGCAACGAAGAGGATGATGGTGCTGGCTAACATGGGAAGCCAGGTAATGCCGGCTGCGTAAAAAGCTCGGGCATAGATTGCCTGGGCCGACCAGGCAAAGAGTGAGATGGTGTAGAGGGCGAAGAAGAATGCCGTGTGGTTCACATCGCTGGGCGTAAAGCGGCCGCCGCCGAAGATGAAGCCGACAATTGGCTGCGAGAGCGCAATCATGAGCGACGACGCAAGCAGGCCCAGTGCGATGACGCGGGAAACCGAATCGGCCACGCCCGTAGCGAATTCGTAGCGCTTTTCTTTTGCCCATAGCTGCGCGAAGAAAGGCATGGAAGCGACTCCGGCGGCGAGTGCAAGCATGGACATGGGCGCAGAAAAGAGTTGCTTGGCATTAGCCAGACGCGTAATGTCGCCAGCGCCGTGCGACGCATAAAAGCCGGCGAAGTACTGATCGAGAAACGGCAGCGTGAATCCGAGCATGAGTGGCAGCGTCATGCAGAGCCACATGCGAAGGCCAGGATGACGCAGATCGATCTCCCAGCGGTAGCGGATGCGTGCGCGGGCAACGCCCCAGGCATTGATGGCGAGTGAGCCGAGGAGGAATCCTGCAGTGGCGCCGATGGCCAGGGCTGAGACCCCAAACCGGCGATGCAGCAACACGCCGAAAGCGATGATGGACAAGTTATAGAAAATGGGTGTTGCCGCCTGATAAGCAAATTGCTTGCGCACCAGCAGCGGAGCGCCCAATACGCTGCCGGCGAAGAGGAATATCTGGGCGGGAAGAAGAATGCGCGTCATGTGCGCAGACAAGGCGACCTGATCCGGCGGAAAACCGGGATTGGTCCAGCGAATAAATGGGGCGGCGAGAAACATCAAGATGATGGAAGCGAAGGTGAGCACGAGCACCATCAAATTGAGGACGATGAAAAGTACGCGCTCGCCTTCGGCTTCTTCGCCGCGCTCGCGGTATCGATTCAGGATGGTGACAAAGGTAATGCCGACGGCGCCTCCGGCCAGAAAGTTGTTCATGAGGTCGGGGAGGCGGAACGCAGCCATGTATGCATCGGTTTGCGGGCCAGCGCCGAAGATCCACGCAATATACTTGCCGCGCGCCAGACCCACCAGGGCAGAAATGACGGAAGAGGCGGCCAGCAGCATGGAGGCGGAGAATGGCGAATGTGCGTGGCTCGGGTGCAGCAAGCGAAGGCCGCGCACCCACCAGGGACGCCGCGGCGGCTGTTCTTCCTGCCCGGCAAGATTGAGCTGTTGCTGGGGCCCCTGAGTTGAAGACGAACCGGTCACTTGTGTTGATTTTACCGGGATTGCCGCTGGAGCTCGCTGCCAGTGCGCCCTGGGGGATGCGAATCAGCAAGCATGCCGAGTATTCTGTTCGGCAGGGAGGCAGTGAATGCGGCGATCCATTCGGCGGGGAATGATGCTTTGGTTGCTCATGGTGGTCGCTGCAGCGGGCCAGGTGATTCACGGGCGCGGCGGAATTATTTTGCCGGCTCCGCCGCAGGCAGACCCCGTACCGGTCAAGGATGACTACAACGGGACCAAGATCGTTGACAACTACCGCTGGCTTGAAGACGCCAACAGCGACGAGACCAAGGCGTTTATCAACGACGAGAATGCTTACACCGATCGCTATCTAAAGCAGGCACATATTCGCTCGCAGGTGGCTGACGACCTGGACGCGCTGGAGCATGTGTCAGACTGGTCGGCTCCGATCGAGCGTGGCAACGATCTTTTCTTTGAGAAGCGCCTCGCCGGTGAAGATCAGTACTCGATCTACGTTCGCCATGGGTGGGCCGAGAAGGACAAGCGGCTCATCGATCCAGCGCAGTTCAGCCGCGATCCCAACACTTCAATCAACTTGGCGGATGTTTCGCGCGATGGATCGCTGCTGGCGTACATGGTGCGCGAGGGCGGCGCGGACGAGACCCATGTTCGCGTCTTCAACGTAAAAACCGGCAAGGCACTCGAGGATGAGCTGCCGACGGCGATCTATCTGACGGTGAGCTTCGCGCCCAACGAGAAAAGCTTCTTCTACACCCGCATGTCGAGCAAGGGATCGATGCTGTACGAGCATGTATTCGGTACGCGCAATGCGCAGGACAAGCTGCTGTTCGGGAATGAATTTCGAGGCGAGAAGCTGGGACCTCTCGATCTGATAGAAGCGAGCGTGAGCGACGATGGGCACTACCTGATGGCGGAGGTCGATCGCGGCGTTCCTGCAAAGCGCGTCGACATTGTGTATCGTGACCTGACCAAACCTAATTCATACTTCGAAGTCCTGATCTGGGGCGTAGATTCGCGGTTCTCCGCCGATTACGTAAAAGGCGCGTGGTACGTGAAGACCGATTATCAATCGCCGAATGGGCGGATTCTGAAGGCCGACCCCGGGATTATGCCCGAAGCATGGACCACGGTGGTTCCGGAGGGACCCGATGCGATTGACTCGTTCAACATCGTGGGCGACCACATTTATGTAAAGCGGCTCAAGGACGTGAAGACGGAGATCACTGCGTACACGCTGGAGGGCAAGCCCGCGGGCGAGATCCCCTTCGATAGCATCGGGTCGGCAAGCATGCTCCAAGGACGAACGATCGATCGCTATGGCTTCTTTAGCTTTGAGTCGTTCATTGTGCCGCCCACGATTTACCGTCTCGACACAGTGACGGGGAAGCGCGAGGTATTCGCGCAGCCGAAGATTCCATTCGATTCCAGCCAATACGAGCTCAAGCAGGTTTTCTACGAATCGAAAGATGGAACACGCGTTCCGATGTTCATAGCCGGCAAGAAAGGGCTGAAGCAGGATGGAACAGAACGGGTGTTGATGACCGGTTATGGCGGATTCGATCTGGGCGAACTTCCTGAGTGGAATCCCGCATGGGCGTGGTGGATACAGGAGGGCGGCTGGTTTGCGCTGCCGAACCTGCGCGGCGGCGATGAATACGGCGAACATTGGCACGAACAAGCCATGTTCGAAAAGAAACAGAGTGTTTTCGATGATTGGTTTGCCGCGGCCGAGTATCTGATCGCGAATAAATATACGTCACCGGAGCACTTTGCAATCAGGGGGCGATCGAATGGCGGATTGTTAATGGGCGCCTCAATCACCCAGCGGCCGGAACTTTTTTCAGCAGTGTGGTGCGGCTATCCGTTGCTGGACATGCTGCGCTACCAGAAATTTGAACAAGGCCCGCACTGGACCACCGAGTATGGATCGGCAGATGACGAAAAACAGTTTCCGTATTTGCTGAAGTATTCCCCCTACCAGAACGTGAAGCCGGGGACGAAGTATCCGGCTATCATGCTCTGGACGGGGTCAAGCGACACGCGCGTTGACCCGCTGCATGCGCGCAAAATGACGGCGCTGCTGCAAGCTTCGTCTGGGAGCGATCGCCCGATATTGCTGCATTACAGCCTTTCAGGCGGGCACTCGGCCGGGGTGAGCGTGGAGCAGGAGATCCAGGACGATACCGATGAATTGACGTTCCTGTGGACGGAAACGGGACAGCCACCCACGCACAAGTAAGTCTGGATACGGGCCATGCGCAGGAACACGGCAAGCGTATGTCCGAGCGTAACCTTAAGCCTTTTACCCATTGATCCGATAAGAGAGATACACGGGGACTGCAGGATTCGCAGGGAGCGGCGTATTTGCGGCCGTATCCGGAGCCGATTTGCGTCGCGAACTGCGGCGCACGTGATTCAAGTGTGAAGCAAGTGTCGCGGTGCGCGGCAAGGAAACTGACTTGGGACGACGATCGATTGGCAAGACGATCTGGATGGGCTCGCGATGATGATGCCGCAAGCTGAACTGGAGACTGGCAAATCCACGTGGCGACTGGAGAAGGAGCGGCTCGCCGCTTTGGCGTCGACGGGGATTCTGGACACAGCGCCGGAGCCAAGCTACGATGCCATCACCCGTCTTTGCGCCGAATACTTTAGAGCCGACACGGTGCTGCTGGGATTTGGCGACGAAAGCCGCTTCTGGGTCAAATCGTACTGGGGCGAACCGGTGCGCGAATTGCCGCGAAGCGGGTCGATTTTCAATTTGGTCCTGGCGGAAGATCGCGCGGTGGTGGTTTCGGACATCAATCAGGATCCGGTATTCAGAGAGCGCCGGATGCCGCTGCGGCGTCTTGACCCGATCTCGTTTGCCAGCGCTCCGGTGCGTTCAGGTGATGGAAGAATTCTGGGCGCGCTGACCGTTTTTTCATGCCAGCCGCGCCGGGCAATGGCAGTAGGCGAGTTGAGGATGCTGGAGAGTCTCGCTGATATTGTTGCGAGCCAGTTGGAGTTGCGGAGATTGCGCAAAACTCTTGACGGGCGTCCTTCGAGGCAGATGCGGACCCGTGAGCCTGCGCCCGGGAATTGGCCACGCAAGTCGGACCTGCAACAGGCTCTGGACCGGCGGGAGTTTGTGCTGTACTACCAACCGGAGGTTGAGCTTGCTTCGCGCAGAATCGTAGGGCTGGAAGCGCTGATTCGCTGGGAACATCCGAAGCGGGGCCTGATTCCGCCGATGGATTTCATTCCCGCCGCGGAAGAAACAGGGATGATTCTGCCGATCGGCGATTGGGGACTGGCCGAGGCCTGCAACCAGATTGGAGACTGGTGCCGCGAGGATTCTGAAAGCGATGCACCGCGCGTCTGTGTGAATCTCTCGGCGCGCCAATTCTCGCGCGAAGGCCTGGCGGACCATGTGGAAGCGCTGCTGCGCCGGACAGGAATTTCGAGTCGCCAGCTTGGCCTGGAGATGACAGAGTCCAGCCTGATCTCCGACGCCGGCACGGCGCTGGAAGTGTTGAGCAGCCTGCGCCGGCTGGGAGTTTCACTGCTCATGGACGACTTTGGCACAGGCTACAGCTCGCTCCACCATTTGCACACTTTTCCATTCGACGTGCTGAAAATCGACCGCTCGTTTGTGACCCGCATGACGGAGGGCGAACAACCGTTGCAGATTGTGCGCACCATCGTGGAACTGGCGCGTGTGTTGGGAATGGATGTAGTAGCGGAAGGGATTGAGACACAGGAGCAGGACACGCTGCTGCGACAGTTGGGCTGTCGGTTCGGCCAGGGATTCCTCTTTTCAAGACCGGCGTCCGCGAAGACGATCAGCAATCTGCTGCGGTTGCCGGGGCGCATTCTGCCAGGGGCAATGGTGTCATAGGATCTTTTCGCGCGGCCCGAGCGCTTGCAAGAGACCAGATTGGGAACGTTGTTGGGCGTGTCCTCATTAGGGATTGACATGACTCTATGGTTGGAGATCTCTCACGCGTTCCTGCGCGTGACGCGGTATGCTCCAACCCATGCAGCCCTCAGGTCAGGCAATCCCCTCCCCCAGTTCCCAGAGCTTTGCGGGCTTGCTGGCATCCTTTGCATCGCCCGAGCCTGATGCGAAGGATCGCGCCGCAGAATTGAGCATCGATGATTTGGGCGAGGATGTAGTCGCCTTGAGCTACGAACGCGCCCTTCGCACCCATGCGCGCTACAAACCCACGGATGCGATCGATCGACCGTTACCGGAGACTACGGATCGAAAACCGAGTAATGCGCTGGGTGCAGTGCCGCCGACAAATGCAATCGGCGCCGAGAGCTTGTCAGCCGAAGCGAGCGAGACTCTGACGTCAGTGGATGGTCCCGGTCTGCGATCCAGGAGCGTGACGATTCGATTGAGCAGCGCCGAGAGCGCGCGGCTGCACCGGCGTGCAGCGGAAGCCGGCGTAACGGTTTCGGCTTACTTGCGCTCCTGCACGTTCGAGGCCGATGCATTGCGCGCGCAAGTTAAGGCGGCGCTTGCTGAATTGCGGGCCGCGACGCCGGATGGAAAACAGGCGGCGACCGCTCCGGTGCGACACTCCAGGTTTGGGTGGATGGTGCGGCTACTGAAGCGCGAAAATTCGACCGGGCCAGTGGGGCACGCTTAATTACTCGACTTCAAGCACCAGGCATTTGAGATATTCGGTCTCTGGCAGGTTGAGGACGACTGGGTGGTCGGGCGCGGCGCCGCGGCGTTCGAGAAGGCGGACGCGGCGCGAAGCGTCGGCTGCAGCCGATGAGACTGCCGCTTCAAGGTCAGCCCAACTGACATGATGCGAGCAGGAACAGGTAATGAGCAGGCCGCCGGGACGCAGCATTTTGAGGGCGCGCAGATTGAGCTCCTTGTAGCCGCGCAGGGCACCTTCAACGGCTCGCTTCGACTTAGCGAATGCCGGCGGATCGAGGACGATCGTGTCGAAGACCTGGCCCGCCTGCGACCACTCACGCAAGATCTCGAAGGCGTCGGCTTCGATCCAATCCACTTCGCCGGGTATTCGGAAACGATTGGCTTCGAGGTTCCGCTCTGCAATCTCCAGCGATGCGCGCGAGGCGTCGATGCCTGTCACCTGGCGGCAAACCTCGGCGAGATGCAGAGCGAAGCCTCCCTGATAGCAGCAGACATCGAGCGCGCGATCTTGAGCCTTGAGACGCTGCGCCCACATTCGCGCGGCAGCGTAGTTGGTTCTCTGGTCGAGAAAGGCTCCGGTTTTTTGGCCGGCGTTGGCGTCGTAATGAAAGACGAGGCCATTGAGATGAAATTGCGTGCCTGCAACCGGCCGCGCTGAGTCGGCACACCAGATTGCATCCGCGCTCGGCGCAGGGAGGCCTTCCAATTCGCGGATGCGCGGATCGGGCCGCTCGAGGATGGCCGCTGGAGCCAACTCTTCGCGCAATACGCGAACGCATGTATCGCTAACTCCTGGGGCGAGCAGGCCCCTGACAAGGAACTGCAGGATGACGAGCTTGCCGTACTTGTCGGCGACCAAACCAGGCAATTCGTCGGCCTCGCTGAAGCAGAGGCGGCAGGCGTCGTTTGCAGCATCGAGCAGCGGTTTGCGGCGTGCGATTGCAGTTCGCAGGCGCGCGTCCAGCAACTTGAGCCACCCAACTTGATCGAGAGCCTGGCGCGAGACCAAGCGCAGGACAATCTGCGACGAGGGACTATAGAGGGCCGTGCCCAGGAAGAGCCCGCGTCCATCGGCTACAGGCAAAAGCGCAGGAGGGCTCTCTTTGGCGCCTTCGCCCGGCGCGATGGATTCAAGATCCGAAGCGTAGACCCAGAGATGGCCTGCACGGAGCCGGTCGGCAGCGCGGCGCGTGACGACGGCCCCTATCTGCTGACGACTCTTTTGAGCAACCTGCCCATCGTTTTTCGGCTGGGTCGGATGGGATGGGCCGGAAACCGAGACATGGTCATCGCGCACCGGCCCAACCGTCTTCCGCTGTGGCTTGTTCGGCTTTCCCATGAGCTCCATTCGGCCATCATGACCTGCCTGAGGGAGCTTCGAAGGGCAGCCCTACTTGGCCTGAATCGATTCGAGGTATTCGCTCAAATTACTTATTCTGAGCACATTCTCATTCGTCTGACCGCTGTTCGGGTCCATCCTATCAAACACGGGGCCCCATACCGGCATTTGAGTGGTTCCGTGCGCCGAGTTCTTGGTGCCGAACCGAAGGACTGCTTCTACATGTACAGCGGGATACGTTCCGCCGTTATTCCTGCTCAAGAGCGTCAAATTGTCGGGTGGCGATTTCAATGCGCCAGAAACGGGGCCATTTCCTTTGCCATCCGCGCCGTGACACGGTGCGCAATAGTTCATGTACATCTGCTTCCCGTTGTTCGCTTGAGTCCTGCCAGCGTTAATCACCACATTCGACGTCGACTGATCGGCGTAACCAATGCCAACGGCAACCGCCGCGGCCAATGCAACAAAAAAGAGGTTTTTCAACATAATTCCTCCGTTCTGAACCTCTAGTTCTCAAACATTAGGCTCTTTTTCTGGCATCTCTGGATGTGACGCGAAACACATTTAGCGGAACCCTTATGGCGCGCACCAGCCTCGGATCCATGACGGGAGAGAAAGGAGCTTGTTCAAAGGAATGCCAATGGTCACTAAGCGAGCGCACGCAACGGTGTCGAGCGAACACAAGCGGCCTATAATGAAGCATGGCGACTGTCCGGCAGGCCATTCCGGCAGATAGCTCGACCGATCCCCTTTCTCCGGAGGGGAAGATACAAGTTTCTGCCCCCATCCCCGGATCCCGCCATGTCGAAGGGCAGCCCATCGGCGAGCGGTTCGAGGCGTTGCTTCGCCAGGTACAGGCCAACCGTCCCAACGAAGACATCTCATTGATTCGAAAGGCGTGGGAGTTCTGCGTCAAGCACCACGAGGGGCAGACACGTGCCAGCGGCGAGCCGTATATCATCCATCCGCTCGAGGTAGCCGAGGTTCTGGCGGAGATGAAACTGGACGCGACGGCCATTGCGGCGGCCCTGCTCCACGACGCCGTTGAAGATACTCCGGCGACGAGCGAGGAGATCGCGGGCTCATTCGGCGACCAGGTGGCCCACATCGTCGACGGCGTAACCAAGATCGACAAGATCCAGTTCGCGAACCGCGAAGACCGCCAGGCAGAAAACGTGCGCAAGATGCTGCTTGCGATGGTGTCAGACGTGCGCGTGGTTCTGATCAAGCTCGCCGATCGCCTGCACAACATGCGCACATTGGAGCACCTGAAGCCGGACCGTCAGGAAGCGATTGCGCGCGAGACGCAGGACATTTACGCTCCGCTCGCTCACCGGCTGGGAATGGGCAAGGTGCGCGGCGAGCTCGAAGATCTCGCATTTCGCTACACCGACCCGGTGAGCTACGAGCGTGTGTCGGCAGCGGTAGAGGCGCGCCGCGTCGAGGGTGAACAATTCATGCGCGGCGTGGAAGACACGCTGAACGAGCAATTGCGTGAAAACGGAATTCAAGCGCGCGTGGAGTGGCGCATCAAGCGGCTGTATTCCATCTTCCAGAAGATTGAACGCACCAAGGTTTCGTTCGATCAGGTGTACGATCTGCTGGCAGTCCGCGTGATTACGCAGGACGTGGCTTCGTGTTATGCAGTCTTCGGGCTGATTCATACGCTGTGGCGCCCGGTGCCGGGACGCATCAAGGATTTCATCGCCATCCCGCGCGCTAATCGATACCAATCGCTGCACACAACGGTGATGGGCGCGAACGGCCATCAGTTCGAAGTGCAGATTCGTACCGAAGAGATGCATCGCATTGCCGAGGAAGGCATTGCTGCGCATTGGAAGTATAAGGCCGGCGGCGACGTGGTAACGGCACGCGACGAGGAACGGTTGAACTGGATCAGGCAGCTTGTCGAGTGGCAGAAGGAGATGACCGACCCCAACGAGTTTCTCTCAAGCCTGAAGATGGACCTCTATCCCGACGAGGTGTACACCTTTACGCCGAAGGGAAAAGTTGTGGTGGTTCCGGCGGGCGCAACGCCAATCGATTTCGCCTACACGATTCATACGGAGGTGGGGCACACCTGCGTGGGCGCAAAGATCAACGGCCGAATGGTGCCGCTGCGGACCAAGCTGCGCACAGGCGACATTGTTGAAATTGTCACGCAGAAGGACCATAAGCCCAGCCGCGACTGGCTCACTTTTGTGAAGAGCCCGCGCGCGCGTAACAAGATCAAGCATTGGCTCAACGAGGATCAGCGTAGCCGAGCAGTGGAGATCGGGCGCAAGCTGCTGGAGCGGGAGGCACGGAGATTTAAGGTGCCGATGACCCAAATTGACGACCGCGATCTTGGCCGCGTGGCGCAGGAATTTGGCGTGGCTACCGCTGCCGATCTGCTGGCCACACTTGGACAGGGTAAGCACACGGCACACCAGGTGCTGAGCAAGTTGGCGCCGGGTCTTGCTAACCTGCCAGCCGCAGAGCCGGATACGGAAGGCAAGCCAGGCGAAGCAGGCATGTCGGACGCGGTGCGCAAGCTGCACCTGACGGGATCGGATTCACTCCAGGTGGAGGGTCAGAACGATTTGCTGGTCTACCGCGCTCGATGTTGCAATCCCATCCGCGGCGAAGAAATTGTGGGATACGTGACGCGCGGCAAGGGTGTGGCCGTGCACGCGCGCAGTTGCCCCAACGTGCAGAACCTGCTTTACGAGAGCGACCGGCGCATTAATGTCGAGTGGTCGCGCGCGGCAACGGGCGTTGCCGGCAAAGGGCAGCGATACCCGGTCAAGATCACCGTCTATTGCGATGACCGCACAGGCATGTTGAAGGAATTGACCGCCGTGATCTCCGACGACAACACCGATATCCGGGGCGTGGATCTGAGCCGCGACGAAGATGGCGAAGCGATTATCGAGTTTGTGGTTGAAGCCGAGGACGTGCGCCACCTGAACCGCATGGTGCTGGGCCTGCGCAGAGTGGATGGCGTCCGAGCCGTCCAGCGGACGCAAAAAGTGTAGGAACGGTTCTAGCCGTCAGCTTTCAGCTCTCATCTTCTTATACGGTCAATCGACATCCCGCCAGAAAAAGCAGCCTGACAACATTCAGCGTCGTAGTTGTCATGTAGGGCTCCGGCCGCGTTCAGCTTGCATCGGAAACGCGGAACCCGGTCTGAACTGCTCAGACCAGGTCCGCCGACGGTGCGAGGCTGGAATAGTGTGCGAGATTCCGCGCAACTGCAGAGTACCTGGCTAAGGAGATCACATGTCGTTCGGACTTTATGCTGCTGGCTTCGCAATCGTAATCGCCGGGCTGGTGTACGCCGCTCACTTGGTGCATATGCCCTCGCACTGGATTCTTGTGGGCGCGATCGTGATGATCGGCATTGGGCTTCTGTCGGCTGTGAAGGCCACTCGTCAGAAAGACGCCGTCAGCTAATAGGGATCGCCGCCCGGGCGAGGAGTTCGAATTTCTTTTGCCGGGCGTTACCATCGCTTCATGACAGACAAGGGTGACGGCCGAAGCGCTATTCTGCACGGCATTCGCGTAATCGACGGTGGCTTGGCCTCGGAGCTTGAGTATCAGGGCGCTCGCATTGACGGGCCGCTCTGGTCGGCTCACGTACTTGAAGAGGAACCCGACAAAGTCGTTGCCGTACACCGCGCCTACATTGAGGCGGGCTCTCAATGCATCGCGACCTGCAGCTATCAGGTGTCGCGCATGGGTTATGCGGAGGTTGGTCTGGCACCCGAGCGTGCCGATGTGGCGCTACTGCGCTCGGTGAAACTGGCCCGCTCGGCAGCCGCCGAGTTTCCCGGGCGCGTTCTAATCGCCGGCTCGCTCGGACCTTACGGCGCAGCGCTGCACAATGGCGCAGAATACACGGGCGAATACGATTGCTCCTTCGCCGAACTCGTGCGATTTCACCGTGAGCGCATTGATGTGTTTGCACAAGCCCCCGGGTCGCCAGCTCCCGATCTTCTCGCTTTCGAAACCTTCCCATCGCTCGAAGAGGTTCGCGCAGTGGGTGAAGCGATGGATCCTTGGCCCGCGCTACAAGCGTGGTTCAGCTTCTCGTGCCGCGACGACAAGCATGTCTCCCGCGGAGAACGAGTAGCGGATTGTGCCGCACTGGTTGCATCGTTCCCCCAAACGGTGGCCATAGGCGTGAACTGCGTTCCGCCCAAGTGGATTCCAGCGCTGATCGCGGAACTACGCAGCGCTTCAGACAAGCCAATCGTGGTCTATCCGAACTCCGGCGAGGGATGGGATGTGGCGCAACGGTGCTGGACGGGCATAACCGATCCCGAGGATTTTGGCGTCGAGGCTGCGGAGTGGTTTGAAGCGGGAGCGCAAATGGTCGGTGGATGCTGCCGCACACGCCCGGCGCATATTCGCGCGGTGGCGCGAGCAGCGGGGGCGACTTAGGCACTCTACACCAGTTCGAGTGACGCCTTGCCTTTGCGCGGCGGAATGAAGTGGTTGGCGCGGGAGGCGATGCCGAGCTTTTCGCGAGCGAGCAGCTTGCGAATCTGGCCGCGCGCATGGTCGGCCCATGGGCCTCGGTTGTCGATTTGGACGTAGGTCCGCCAATGGCGGAGGGCATGACGGCTTTGGCCGCTGCGTTCGAAGGCAAGGGCAAGGTTATAGTGTGCGTCGGCGTATCGAGGCGAAAGCGTGACCGCCTTCAAGTAGGCGGCGATGGACTCGTCGAGCCGTTCAAGCTCGTCGAGCACATTACCGAGATCGAAGTAGGCCAGCACGTAGCTGGGATCGGCTTCCGTGGCGCGGCGGTAGAGATCCTCGGCACGGCCAAACTGCCGGAGGTGGAAGAACATGGTTCCAAGGTTAATGCAGGCCGCCGCGTAATTCGGATCGATTTCGAGAATCTCCTGGTATAAGTTGATGGCGCGCTGCTTTTCGCCGGCTTCCTCAGCGTGCACGGCTGCCTGGAACCGTTCCTGGATGCCACGCGAATCCGATTCGCGGGCGCGAGGCAACGGAGAGGGTACAGCCACGCCGGATGCGAGCATGGGCCCGCCGCTGCGTTCGAAATCGAAAAGCAATTGCCGACGGATGGGGTCAACCATGGCTCCGCGATGGCGGAAGGCCAAGCGCGTTCCCGTACGCACTACGCGCGCCTCAAGCAGCGGGTTCGACATGCCGGAGACAGCCTTCATGGCCATGATCGATTCTCGAATCGACGCCGGCGGCACGGAGTCCGCGCGCAGCGATCGAAGCGTGCGCACTTGACCGAGATCCTGAAAGCTATAGATTTCCTGTTGGGGAATCAGCCCGGCGCGCTCCCAGGCTTGTAATTGACGGGAACTGATCTCGAAAATCCGTAAAACATCCTGACGACGATAGCTGGTCACTCCGGTGTGCTCCCACTGGTTGTGCGAATCGG
>CAZKJB010000056.1:0-15815 GCA_964552975.1 uncultured Occallatibacter sp. | reverse complement strand
ACCTGCCTCTGGAACGACTCGGCTGCGATTGCGGAGCTCACCTACTCCATTGAGCACGGAGCCGTGGGCGCTACATGCAACCCCTCCATCGCCGTCTCGGTGCTCAAGCAGGAGCTGGCGACTTGGAAGCCGCGCATTCTGGAGCTTGCCGCCGCCATGCCGCAAGCCACCGAAGACGGAATTTCATGGAAGATCGTCGAAGAAATTTCAGCAAACGCGGCAAAGCTTCTTCTGCCCATATTTGAGCGTGAAAAAGGGCGGAATGGCCGCCTCTCGATCCAGACCGATCCGAGGAATTATCGCAACTCCGAAGCCATGCTGACGCAAGCGGTTCGTTTCAGCCGCCTCGCGCCCAACATGATCGTGAAAATTGCCGCAACGCAGGCGGGCATCGTCGCCATCGAAGAAGCTACCTATCGCGGCATCAGCATCAACGCTACGGTCAGCTTTACCCTCCCCCAGGCAATCGCAGTCGCTGAGGCCGTCGAGCGCGGCCTCAAGCGGCGCGAAGCGGAGGGCCTCGACATTACGGCAATGGGCCCCGTTTGCACGCTGATGGTCGGCCGTCTCGATGACTGGCTCAAAGTGCTGCACGACAAGGAAAACCTTTCCGTTGATCCCGGCTATTTGGAGTGGGCTGGCGTTGCAGTCTTCAAGAAGGCTTACAAGATTTACCGCGAGCGCGGGTACAGGCTGCGTCTCCTTTCCGCGGCCTTCCGCAATCACATGCATTGGAGCGAGTTCATCGGCGGCGACGTCGTCATCTCGCCCCCCTGCGTCTGGCAAAAGCGCTACAACGAGAGCGACATTGAGGTGATTTCGCGCATCGACACCCCGGTCGAGCCAAGAATCGTCGACACGCTGCTCAGCAAGTTCCCAGACTTTGAGCGCGCCTACTCTGAAAATGGGTTGCCGCCTGCCGAGTTCGACACGTTTGGCTCAACGCGGCGTACATTGCGCCAATTCATTGTCGCTGTTGCCGAGATGAACGCGATTGTGCGCGACGTGATGCTGCCGAACCCCGACACGGAATAACACGAGTGACCCGGGGACCGAGAGCAAGCGAAAAGGCCATGCAGATTGTCCGGCATCGACCCTAAGCGCTATGCAACCGATGTCGCAAGCTACTTGAGCCACATCTGCGGATTGCTCGTGGACACAGCGCTGAGGCCCTGCGCAAGCAGCTCTTCCACTTCCTTCATGGTTTGAATCAGGCCGCCGCCGACCACAGGCAGGTCGAGATGGACGGATCGTACGCGCTCCAACATTTTCGGCGCGACCATGGCAGGAAGGATTTCCAATGCGTGCACAGGCGTATTCCGCAACTGGTTGGTAATCGTATCCATGGCGCCCGAGTCGAGCAGAAAAGTGCGCTGAATTCCGTACAGCCCGATCGCCAGGGCGTGCCGCAGCGGGTCAAGATGCGTTGAAATGATTCCCTGCGCGCCGACCTTCTTCAAGTAACTCACCGCATACCGGTCCCGCGAGAACCCATTCAGCAAATCGAGATTGACGAGCGGAATCTTGTCCGCAGCCACAATTCGCTGGATCATCATCTCAATGTTTTCGGGATCTCCGGTGAGAAGATAAACGAGCTTTCCGCGCGAAGCCGCCGCCTGATCGACGAACTCCTGCTTCCGGATAGCCGGAATGATCGGAGTCTCGTCGCAGAAAACACGCAACGGCGTCAACCCAGGCTCGCTTGTCTTGCTCGCGCTTCTTGCCGAGTTAGCCCCGCCGCTTGCCATTTGCTTTCGCCTTTCCGGTCGATCCTCTTGCGATCAACTTTGCTTCTACCCTGATCTGCGCTACCGACTCCTCGCCCGACATGAGCTTGAATAGATTCTCCATCGCCATCTGGCCCATACGCCGCATCGGCTGCCCAATCGTCGTCAGGGGCGGATGGAGGTATGAGGCGAAAAACAAATCGTCGAATCCCGTGACGGAAATATCTTCGGGCACGCGGAGGCCGCGCGAATGGATCGCTCGCATCGCGCCCAGGGCAGTCATGTCGTTGTAGCAACAAATCGCCGTGGGAGGATGATTGAGCGAGAGCAGGCCATTCACGGCTTCAATTGCGGCCTCAGGCCTGCCATCGCCCCGGACCGTGAGTTGCCCATCGAACGCGATCCCGGCTTCGGCCAGAGCCTCTTTGTATCCAGCCAGGCGCTCCGTGTCCGGTTGATATCCGGACCGGTCACCAACATACGCAATTCGCCGGTGCCCCAGGCCAATCACGTGTTGCACGGCCAAGCGAGTGCCTTCAACGTTGTCGATCATCACCGAGTGCACAAACTCGCCGGGATATTGATCGTTTACCAGGACGATGGGAACCATCAGCTCAGCCAGCATGGGAAGATACGATGCGCCGACGCGCGACGAGGTCACGATGATGCCGTCCACGCGCTGCTCGGCGAAGGCCTGGACCACCCTGCGCTCGCGCTCCGGTTCGGCGTTCGAATTGGCCAGAAAAACGCTGTAGCCATGATCGTTGGCTGCTTGCTCAATGCCCAGCGCCACCTCGCCGGCAAATGGATCGTCCACCGTAGTGACGACCAGCCCGATAGTGCGCGTCCGCCGGGTCACCAGGCCACGTGCGACTGCGCTAGCCCGGTATCCCGCCTCATCGGCAATCTTCCTGATCTTTGCCTTCGTCTTCGCATTCACCAGCGGACTATTTTGCAGCGCACGCGAAACCGTCGGATGCGACACCCGCGCCAGCCGCGCAATGTCTTTGATGGAGGGCTGCCGGGCGGTCCGCTTCAATCCGCCGTTGCGCACAACCCCAGTTGACCTGCCCCCACTCGTGTCCGACATGGCTGAAACTCCCTGTTGCGAAACCTGAGACCCGGTGTCGCTGAACCGATTCCCTGTAGCCGAGGCGACGACGATGGAGCGCCGGCATCGAAAAAAATGAACACGATGCAGAATCTCTGGTTTCGCCCGAATGCACACGTGTACGACAGCCCACAGTCTCCAGCACTGCATAGCACCTAGTCAATCCCAGCGCGACCACGCCCGCAAGCTGGCTCTCCGGATCCTTCAGCCTTTCAATCCCTTCGGGCCACACCGTAGTATCTTTGACAGTCACCCAATGCCTGAACCGTCTTCGACCTCCGTTTCTCACCCTACCGAGCAGAGATCGCTCGCGGGGGACCCGGTAACCCTTGAGCGCCGAATCGGCCTTCGCTCGGCCGTGCTCTTCAACATGCTCGAGATGATTGGCGTTGGTCCCTTCATCACGCTGCCGCTCGTGATCGCCGCCGCCGGCTACCAGCTTTCCGTCTGGGCATGGGTGCTGGGCGTCGCCATTGCTGTCGCCGACGGCCTTGTGTGGGCCGAGCTCGGCGCGGCGTTCCCGCAAGCAGGGGGATCTTACGCATTCCTCCGCGCGATTTACGGCCCTGAGGGCCCAGGCAACTGGATCAGCTTTCTCTACGTTTGGCAGCTCGGATTCACTGCGCCACTCTCGATCGCCTCCGGCTGTATCGGGCTGTCGAGCTTTCTGGCATGGTTCTGGCCTGGCTTCGATGCCGTGCCATTCGCGGTTGTTCCTGCGCTGCATTATGCGAACTTTGCCGCCGCGGCTGCCTGTCTTCTGGTCACGGCGCTCCTCTACCGCAACCTCAGTTCCATCACTCGACTTGCGTGGGTGCTCTTTGCCGGAGTCATCGCCGCGCTCTTTGGCGTCATCGTCTCCGGTTTCGCCCACGCAGCGGCAACGGGCGGATGGCACATGCCCGCGACGCCAATGCTTCCCTGGGCGCTCGCGCTGGGCGGCTTGGCTCAAGCCACGCTCATCGCCACTTACGACTACTGGGGCTACTACAACATCTGTTTTCTTGGCGGCGAAGTGCGCCATCCCGAGCGCACCATTCCCCGCGCGATCCTGCTTTCACTGCTCTTTGTCTCGGCGTTCTATATCGCGATGAACCTGGCCGCTCTGCCTTCGATGCGCGACGCTGCTCACGGCGCGGGAAGCGCCGCGCTGCGCATCCAGCTCGTTGCAGACATCGCGCGATCGGCCTTTGGCTCCTGGGCCGGCTACACCGTCGCCGCACTCATTATCTGGACCGCGTTCGCGAGCGTCTTTTCGCTTCTCCTCGGCTACTCGCGCGTTCCCTACGCGGCAGCGCGCGACGGCAACTACTTCAGCTTTCTCGCCGCAATCCATCCGCGTCACGGTATTCCTCATCGCTCTCTCGTCGCTCTCGGTCTCGCCGGCGCATTCTTTTGTTTCTTCTCGCTTGCGCAAGTCATTACGATGCTGGTCATCACGCGCATCCTGCTGCAGTTTCTCCTTCAGCAAGTCGGCGTGATCCTGCTGCGCATTCGGCAACCCAACCTACCACGGCCGTTCCGCATGCCCTTTTTTCCGCTGCCGCCGCTGGCTGCCATGGCCGGTTTCGCGTTCATCCTTTTCGATCCGCGGCGCGCTCAATCAAAGGGAGGCAGCGCCCGATTCGAACTCGCCGGCGCTGCAGCGATTGCCGTTTCAGGGACGCTGCTTTACTTGATTCGCGCCCGCCGCCTGCGCGAGTGGCCGTTCGCACACCATCCCAATCAATGTTGAGGCCCTGCCAATCCAAAATTGCGTTCGCGTGCGTACTGGAGAAGGACGGCTGGAGAGCGTACGGGAGCTGCGCTGCTCGATTGCGGCGGAGGCGATTTTGCCGGAGTAGAAGGGCCGGCAAAAATTCTGTTACGTAACTCCCGCACGCAGTGTCTAATAGATGCAACTCAGGCCTTTCCTCGAGCGAGGTCAACACCATGCACATCGGTAAACCGCCCGGTATTTCCTCGTCGGAAATCACGTCGCGCGACGCATACTTTGATTACGTGACCCGCCGTCGCTTTCTAAAGGGAGCGGCCGCCGCGGGCGCAGCAGCTCTCGGAGTTGAACGCCTCGCCGATCTGGCTTCGCCCCGTGAAGTCTTCGCGGGAACCAAACTCGCCACCGTCCCGAGCCCTCTGACCACCACGGGCGAGCAGTTAACGACTTACGACGACATCACCCACTACAACAACTTTTACGAATTCGGCGTCGATAAGGGCGATCCGGCGAAGAACGCAGGCGGCCTGCCGACGCGGCCGTGGACCGTGAAAGTTGAAGGCAAAGTGGCCAAGCCGCTCACTTTCGACATCGACGCGCTTCTCAAGCTGCACCCTCTTGAGGAACGCGTGTACCGCCATCGCTGCGTCGAGGCGTGGAGCATGGTGATTCCCTGGGTGGGCTACTCGCTCTCGGAGTTCATCAAGCAATGCCAGCCTCTCTCAACTGCCAAATATGTGCAGTTCCTCTCCTACTTTGACCGGCATGTGGAGAAGTGGACCGACGAGAGTTCGATCAATTGGCCGTACTCTGAAGGCCTGCGCATGGACGAAGCCATGAATCCGCTTGCGCTTTTCACTTTCGGCCTCTACGGCGAAACGCTTCCTAACCAGGACGGGGCACCTGTGCGCGTGGTTTTGCCATGGAAGTACGGCTTCAAGTCCGCAAAATCGATCGTGACCATCCGCTTTGTCGACAAGATGCCGTCAACGACCTGGAATGACTTGGCGCCGAATGAATACGGCTTCTACTCCAACGTGAATCCCAACGTGGACCACCCGCGCTGGAGCCAGAAAACCGAGCGCCGGATCGGCTTGCCTTTTTACGCGCAGCGCCGCACCACGCTCATGTTCAACGGATACAGCGACGAGGTTGCCTCGATGTACGCAGGCATGGACCTGCGGAAGAACTACTGAAGAAGTAGGAAAACAGACCGCTCGCGGAGTGCCTGATCCGCTCACTGATTCACTATGAAACGCTCGACTCTGATTATTCTGAAGACCCTCGCGTGGCTCGCCTGCCTTGCGCCCGCGGCTTGGCTCGTTTGGAGCGCCGTCACCAACACTCTCGGTCCCGATCCGACGTCGGAGATCGCGTCCGTCACGGGACTGTCTGCGCTGTGGATGCTTGCCATCACACTGGCTATTACGCCGCTGCGCCGCCTGATGCCGCAACAGTTCAATTGGCTTATCAAGTTCCGCCGATTGATTGGCCTGTTTGTTTTCTTTTACGGCACTCTGCACATGCTGACGTATGTGGCGCTCTACGCCGGTTTCGATCTCGGTGTGATGAAGACCGACATCACTAAGCGGCGCTTCATCATTGCCGGCGTCACAACCTACTTGCTGCTGTTGCCGCTGGCGCTCACATCCACAACGTGGGCCATACGTAAACTTGGCGGCAAGAATTGGAACCGGCTGCACATGCTGATTTATCCGGCCGCGATCACCGCAATGATTCACTATTGGTGGAAGGTGAAAACAGGGGTGCTGTCTCCGGCGCCCTTTACTGTGGTGTTCTTCGTTTTACTGGCGGCTCGCCCGGTGCTTTCCTGGCTGCAGAAGCGCAGGTCGCGTGCAGCAGTAGGGGCCACGCGGTAGTTCGCCGAACTCGCCGGCCAGCTATTCTTTCGTTTATTCAAATGCAAGCATCATCTGCGCGACGGGCTGATAGCTCTTCCTGTGCAATGGCGTCGGGCCCAGCCGCCGGAGCGCTTCCAGGTGCTCCGCCACACAGTAGCCTTTGTGCCGAGCCAGGCCATACCCCGGGTACACCGCGTCCAGCTCAACCAGAATTCGATCGCGATGAACTTTTGCCAGAACGCTCGCTGCCGCAACGGAAAAACTTGTTGCGTCACCCTGCACGATAGCCTGCTGTGGACAAGGCCAATCGATGGTATCGCATCCATCAACCAGCAGATAGTCCGGCGCGACCGCCAATTGTTCCACTGCCGATCTCATCGCAAGCAGCGACGCCCGGCGGATGTTAATGCGGTCAATCGTATCAACATCCACAGCGGCGATTGCCCAGGCGACCGCCTCAGCGCGAATGGTCGTGTCAAATTCATTGCGCTGTCTCTCGGTCAGTTGCTTTGAATCGGTGAGACCCCGCAGCCGGCATGCTTTGGGAAAAATTACTGCTGCGGCCACCACCGGCCCGAACATCGGCCCTCGGCCCACTTCGTCGAGGCCGGCAATGTGCATAGCACCGCAAAGCCGTGCCGCGCGTTCCAGCTTCCACCCGCAAACCGGAGCCTTGGCCATGCGTCCAGTATAGGAACTGAAACCAGCATTGCGTATGCGGTTTTCCCGCGGACCCAAAAGCCGATGTGGAAAGCTTGGCACTCATCTTTCATGCGCGCCGCCGCGAAGCTCGATTCATGACCCCAGACAAAACAACCCCGGCCGAAGCCGGGGCTATTGTCGAATCGAAAATCCAAGAAGCCTAAGCGCGCACCTTGCCGGTTTCGCGGTCCACTTCTTTCAGCCGCGCTGCCTTGCCGCGCAGTCCGCGCAGATAGAACAGCTTTGCGCGCCGCACTTTGTAGCTGCGAACCTTTTCAATCTTGTCGATTACCTTCGAGTTAAAGGGGAAGATGCGTTCCACCCCCTGCCCAAAGCTCATCTTGCGCACTGTGAACGTCCCTTGGGGGCCGTTGTTTATGGCTATTACCAGGCCCTCAAAGGCCTGCAGCCGCTCTTTATCGCCTTCCTTGATCTTCACCTGGACGCGAATCTGGTCACCCGGCACAAAAGCCGGCAAATCTGTGCGCTTCAGCTTTTCAGCCAGGCGCTGCATTACGGGGTGGATTGACATGGTAGTTTCCTGCGATTGATCTCGTGGCAATTCCAGAACCAGCAGTCCCGAAAGTGCTATTTTCAAGCCGGCGCGACCTTCAGGGAGCCACCTGCTCGGCAAGAACCTTGCAAGGGCACTCCTACGTTGGATTCGCCGTAGAAGTTTAAGTTTATCAAAGATTCCCGGATAGCGCCTAATCCATACCGTTCCTGCCAAATGCTCGCTGTTCTAACGCACGCACAAAGGGCTCTACTACGATATTCCCCCCATACCCTTTCCTGCGATATAGTTTCCCCATGAGCGATAAACGCTTGCTTCTACGGCACGCGCTCGCGACCCTGGCCTACCGCACCGTCCGTGCACTTGAAAATGCGCCCTTGGATTTTGCTAACTTCAATGGTGCAGGGCGTCATCCCGCGCAGATTCTTGCCCACATGGGTGATCTGCTCGATTGGGCGCTTTCGCTGGCCCGGGGAAATCCGGTGTGGCACAGCTCTGTGCCTCTTTCATGGCATCAGGAGCAGCAGCGCTTCTTTGACTCTCTTGCCGCGCTTGACGCATTCTTAGCCTCGTCCTCTCCGCTCTATGCTCCCGTTGATCGCCTCTTTCAAGGCCCGGTAGCCGACGCACTCACGCACGCTGGTCAGCTGGCAATGCTTCGCCGCCTCGCCGGCTCCCCAACCCATGGGGAAGACTTCTACGCCGCCGCCGTCCAGATCGGGCAGGTTGGCCCGATCCAGCCAGCCCCCGCCAAATCCCTCTAGCACCCACTTTCTTAATCCATTCCACACTTTCTGAGACGAGTCGCGCGCCGGCCACGCGCCCGTGCGATCTTTGTCTCTTGTTGTGGAAAACATGCAGACATTCCATAAGACTCTTCGAGTTACAAGATGAATGTAGCGTTAATCTATTGGAAAATAAATCTAATTGCGAATTTTCTTGACAATCAAATATGTTCAGGATAAAAATGGTGAAGGTGACTATCGTCGCCTTGGAGGTACTTTATGCGCCGTATACTAGCGACCAGCCTTATGCTCCCCTCGCTGCTCCTTCCCGCAGTGGCAAACGCCAGCCAGCCCGTGGACGACGCCTCTGCCTCAACCCCCAAAGTTCGCGTAAGCACTGGGGTCATCGGTCCCGAACTTCTTGACGCTTCCAGCATCACCATCCCCTCAGGCTATGCCGACGGCGCCATCCCTGGCGACGGCCAGGTGGGCCTCAATTTCACCGTCGACGTAAAAGGTCACCCGGAGAACGTCCAGGTGACAAAGTCGCTCAACCCGCTCTGGGACGCTCGCGTGGTCGACGCCGTACGGAAATTCCGGTATCGTCCAGGCACCGTCAGCAACGCGCCTGTTCCCGTCGACATGAACCTCACCGTCAATATTGTCCCGTAATCAGCCCTCAAATCTGTACGTTCATTCCCCATGCAGGCGGTGACTCCCCAAAAGAGAATCGCCGCCTGCGCTCCCTCAAACCAGCGTCCTCAGGCGTTTCGCTCTCGGGAAGTCGCAGAGCCGCTTTAGGGGCTTCAACCAAGGAGTTTCTCCCTACACATCTCAACGAATCGCCGATCCTCAACGCTGAGTGCGGCCACCTCCAGAAGCTCTGGCCGGTTCTTTAGAGTCTTCAGCAACTGCTGCTCCCTCCGCCACCGCCTGATTCCCGCGTGATCGCCGTTTAGCAGAACCTCCGGAGTTCGCAGCCCGCCAAACTCCGCCGGCCTCGTATAGTGCGGGTAGTCCAGCAGGCCCCCGGCCCCGTGCTGCGACCGCGGAACCCCCTCGACATCGACAAAGATTTCTTTATCTGCCGCGCCAAAACTTTCAAACTCCCCCGATGCTTCGTTCCCCAGCACTCCCGGAATCAGGCGCATCGTTGCGTCCACAACCGCTGCGGCCGCCAACTCGCCGCCGCTCAAGATGTAGTCGCCGATTGAAAGCTCCATGTCGCAGTAGAGTTCGTTGATGCGCTCGTCAACACCTTCATAGCGCCCGCACACCAACACGATGCGGTCGAGCCCCGCCAATTCCCGCGCTACGGCTTGAGTGAGAACTTTACCCTGCGCCGAAAGCAGAATCACCCGCGGTGGGGCTGACCGCGCTCGCGCGCCGGGAGGCTTCGGAGCGATGCCGAGCGATTCCAGCGCTTCAGCGAGCGGCTCCGGTTTCAGCACCATTCCTTCGCCGCCTCCGAAAGGACGATCGTCTACCGTGCGGTGACGGTCGTGAGCGTGTGCCCGCAGGTCGTGCGTTTCGATCGCAACCAATCCCTCTTTGATTGCCCGGCGCACAATGCCGTGCTCAAAGATGCTCGTAAAAAACTCGGGGAAGATGGTTACGATGTCGAAGCGCATACTCCCGATGATAAAAGCCGGATTTCGGAGCCGGCGGATTTGCGTTTTTGGAAAGGTCCAGAAATAGGGCAAAAACGCGGCAAATGTTGGCTTTGGCGGTTTGTGGGACCCTGGAAATGGTCGCTTAAAAGGTTACATTTGCCCCCGAAATGTTTGCTTAGAAGGTTGCGACTCTGCATGAAATGAACCGCAAATAGTTGCGAATCGGGGTCGAATGGAACCGCAAAAGGATAGGAATTCGGCGAAAAGGTTGTCGGGAATTGCCCATAAAACACCCCTTTAGCGGCTTGGCCGCGGTTCCAATGCTCACTTAGCGCAGCTCTACGGTGGGGAATACTGGTGAGTTTTGCGCGACTGGCCTATGATGTTGCGCAATTGCATTTCCAGCGCTGGGTGAGCACGCGATGCAAGGGACAGGTTTGCCTGGAGAGACTGAACCGCCATGCACGACATTGAAGCTTTATTAACCCGCTGGCAGAATGCCGGCCTTCTGGATGCGGAGACAGCGGCGCGCATCCGTGCGCACGAAGCACGGGGTGCGGCGACTGTTGTCGATGCGAAAGAACGCGGACGAGAGCGACAGGCCCAGGCGGTTGGAGTCAGGTGGCAAGGCATCACGGCGCTGATTCTCGGCGCAATGCTGCTCGGGTGCGGCGTGGTTTTGTTTGTTTCGGCACATTGGGATCAGCTTGGCCCCGGCGCGCGCTTTGCGTTGGTGCTCTCGATGGTTGCCGTGTTTCATGTCGGCGGGGGAATGGCGCGACGCGGCTTTGAAGGCATGTCGTCGGCGCTGCACGCTGTGGGGACCGTTGCGACGGGCGCGGCCATTGCCCTGACCGGACAGATCTACAACATCCAGGAGCATTGGCCGGCTGCGGTGCTGCTGTGGGCGCTGGCGGCGATCGCCGGTTGGGTGCTGCTTCGTGACCAGGCGCAGGAAATCCTGGCGCTGCTGCTGGTGCCGGCATGGATGATCTGTGAACTTGGTTTCAGCATGGAGAATTACGTCGGCGTCGACATTTACATGGGCCGGCTGTTTTTCGTAGGCGCGATTCTTTACGTGACTTTTTTTCTTGGCTCGCGCCGGAAAGCGGTGCAAGGAATTTTTTTCGCGGCCGGGACAATTGCTGCCATTGCCGGCATCGCGCTGATGCAATCCGGGTGGATATCAGGGTCTGCCAATCAGAGCTTCATTCCCTTCGGCACGCGCGTGTGGGCCTGGATCGCAATTGCCGCGCTGCCGTTGATCGTCGCTGCATTTCATGGTCACAAGGGGTTGATTCCTGTGGCTGCTGCAATCGCGTTCTCTGCCGCGCTCCCTTGGTGCTATCGAAGCTGGACCGAGACGCTACGCGTTGGACCCGGCGGGACAACGACGTACACATTGACCGGCCCCAACTTGATCGCTCACGCATTGGTTGCGGCCTTCTCCCTCTTCATTTGCTGGTGGGGAGTGCGCATGAAGTCACGGGCGCTGGTCAATCTGGGCATTTTGGGATTTGCTGTTTCTGTGGCGCGGTTCTACTTTAGCGATATTTACGACAAGGTGGGACGGTCGCTGGGGCTCATCGGTCTCGGAATCGTGTTTCTGGCCGGCGGATGGGCACTTGAGAGGATGCGGCGAAGGCTGCTGGCTGGAATGGTTGAGGCGAAATCGCCGGCGTCGCAGAACGTCGCAGAGGCGGATGGAGGTGCGCTATGAAGATCGGGCGCTTTTCGCTCTCTGGTGTTTCGGTGGCGTTGCTGGTTGTGCAGTTACTGCTTGTTTGCTCGATTGCAGCGAAGTATCTTTACCAGCGCTGGACGTGTCCGCGCGTGTGGACGCGCGCTAACGCCTACGATCCTGAGATGCCGATGCGGGGGCGGTACCTGGCTTTGCAACTGATGGTGGATGGATGTCAGAGCACATTGCCATCCGCGAAGCTCGCTACGTTTCCGCGCGACGTCGCGGGCGCCGTCAAGCCCGGGCCCTTCGTGGTGCGCCCGCAGCCGGTGGAGTTTCACGCCCTCCTGAAGGTGGAGAACAATAAGCTCATCGCTCTGCGGGTCGAGGGCGTAGAAGATGGCACGGCGGGCGAAGAAATCTCTGCCATGCCGGGCGCGCCGTGCGACCAGATGCGCCTCAAGTCAGGAACGGATTTCTTCGTCGCCGAGCGAACGCAAAGCCCGCTTCCGCTGAAGCCTGGCCAGGAACTCTGGATCGAAGTCACCGTTCCTCCGAAGGGGCCGCCACGTCCGATTCAAATGGCGTTGAAAGATAATGGGGCGTGGAGGCCGCTGGGGTTTGACTAGTGCAGTGTGAGATGCCCGTCGGCAGTCATAACGGGAGTGCCACAGTTTGGTTGAATGTTCCTCAGGGGCTAAAGCCCCAAATTATTTTGGTGCGTTTTACGGCACGACTAAAGTCGTGCCCTGACACAGAGCGCGTAGGGTCGATTCCCGGAGTAAGGCGACTAAAGTCGTGCCTTGACACAAGGCTTGTCCCGCAGTTGCCTCAGACTCAGTGCGGTGCAGGATGGCCGAAAATTCTTGTGCTAATTTCGTGCTACGCCTCACCGTGAGAAGCCCATACTTCCGCATCGGGAGTAATGCGCGCCCGGAACTGAATCAAGGTCGAGCGATTATGCGTCTTGACCACCAAAGGAACCCTACTAGAGCAACTTGCAACGCGATCACAGCCGCGAGTATTGTCCAGTCGCTGGCGCTGAGCGGGACCCGAACCATCTTGAACCCAAGCTCGCCAGCTTCCATATTCATCGGAGGCCCATGTCTCCACAGCTGCCAGGCGACCCCCGTTTCACAAAGGACGATGAGGCTCAGGAGAACCTTTGCCGCGAGTCGAGCTAGTTGCATCAGCGTTGGTCCATGTTGGGTTGAGGTACGCTATTTCCTTAGACACCGGTAGACAGGGATTTGTTCCGAGCGAGTGGTCGCCAATAGGGAAGTTTCGGCTCACGCGCGCTGCCGCTCCGGGGCCGGAATTTTGTGCTAATTTGTGCTTGAGATATGCCTATCTCGCCTATCTTGCCCATTCTGCCTATTGAAAAATCATTAACTTATTTGTTTTCAATTTAGCCTTTTGTCGTGCCCTGACACAAAGCGCGTAGGGTCGATTCCTGGAGTACGGCGACTAAGGTCGTGCCACGACACAGAGAGCATAGAGTTGAGTCCTGACACCAGGTACGCTGGTTTGGGGCGCGATATCCCGCCCTGGCAGGGCTAGGACGGGGCTCCAGACGGCGAAGGATGCGAAGCGCCAGATCCGCAGGCTATAAAGTTGAGCCGTTTCAACGTCACTACGAACCGGGACGTTACCGCAAGAGTGAATCCGCAGCGATCTGGAGAGCTGATGCCCGACGAACCCGATCTGTTAGCTCGCGTCAAACCGCTGGCCGATCCTGTGCGCGTGATTACGATTCTGATGGTGGTGGGGTCGGTCCTCGCCGGCATCATCGCATCTGTCCTGTACGCGCAGCAATTCGGAATCTATGGCGTGCTGCTGGGCATGCCGATGGCGGGCGTGGGGATCAGCTACGCCATGCTGATTGGGCCGATCGGCAGGCCCAACGCCATTTATCTGCGTGCGTTTCGGACGGACCGCTCGACAGCAAAGCTGCGCGCCGAGCTGGCTGCTGTCCTTGGGCCTGGGTACAGGCTGTCGGGGATCCGCACGCCGCAGAAGAAGACTTCTGTTTTTCTGCGCTTTCTTGTGCCAGGACTCGTGGCGCTGAATTATGCGGGCAGCAAGTTTATGGAGCTCGAGGCCGGCGACGACTGGATGGCGCGGCTGTGGAAGACCTACCAGACGACACGGCTGGTTTTTATCGATGTGCGTGATGTGACGATTCACGTGCACAACGAAATCCAGATGACGATTGCGACGATGGGAGCCGAGCGCTGCATCTCAATTGTCGGTCCGGGCCGGACGATCGAAGAGTGGCGCGCGACCATCATGGCGATTGCCGGGCCGGGGTATGAGACAGCGAAGTTCCATTTGCTCGATGCGTCGGATGAGCGGATGCGGTCGCGGGAGATGCAGGCCGATCTGAAGGCGATTGTCGCGACGCTTCCGGCCGGCGTTCCCGGCCAGACGGATCGCGGACGCCAGTTTGTTCTCGAACACGTTCCCGCTGATTTGCTGAAGAAGAGCGGGCAGATCTCAACCATGAGCGTGCTGAGCGCCGTCGCGGCATTGACGGTCTCAGTGGGTGCTTCGACCTTTGCGGGGCTACATCATGGCCAACCTTATCTGCTGACGCCGTTCATCATTCTCGGCATGGGGATTACGGTGAGGGCAATGTTTCGCGCGGTGGGGCGCATGCGGCGGCTGTCACGCGCGGGCCATCGCGGAGCTGCGTGGAGGGTAGGCATGCTGCTGGTGGTCGCATGCATGCCCTTCGTAGTCAGCGTCTTTTCGTTGGCGATTGCGATTCCGGCGCTGGAAAGGTCGAAGCGGGCAGCGGAGGGAATTTCAGCCGTCGCATCCCTTCGAGCGCTGGAACAGGCGGAGATTATGTATGAGACGACGTATCCAGACCGCGGATTTGCATGCCAGCTTTCGCAACTCGGCGGGAATGCGCAGGCGGGCGCGCCAACGCCGGACGCTGCACAACTGATTCAGGACGATCTCGCGTCGGGAAAAAAGTCCGGATATACCTTCGCGATTTCAAAATGCACCGGGGCGGCAGCAGGCAAGGGCAGCCAACCGGCGACGGAGTTCCAGGTTACCGCTGTGCCTGACGATCCGTCTCACAGTCGCGGATTCTGTGAGGACCAGTCGGGAGAGATTATGGCCGATCCGAAGGGCGGAACTGACTGCGCGGTTCCGGTGGAGTAAGGGAGTGCCGCGGAGTTAGCCGCACTTCGCGCGTGTTAGCGGGGTTCACGTGGTTCGTGAAGTTCGTTTACCACCCAAAAAGGCAAAAGCGCGTCTTGGATGGGGCACCCGGCGGGCCTTGCAGCGCGATCGGGGATTGGCTTATGCGTCGCTGGCGGCGTTCAGGTCAACGAGGCCTTCGGGCAGCGCCATCTCCAGGCGCTTGCTTTCAAGGTCGATTTTGCGCAGATAGCTTTTGGCAAACGGAACGAGAATTTCGCCTGCCGCGCCGCGAACCGCGAGCAAAGGCACGGGGCCGGCGGTGCGGTCTACGCCAACGATTTCGCCAACGAGGAACGGCTGTGTCCCGCCGGCTGCAAGTTTGGAAACGTCGAGCAACGTGCAGCCAATCAGGTCGCTGATGTATATTTCATCTTCGGTGAGCGCGGCCCGTTCCGCGCGCGGAATGGCGACAATCAAGCCTTTAAGCGCCTCGGCTGCGCTGATGGAGTCGACACCCGAGAAATGCAGCACAATGCCACCCTTGTGCTGCCAGTGATTTGTAAGCTCGATTTCGCGCATGGCCGCATGCGCCACTGGATGACCGGTCTGCGCAGGCATACTCGCAGCCAGCAGCCAGAGCCGCCGCCTCTGAGCAAACTTTTCAGGAAAATCGCTGAGGATGTCGGCGAAGACTTCGCCTTTGCGCCCCTGCGGCCGGCGGATTTGCGCCAACCACACCCATGGATCCGTACTTTCAACCACGGTCATCTCCGCCGGATTAGAACGCGGAGGGAGGGACGAGCCATATCCTAACCTTCGTCGTCCTCTTCCAGGATGTCGAGCGTATAGCGGTGGTGAAGCTTCATGCTGACCGCTCCCAGAATGGTGCGCACCGAGCGAGCCGTGCGCCCCTGCTTGCCGATGACTTTTCCTACGTCCTGCGCAGCCACCCGCAGCTTGAGGACGGTGTTCTCGTCCCGATTGACGGATTCGACTTCAACGGCTGCCGG
>CAZKJB010000055.1:0-16259 GCA_964552975.1 uncultured Occallatibacter sp. | reverse complement strand
GCGGCGAGCATGAGCGATCCGACAAGGATAAGCGCAGGCGCGGTGGCTGCCGAGGGCACAACACCGATAAACGGCGCGGCGGCGATGGCGCCGAGAAAGAGCAACCCGGTAACGATGGCAGTGATGCCGGTGCGGCCGCCCGCGGCAACTCCAGCGGTCGACTCCACGTAGCTGGTGACGGTGGAAGTGCCGATCATCGATCCGAAGACCGTGGCTGTGGCGTCCGCAAAAAGTATGCGGTTAAGGCGGGGAATGGAGTGGTCGGGAGCGATGAGGCCGGCGCGCTTTGTAACTGCGACCAGGGTTCCGAGATTGTCAAAGAGGTCGACGAAGAAGAAGACGAAGATAATTTCGAGCAGGCCCTTGTTGACCGCGCCCATGATATTGAGCTTGAACGCGGTTCCGGCGAGCGCGTGAATGTCAAATGGGGAGGGCGTCCAGTGGACAAGGTGGAGCGCCCAGGCGATGCCGGTAATGGTGAGCACGCCGATGAGGATGGATCCCTTCACCTTTCGGATTTCGAGCGCGACCATAAGGACGAGGCCGAAGAGGGAGAGATACGCGGTGGGATTGCGGATGTTCCCCATGCCGACCAGAGTGTTGGGGTCGCGGATGACAAGGCCGGCATGCTGGAATCCGATGAAGGCGATGAAAAGACCGATGCCGCTGGCCACCGCCGCGTAAAGCTGGTGAGGAATGGCGCGCAGGATCATCTGGCGGATGCCGAAGGCGGTGAGTGCAAGAAAAATGACGCCGGAAAGAAACACGGCACCGAGCGCGGTCTGCCACGGCACATGCATTTTGAGGCAGACGGTGTAGGTGAAGTAAGCGTTGAGGCCCATGCCGGGCGCGAGGGCGATGGGATAGCGAGCGATGATGCCCATCAAGATGGAGCCGAAGGCAGCGGAGAGGCAAGTGGCGGCGGTGACCGCGGGCAGAGGCACGCCGGCATCGGCCAGGATGGCTGGATTGACCAGCACGATATAGGCCATGGTGAGGAACGTTGTGACGCCGGCAAGAACTTCGGTGCGCCAATTGGTTCCGAGGTGCTCGAATTCAAAGTAGGTTTCGAGACGTTTAAACATAGTGGAGTGTTGCCAAGGGTTCCTGTTAGGAAAACACAAGTTCGCCGGGATGCAAAACGAAATGTGCGGCGAGGGCTGACAACGAGTGTTTGTGCCTGTTCAGATTTGAATGCCGGGATTCACAGTGTTCGGGCAATTTTCGATGCATCTTCATGAAGACCCTTGGGGGCTTTGATATGCTCGGTTCTGTTGCGGCGCGCAACGGTGGAGTAGGGAGTTCTCGAAGCCGAAATTTTAGGGCTTCGCCGACTCGCGACAATAGTTTCTGCAAATCGAAACCCGAGGAAACGAATCATGCCTGCGATTACGACCAAGGACGGCACCGAGATCTATTACAAAGATTGGGGCACCGGCCAGCCGGTGGTTTTCAGCCATGGGTGGCCGCTGAGCGCCGACGCATTCGAGGACCAGATGTCTTTTCTCGCGTCGCGTGGATACCGCACGATTGCGCACGACCGGCGCGGGCATGGGCGATCGGGCCAACCCTGGAGCGGCAACGAGATGGACACCTACGCCGACGATCTTGCCGAGCTCACGGCAGCGCTGGACCTGAAGAGTGCGGTGCACGTGGGCCACTCGACCGGCGGCGGCGAAGTGGCTCGCTATATCGGCCGGCACGGATCGAAGCGTGTGGCCAAGGCGGTGCTGATTGGCGCTGTGCCGCCGCTGATGGTGAAGACCGAAGCTAATCCGGGAGGGCTACCGATCGAGACGTTCGACGCCATCCGCGCCGCGGTGAAGGCGGACCGCAGCCAATTTTTCAAGGACCTGACGGAGCCGTTTTACGGAGCCAACCGGCCGGGCGCCAAGGTTTCGCAGGGACTGAAGGATTCTTTCTGGCTACAGGGAATGCTGGCCGGATTTCCGGCGGCGTACGACTGCATCAAGGCATTTTCAGAGACGGACTTTACTGAAGATTTGAAGAAGATCGATGTGCCGACGCTGATTCTGCATGGCGATGACGACCAGATCGTGCCCATCGGCGCTTCGGCGCTCCTGTCGGCCAAACTGGTAAAAGGGTCAGTGCTGAAGGTCTTTCCGGGGCTGCCGCACGGCATGTGCTCGACCCACAAGGATCTGATCAACGAGGAATTGCTCAAGTTCCTCAAGGGGTAGAGATCAAGCGTAAGGCAAGGAGTAGAAACTAAGGGGTAGAAGACGGCGGTGCCGCGCCGGCGGTTTTCGCAAGGCTTGCCTGGCAGGGGCCGAAATCTCTGCTCATCATTTCGACTTTGAAATCCTGAAAGCCGGCACTGTTCTTGCTGGCCTTTTGCTTTGAGCCGTGGACCTGAACGATATCTCCCACCTTTACGTTCGCAGTGACTCCGTTGAGAGCGTAGATTTTCTGGTTGCCGGTGTCACGTAGCTCGAGGCCGTTGGGGCCGGCGGTGACGCAGCCTTTGAGCCTGTGATGCGATTTGTTGACTTCGACGATCACCACGGTACCGACAACGAGGACGGCAACGACACCAACGGCGGCACCCACGACTTCTCCCTCGCTGGGGCCGATATTGCCGGATGACCCCGAGGTACAACTGGTGGGCGCGGTTGCGCCACACAAGAGGAACGAACTGAGGGCGACCGCGGAGACGACTCCGCTGCGTCGAATCATGGTTTGTCCTTTCGTCGATGATGAGATGCAAGATCAGATTCACGCCTAAGAGTCGGGGAGGGTTCCGGAAGAGCAAAGCTTGGCACCTTGTTCGGCCGGCGTCAATGAAAAAGAAGGCGCGGGAACAACAGGGCGCGGTTCGAGGAGATCATGGCCGGGCATGGGGAAGGCCAGACGGAGCTGCGCTCAGGCATTTGCGCGGAGTTCACTGGCCGACGGGAGCGAGCGCGCGGCGAGGGTGCCGGCTCTCCAGATTGCGGCTTGGCGATCGATGGGTTATTCTTCGATTCAAACGATAGAAGTCAAGTTCGTCGAGGCTGCTGGCCAGCCTGAAGATCATTCCCCGGCGCAATTCTAGACCAGAGTAAAAACACATTGTCGACAGAGAAGCATGCGTGCGAATGCTTAATGGATCGACGCCGCTTTCTCAAGACGGCGGCGGCGTTGGCGGCAGGTTCCGCATTCGGCTCCTCGCTTGTGAGCTGCGCCCCAGCCACGTTGAAAATCAATATCCCGTGCCTTGGTCCGGCGGAGGCGCCGACACCGGTTCCGGGCATGAACTACATCAAGGCATCGGAAATTGGCTGCGCACTCGATTGTGACCTGGGAAGCGGACGGAACAAGTACACGGGCGGGACGGCGACAGACGATGGACCCCGCATCAATGCCGCGATGGCGGGGGCTTCGGCCGCCAACCCGATTACATTGATCATCGACGGCAGCGCCTTGATCTCCGGATTGTTTCTGCCGGCCGGCGGATCCTGGGGAATCGCAGGGCTTGGCTGTGGCACTGGATTCTTTGTAAAGGCCGGCACCAACAACGATGGCATTCACAACGGACCGGACGCGCTCATACCGAGTAATCCGGGCCCACCGGCGCCTACAGTGCGCGGCACGAACGTAACGCTGAGCAACTTTACGCTCAACGGCAACGAAGGAAACGGCTTTAGCGGAGATTCGACAAGCGGAACGCATCAAGGAAACATCACTGCTGATTTCTTCGGCATCAACCTGGCCAATCTGAACAACATCGCGCTTGAGAATCTGGTTGTGGTCAATACGCCTTCGTTCCACATCAGATTGAGCAACGTCGGCAACGTTATGGCAACCGGATGCGTGATCCAGGGTGTCGGCGCCAACTCAGATGGACTGCATTTCGATGGGCCCGCAAACGATATTACGATTTCGAACTGCAGCTTCGCCGTAGGAGACGACTCGATTGCGCTGAACTGTCCGGAGGGTTATGAGGGCAGCATTTCACGCGTCGCGGTGACGAACTGCACGTTCAACAGTTTGTCGTTGATGCGGCTTTACACGACGATCGGCAATTCACCATTCACAATCGACACGGTGAGCGTGAGCAATTGTACGGGCACTTTTGCCGCAGCGGCGTTCTTGATTGGATTGTTCGGCGGAAGCCCACTGAATGCGGTGACCGGGCTGACGATTTCAGATTGCACTTTGACGGCTCCCGTTTTGCTCGGCGTTACTGAATGCTTTGGCACGATCGCACTCACAAACGTGACGTTTGTTCCTTCCGCTGCTGCAGGCGGCACCTGGGACCCGAGTGAAACAAACCACACGCCTGCGCTTCTGCGAACGCCTCCGGGTTTTGCCGGCGTGACGTATGTCGGAACGAGCCTTACGTTGCAGAATTGCGTGTTCCAGCGAAATTCCAACATGAACGTTGCCGGCTTGATTCTTGAAAATAACTCGGCGATCAATTCTCTCGAGTTCAACGGACTTACGTTTCAGAACGGCGGATCGAACATGGCCGCGCCTTATTTAATTGACATGGTTCAGGGATCGATCGGACAGCTCATCTTCGATTCGTTGCAAAGCGGAAACTTCGTGGCTCCCGTGTCGGCGGGAGGATTTTCAAGCGTCGGGTCTGTTTCGGGGATGGGCGTGCTGGCATCGGGCTGGGAGTTTCCGGATGCGGTGATGGCAAACGGCGTGCCGTATATCTCCGCGACGACGGGAATGCCGTCGATCAAAGTGAACGGCATGGTTGAGCCGTATACGTAGCGCTGGCCATACTGCCAGGACCTGCAGCACTTCGAGTCGCGGATGACGAAACGCGGACTTTGAGAAAGCGGCAGCGGAAAGAGCGGATGCTACGCGAGCAGCCTGGCTGCTTCCTTGGCGAAGTAGGTGACGATGAAGTCGGCGCCGGCGCGGCGAAGGCCGACAAGCGACTCCAGAGTGGCACGGTCGCGGTCGAGCCAGCCTTTTTCAAATGCGGCCTGGAGCATGGAGTATTCACCGGAAACCTGATAGGCGCCGATGGGCACGCCGACGCGATCGCGGGCGGCGCGAATCACGTCCATGTACGGCATGGCGGGCTTCATCAGGATCATGTCTGCGCCTTCGCCGATGTCGAGATCGATTTCGCGCATGGCCTCGCGCAGGTTGGCGCCATCCATTTGATAGCTGCGTCGGTCGCCGAACTGCGGGGCTGAATCGGCGGCTTCGCGGAAGGGTCCGTAAAACGCGGACGCGAACTTTGACGCATAGCTGAGAATTGGCGTCTGGGCAAAGCCAGTGTCGTCGAGCGCGTGGCGAATGGCGGCCACGCGGCCGTCCATCATGTCGCTGGGAGCGACGATGTCGGCGCCAGCCTTGGCCTGGCTCACGGCGGTGCGGGCGAGCAACTCGAGAGTGGGGTCGTTGTCGACATCGAAGCCGCCGTGAGATTTGACAACGACGCCGCAGTGGCCGTGGCTGGTGTACTCGCAGAGGCAGACGTCGGTGATGAGAACAAGCTTTTTTGCGGCTTCAGATTGCTTGAGCGCGCGCAGCGCCAACTGCACGATGCCGTTGTCGTCCCATGCGCCGGTGCCTTGCTCGTCTTTTGACTCGGGCAGGCCGAAGAGCAGCAGTCCGCCGATGCCAAGGCGCGCAGTTTCTTCGGCTTCGCGAACGGCTTCGTCGACGGAGAGATTGAAGACTCCAGGCATGGAGCCTATGGGATGGCGCACTCCCTTGCCGGGACAGATGAACAGCGGATAGATCAAGTCGCCGGGGGTGAGCACGGTTTCGCGCACGAGAGCCCGGAGCGCATCGGTGCGCCGCAACCGCCGCATCCGCATGGCAGGGAAAGGCATGGATCGATTCTAAAGCAGGGAACGGAAATGCAGGGGACAAGGGAACGAGGGAACAAGTGACTAAGGACCCCGGCAGGGATCAGGGATCGGAGATCGGCAGGTGTCCACTGTTACTGCAACTGCTCGTACAGTGCAGTGTTTCGGTAGCCAAGCAGGATGACCAGAGTGGCGATGCCGAGAGCGGTGCCGAAAGGGAACTTGATCAGGCTCAGGATGGCCACGATGATGGCGAGAATCCGCCCCCACTGGGTCCGTTCGAGCAGGCCCCAACCAACAACCGCGCACAGCACGGCACGAAGCGTGATGAAGATCCAGGCAAAGTGCATTGCCATCGGGAAAAACCAAGGCATCGTCCCGCCGTGCGCCCACGGCGAATTCGCCCAGGGGCCGAAGGCGCCGGCGAGGAATGCCTTGGCAAAGGCGAGACCAGCGAATCCGAAGACAAGGGAGATACCGGCCCAAACCAGCCACAAAATGCCGAGGAGTCGCACCTTGCCGGCGTAGTGGGCGAGTTGATATTCGAAGCCAGGCGTGGAGGGCGTGGGGAACCCGGCCGGGTAAGCCGCTGCCAGCGCCACCGCGCGGCCGCATTGCGGGCAGACTCCTTGTCCTGTCGCTAACTCATGACCACATCCGCTGCAAAACATGGTGCCTCCTTCAAGTCCATTCTGAAATGATTACGCATCTGCGAGGCTGAAGGTTCCAGGAATCAGAGATCAGGGGTCGGTGGTCTGAGTCGTGGTCCGTAAGTGCCCCGGCCGGCAAACGGCCAGCTCACCTCACAGGAACCGAGGCGACCCTGATCCAGCGCTCCTCGTGACGGCCATCGCGGAGCAGGTAGCCTGTCACGCGGCCCTGCGCATCATGCTCGAAGACCAGGTGAGTGGTGGTGGCAGCGGTGGAATTGGTTTTGTCGACGGGGCGCAGGAAGGTGTCGGGCGATTGCGCCTCTAGAGCGGTGACCTCGGCGCCGGGGCCCTTCTGGATAAGCTGGTCGCCCAGGCGGGAGATGGTCACGATTCCCCTGCCATTCGGTTCGCGGTACGCGCCGGCGAGGATGTCGAGCTGGGCGACGGTGAGCTTGATGGTAGGCGGTTCAAGGGGAATAACGAGGCGCTCAGCAAATGACGGCGGCGAGGCAGAATTGCGATGCGCGAGCAGCCAGCGTGGCAACTCCTGCTCATCGTATGCGCGCGTCCAGCAATCGTGCGCGAGCCCCTGATAGAGCCAGAGACGGATATCGCCGCCTGATGCCTTGAAGGCGTCAAACATGAGCTCGCTCTGGCGAGGGACGACCACTGTGTCGAGGGTTCCGTGGAAGAGCCAGATTGGCGTGCGTCCCAGGGCGGTGGCGTATTCGGCTGGCAGGACGGAGGCTTCCTGCCAGCGCTCCGGTTCGTAGCTCCAGAACACGCCGCTGGCTGCGATCTCAATGGCAGCCCAGCGATGCGGATGGAGGCGCGCCAATTCCCATGCGCCGTATCCGCCCATGGACAGGCCGCTGAGGTAAGTGCGCGTAGCGTCGCCGTGGAACTCGGCAGATTCCTGGTCGAGCGAGGCCATAGCCAATTCGAGCATCGCGGGATCGGTCCAGTGGGCGTTCTGCGGGCATTGCGGCATGACGATGACGAACGGCCAGCGGTCAGGATGATTGCGGACCGCCTCGGCGATTCCAATCTGCGTTTGCCACATGCCTTCAGATCCGCGCTCACCGCGGCCGTGCAGGAAGAGGATGATCGGCCATTGCTTGCCGTCGTCGTGCCGCCACTCCTCGGGAAGGTAGACCTGGAAGCGGTATGTGTTTCCATGGAGCTCGATTTTGCGGTTCAGGAAGCCGGTGTCCTGGGGCGGCTCGATTTTGGCCGGTACCTTCTTTGCGGCCGTCCCAAGGGCGAGGCCGGGCCACGCGGCGCAGGCAAGCGCCATGCAAGCTACCTGGAATCGATGCCGTCGGAACATCTTGCCATGATAATCATTTCAGAGGGTTGGGAGGCTCTTTTTGGCGCCAGGTACCTATCCTTGCATCTTTCTTACAATTTGCATGAAACAATCGAATTTGCCATGCGGTATGAACTCATGACTCGACTGGAAGCTGGAGATCAGCTGGATCACTACCGCCTGGATGCCGAGGTTGCGCACGGCGGCATGTCAACGCTATACAGGGCAACGGATTTACGCAATGGGCGGCAGGTGGCGGTCAAGGTGCCGCATCCGGAGATGGAGGCCGATCCGATTCTTCTGGAGCGCTTTCGCCGCGAAGAGGAGATTGGCCAGGAGCTCGACCATCCGGGGATTGTGAAGACCTACGACGGCGAGGAGCGCAGCCGCCGCTACATGGTCATCGAGTGGGTTGAGGGCAAGCTGCTGCGGGCCATCATGAACGAGGAAGGCAAGCTGCCCGTGGAGCGGGCGGTGGGCATCGCGCTGGGCATTTGCGAGGCGCTCGACATGATGCACAAGCATGGCGTGGTCCATCGCGACTTGAAGCCTGAAAACGTGATGGTTGACGCGCACGACCACATCAAGATCATCGACTTCGGCATCGCCATGAAGGAAGATGCGCGACGCATTACGCACGCTACAATCACTCCGGCGCTGGGGACGCCAGACTACATTTCGCCGGAGCAGGTGAAAGGCCAGCGCGGCGATCAGCGCAGCGATGTGTACGCGCTGGGAGCGATGCTTTACGAAATGCTGACCGGGCAACCGCCTTTTACGGGACCTAATCCGCTGGCGGTGATGAACGAGCGCGTGCTGATCGATCCCAAGCCGGTGCGCGAGCTGAACCCCGAGATTTCACCCGAGATCGAGGAGATCCTGTTTCGGGCGCTTGAACGCGACCCCAGGAATCGCTATTCGACTGCGCACGAGATGGCCTGGGACCTGGAGCACCAGGACCAGGTGGGCGTGGACGACGGAACGCGCAGCCCCGCGTTGCATGTCCGGCTCCGCGACAACAAGAAACTGATGCTGTATGCCGGGCTGGCGCTCGTGCCGGTAGCGCTGTTTGTCATGATGCTGCTGCTGGCAAAGCGGTAGACGACGGACTCGTTCCGGCGCGCTAGTGAAGTACCCCGTCCATGTAGCTCTCTACAGCCTGCGCCCAGAGCGCGCCATGGGCTTTCAGACCTACATCGCTGAAGTGCACGCCGGCGCCGTGATTCAGGCGATATTCGCTGCCCAAGGCGTCGGTGTTGGGGCCTTCAAGCGCGACACCGCTCCGCCATAAACTCCGCTGAGCTTGTTCGACCGCCGGATCGGCCGGATCATTCGGCGAGTGATAGGTAGCCTCGGCGACAATCCAGGGAACCTTCCAGCCGGCGCTTTGCCGCGAAGCCCGAATCAATTCGACCATCATCGCGCGATACTGCTCCGCGGAGATCGAATGCTCCGGCGCCTGGTGTGCGTCTGACTCGCCCTGATGCCACAGTAAGGCGCGGAAGCCGTGCTTGCCGAATTGGTTGATGCGCTTCATCATTCCGTCGAATAAGGTTCCGTCAGAGATCAACTCATTCTGTGCGTTGCGCGTCACGAATCGAGTCATCGTCGGCATGACGTAGACCTTGTCGCCGGCGGGCAGCCACTGGCGCACGCTGGTCGATCCGTGACCAGCCGGCGCCACGCCGATGGGCACACGGTATTTGCGGTAGAGCGCATCGCCGAAGGCGGGAAGAAAGCTGCCCTGCTTGCTTTGGTCCTGAACGCCGGGTTCAGGATCGCTTGCGAGCTGCCAGGCGTCCCCGCCGAATACAGAAACCATTCCGGTTTCAGTTTTCTGCCGAACCTCTCCGTAGTTGGTTGAGTTGGATTGCCCGGCGACGACAAAGTCCTCGCCTACGCCCACGTGGGAGACGGTGGCTTCCGCAACGGCGTCCTGCGCCCGAAGCAGACGCACATCCAGTTGGTAGGGGCCGCCGGGGATGGTGGTGAGCGCGCCATCAAATGCCCCGGAAGATCGATCCAGATGCAGACGAACCCAGCCGCCCTTGAGAGGTCCCGCGAGAGAGTCGCCGGTGAGGTGCGCTTCAATTCGCGCGGATGCGAGATCAGATGATAGATACACCTGGCCGCGGACTACGACGCGCCCCTTCATCAAGGCGGTGCGCTGGAAGACCTGGTAGTCGAGCGGGGAAGAAAGAGTGATCAAGGGGCTGGACGCACGCATCGCGGTGGGCGATTGCGCTGAGATCCAGGCGGACGCTGCGAGAACAACAGCGACAAACAAAGATTGCGAAAATCGACGAATGAAGCACCCCAATTGGATGGGTAATGAGATTCGGCCGGAGGACGAACTGGTTCATAATACGTTACGGAAAGCTTGAAGCAAATGGCGGCTTGCGCTTGATTTCGATGTAAAGGTGGGGAATTCCGATTTCAAATCCTCGAAATCGAGAGTAGGCTGGTAGCGTTTGACGAATCATGCGGTCAAACGTATGGGCGCAGATCACGCCTGGAGAGTCCAATGAAATCACTCAAGTGGGTTGCTTTGTCTCTCGTTCTGATCCCCGCACTCGCCACCATCCAGGCAAAACCCAAGAAGACCGACAAGCTACCGGCGGTTTTTAACGAGGCGCGCTATTTCTATGTTGAGGCTGTCGACGGAGATGAGTTCAATCCGCGACTACTCCCTGAGGATCGCCAGGCAATCGTCGATGTAGAAACTGCACTGACCAAGTGGAATCGGTACACGTTGACGGCACGCCGCAGCGACGCTGATCTGGTCTTTGTCGTGCGCAAGGGCCGGGTGGCCGACACAGATGTCGGTGTGTCAGGCGGGTCTGGGGCGCCGAATGGTGCTTCGATACAGGCCGGCAATGGGTCGCAGGACTGCGATGGACCGCAAGGCCGAAATCGACCTCAAAATGCTTCGGGGCGGGCCGGTTGCGAAGCTGACCAGGGCGCAGCTGTAAGTTTTGGGGGCGAAGTGGGCCCACCTGACGACCTGCTTGAAATTTATGTGGCGAACGCACGTGCCGTGGACCAGGCAAAGTCTCGAGGAGCGCTGCTCTGGGAGCATCGTGTCGCCGGCGGGCTGGACCGCCCGGATTTGGCGCTCTTCAAACGATTCAAAGATCAGGTTGAGCGCGATTATCCGCCGCAGGCAAGCCAGCCGAAGAAGCCGTAGTTTGAGAAGGCGCAATCAACTAGCGCGCTGCTCCGAGTGAAGGTGATGACTGCCTGTTAGGCAGGCAACTGTTTGAGCAGTGCGTTGGCGCGTCGAAACCACGGCCGCTCGCGGCGGCGCAGATAACCGGGCATCGATGGTTTCTTGTCGAGTACCTTCTGTGCCCACTCCCGGGCCTCAGCATTGCGGCTCTGCGATGCGAGAAAATCCGCGTAGTTCAGATACGTCTCTGAAAGCGTTGACCGATCGACCGCCTGGCGGAAGTATTCTTCGGCCTTTTCTTTTAGGCCGGTGAGCGCGTATGCGCGGGCCAGCAGTCCCACGGCGCGATGAAAGTCGTGGCCGGGATCTTTCTGGGCCGCCATTTCGAGATCTGGAAGAGCGGCTGCGGCATCGCCCAGCAGCACGGCGCAAACGCCGCGCCGGTAGAAGGAGTCGGGTGTGTCGGAGCGAGCGGAGATTGCTTTGTCGAATGCAACGCGCGCCGACTGGAGATTCCCTTCATCCATATAGAGGTCGCCAAGCTCCTCGTAGTTGGCGGCCGATGGATTGTCGTGAATCGCGACTAGAAGCTGGGCGATGCGCTTGCGGCGCGGGAATCCTTTGAAGGAATGCCGCAGCAGGCCGAGGTCGGGCAGCACCTCGGCAAAGAGATAGATGAGCGCGCCGAGGGGCCCAAGAAACATGATGATGAAGATCCAATAGGTATCGGGCCGACGGCGGATGAAGTGGACGATGGCCGCCGCCTGCAACAACAGGCCCCATGGATAAAAGAGCGCGCTTAGAAAGCCCATGCGACTTCAATCCTAATCTGAGATCGTGGGAGGCAGATTCTTCTTTTACCGGTAGGACTCGTCGCGATGAATTACGAACTCAGGATAGGCGCCGCCGCCGAGCTCATGCAGGTCCATGCCAATGCGCTCGCCGTCGGGATCGACGCGGAAAGGAACGAAGCGGTTGAGCGCGAGGAAGAGAAAGTAGAGCAGAGGTAAACCGAGGCCGAGCAGCGTGGCGATGCCGATGAGCTGCGCGAGGAGCTGGCCCGGCTGCGGCGCAAAAAAGCCGGCTGCGAGCAATCCCCAAAGGCCTGCCGCGCCATGAACGGTAACAGCGCCGGATGGGTCATCGACGGAAAGCGCGAGCTCGAACAGCTCGACCAGCAGCGGAGTGAAGATGCCGGCGACACCACCGATGAAGAGCGACGCGGCAGGCGTGACGATACCGGCGCAAGCGCTCGAGGCGACGAGGCCGGCAAGCCATCCATTGGCGCAGAGACTGGCGTCGGGCTTGCCGAAGCGAAAGCGGGTAACAGAAAACGTGGTGGCAAGAGCGGCCGACGCGGAGAGCAGGGTATTGATTGCCGTACCGGGCAGCGCGCTAAGCGGCGCGTGCAGCCAGAGAATTGCGCCGGCGGTATTCCAGGCAAGCCATCCCACCAATGCCAGCAGACAGCCGAAGAGCACGTACACGGCGCTGTGGCCGGGCATGGCGGTGGAGAGTCCTTCTTTGGGAAACTTGCCGCGGCGCGGTCCGGCGATCCAAACGACGGCGAGGGCGCTCAATCCGCCAAGCGCATGCACCGCGCCTGCGCCGCCGGCGTCGAGAAAGCCCGCGCCGAGCGAGAAATTCGCGCCCAGTTGCGCCAGCCAGCCACCGCCCCAGATCCAGTGAGCGGCGAGAGGAAAAACGATGGCGGCCAGAACTGCGGCGACCGAGCAACCGCTCGCAAGCCGCCAGCGATCCGCTCCCGAGCCCCACGGCAGCAGCGCGGCCATGGCAACGGCAAGGAATTCGAAGAGCAGCTCCAGTTGAGTATGCGGCGCGGCCGAACCAATACCGTGCAGCAGGAACGGGCCGAGGCCCAGCACCCCCCAGGTTTTACCAGCTGCGTGAAGGGCGATTTCGGAGGTCCCGAGAGTTCCGGCGAACGAAGCGCCGATAAACGTGAAGACGACGGCCGCGAGGGCCACGATGGCGAGATTGCCGAGCAGCGCCTGCGCAGCCGAGCGAGAGCGGCCCAGCCCGGTATTGATGAGCGCCACGCCGGCGATAGCCAGAGGCGCAAGCAAGAGCAGCGCGAGCGTGAGCGCGAAGACGGCATCGCTCATAGCCGGAGCCGCAGCAGGCGCGATGGGAACGAGCGGATTCATGAGCGAGAGGCTCCGCGCGCGGGCATATGTCCGCGCACTGCAACGACCAAGCCCATTGCCTCTACAGCCAGCCCGCAGACCACAAAAGCCCCGCGCCGCGCGGGGTCAGGAAACAGGACCAGCGCAGCGAGAGCGAGAAAGAATCCGGCTGGCATCACCAGCAGTCCGGCGTACTTCATGGTCTTTCCTTTTCGGGCTTCGTTTCAGTGGAGACCGCATTCCGGTCCCGGGATCCGTTCCAGCGGGTCCGCAATGCGAGACATTTCAATACAGAGAATGACGGATTGCAAATACTCCATGAATTCTAATGCATTCAATCGGTGCCTTTGAGCGGCTACGGCCGGGCATGTGAGGTTCACAATCCGGGAGCCGCGCCTTAGCCCTTTATGAATTCCTTTCAGTGCGCGGGCCATAATGACCTGTGAACGTTCGACTCGATCGAAGCCGTCGGCTGATTCCCGTAGTTCTCGGCGTAGTAACGCTTGCAAGCGTTGCGGCGCTGCTCGTCCAGGATGCCTTTCCGGCGCTGTTCCCCGCAGGCAGCCACGATTCTCTGGCAGCATTTGCGCTGGCGATGATTGCGCTTGCCTACCTGATTTACGAGTTGGCGCATCGGCCTGCGCCGCTCGAATTGGTGAAGGCGATTCTGCTGGCGGCAGCGTTTCTATTCTGGGCAGCGAACCAGTTCTGGCCGAATCTGCCGCAGGCGGCGCTGTTTAATGACATTGCGATCGCGCTGTTCGTCATCGATTTGTTCCTGGTGATTGCCGGTTGGCCGCCGGCGGCAACCGACAGCGCCTTTGGCGAAACTGCGGGGGAACCTTTGCGGTGTTGCTGCCATTGTGCGCAGGAATTGAAACGATAAGTCGCGGCAAGTTTCGCGACCCAGAGTGAGGGCGAATTCGCAGCGGATTGGGGACGAATCCGTTCGGCAGATGTGAACGTTTTGTTGCTTCGTAGCGAAGAGCGCTTTCGGCGTGATAATTTTGAGTGCATCATCCCAATCTCTGGTACGCAAGCCGCCAGAGAACGGTGGTATTTCGCCCGCATTGATCCTTGTCACAAGCAGTTTTCTTTTCAGACGGTTGCGCATCCGTTTCCCACAGAAATATTTTTGAGAATTTGTACGCGCCGCGTGTTGCAGGCGGAGCGCAGTTTGCTATATTGAATTTTCGGGCTTCCCTGCCCGCTCCCTGAAGTTCTATCGAAGAGCGGTTCTTGTACACCACTCATGTGACCGCCGGCACAAGCGGCCCCATGCATAACGAAAGTCAAACCGGGATTCGTTCATGGCGCAAATCTTCGACCGCAACTCCAATGCACTGGCTCGCATGAGCCTGGTGTTGACGGGGTTGATCGTCATTGCCCTGGGGGTGACGCTCGATCAATTGCAGCGCTCGCCGTGGGTAACGCGGCAGGGCCAGCGCCCCGATCAGCCGGTGCCGTTCAGCCACAAACATCACGTGCAAGGGCTCGGCCTGCAGTGCCAGTACTGTCACACAACGGTGGAGAAGTCGAGCTACGCCGGCATTCCTCCGACGCGGACCTGCATGAACTGCCATGCGCAGATCTGGACAAATGCGCAGCTTTTGGAGCCGGTGCGCCACAGCTGGTACACCGGGGAATCGATCACTTGGACCAAGGTGCACGACCTGCCTGACTTTGTTTACTTCAGCCACGAGATTCACGTGAACAAGGGCATCGGCTGTGCGAGCTGCCACGGGCGCGTGGACGAGATGCCGCTGATGTACGCGCAGAACACGCTGCAGATGGAGTGGTGCCTGGACTGCCATCGCAATCCTGCCAAGAATCTTCGGCCCACGAGCCAGATTTACAACATGGCATGGGCTGCGCCGGAAGAAGACAAGCCTGTTTGGTGCGCGGCGAACGATCAGCCGGGAGTTCCGACGGCACAGGGCGTGAGCTGCACGATGAAGGACCCGAGCGGAGCGCCGGGAGGGGCGATGGCATCGTTGCAATTGCCGGCCGCGGGAATCAGAGGCATTGCCGGCGACCTGGCGGCTGCTCCGATGGCGGCGGCTGCCCCGGCCTACCAGAAGTTCACCAACCAGGAGGATCTGGGCAAATTCCTGGTGGTTCATTACAGCATCCGCACACCGAAAGACCTGACGAGCTGCGAGGTGTGCCACCGATGAGCGCGAATAGTAACAACGGAATGAAGCCGTCAGTGGAAGAACCGATGACGCTCGAGGCGGTGCGCCGGGAATTGAAGGGTGTAAAGGGCAAGAAGTATTGGCGCTCGATTGACGAGCTGGCCAACACACCGGAGTTTCAGGCGGCGGTGGAGCGAGAGTTTCCCGCGGCGGCGCAGGAGTGGGTTGACCCGGTTTCGCGGCGCGGCTTCCTGAAGTTGATGAGCGCGTCGATGGCGCTGGCTGGCCTCGCCGGCTGCACCAAGCAGCCCGATGAACCGATCTATCCGTACGTGAAAGCGCCTGAAGATCTGATTCTGGGCAAGCCGATGTACTTTGCCACGGCGCATCCGTTCACCACGGGCGCGGTACCGCTGCTGGTGAAGAGCGACGAGTTCCGCCCGATCAAAATTGATGGAAACCCGGAACACCCGTACAACAACGGCGGTTCCGATCCGTATTCACAAGGCACGCTGCTCGATCTTTACGATCCCGACCGTTCGCAACATGTGACGTTTCAGGGCGAAGGCCGCTCATGGCAGGAGTTTGCGCAGGCTCTGCAGGACAAGGTTGCCGCGAGCAAAGACGGGACCGGCATTTACTTCCTGAGCGCGACCATTACTTCGCCCACGCTGGCGCGGCAATGGAGCGAGGTGCAGAAGGCGTATCCCAAGGCGAAGCTAGCGCAATACGATCCGGCGCTGGCGGGAACCGCATTGACGGGCGGGATGAGCGTTCAGTACGACTTGAGCGCTGCCGACATAATTGTTTCGCTCGATGCGGATTTTCTTTCGGGCGCAAGTTATCCGGGGTTCCACAAACTGGTGCGCGACTACGCTAACCGGCGCAAGCAGCCGGAAAACGGAATGAACCGGCTGTACGCGGTTGAGAGCACACCCACGACAACCGGCATGAAGGCCGAGCATCGGCTGGGACTGCGGGCGAGCGAGATTCCGGCATTCGCGGCGGCGCTGGCGCAGGCTGTCGGCGTTGCCGGAGTCAATCCTCCGGCTTATGCGTGGACGAA
>CAZKJB010000054.1:7547-16266 GCA_964552975.1 uncultured Occallatibacter sp. | reverse complement strand
AGGGCGGTGTCCTAGGCCGGGCTAGACGACGGGGACGACTGGGAGAGCAGAAGGCAGATGAGTGATTGGCCGGATGCGCCCTTTTGAAAGGCTACCAACTCAGCCAATGTGTGTCAAAAGAGCGACACGGCTCGCGCGAGGCTAAAAACGGCCGCCGCGACCCTCAAAACCCCTGCGCAACAACCCCATTAACGCCCCAGGCAGGAACCAGAACCGTCAAGACTGGATAGCGCAGTACTGCGCTATGCTCAGAGAGAACGCGGCGGGTCCAAAGCGCTTGCGGGGGAAGGTTTTCGCAGCATTTTTTGCGTCCGTGGCCCGGCGCCGGGCGTCAGATGCTGCAAGTGAATATCGCAACCGATCTGCGTGGATGGGCCGCGGACTCTGTGAACGCCCTTAACCCCGCGGCCAAAGGAAGAATCAATTGACGCAGAACGCAGTGCAGCGCATTCTTACCGCAGGTTGTTTCATTTTGGCTGGACTAGCGGCCACAGGCTGCAAGAAGCCTGCGGCTGACGCCGGGCCCCAGATGCAGGGCCTGCCGGTGCAAACCGTGACCGTTGCGCTCCAGCCGGTTGCCCAGAGCAGCGATTATGTGGCCACCGTGAAGTCGCGCCGCTCGGCCACAATGCAGCCACAGGTCAGCGGATCCCTGACGCAGATTCTGACGCGTTCGGGCGAGCACGTGAGGGCCGGCCAAGTGCTTATGGAGATCGATCCGCGGCAGCAGCAGGCCATGGTCGAGTCACAGCGCGCCACCGAGCAGCAAAAGAAAGCGCTCTTCGACTACAACACTGTGGAGGTAGACCGGCAGCGCAAGCTTTTTGAGGCGGGCGTGACAAGCCGCGACGCGTACGACCAGGCGCAGCAGGCTTACCAAAACGCGAAGGCGGACTACGATTCCGCGGCTCAGTCGCGCAAGTCGCAGGAGCAGTTGCTGGGCTACTACACCATTCGCTCGCCGTTCGACGGTGTGGTTGGCGACATTCCGGTGCACGTGGGCGACTACGTAACCACCTCGACCATGCTGACCACAGTGGATGAAAACAAGGATCTCGAAGCCTACATTTATGTGCCCACCGAGCGCTCCAGCCAGGTGCGCATGGGCCAGGCCGTCGACCTGACCGACAACAACGGAAAACTGCTGGAGAAAACGAAGGTCGATTTCATCTCGCCCGAGGTGGACAGCACACTGCAGGAGATTCTGGTGAAGGCGCCGGTGGATACTTCGCTCGAAGTGGTGCGCAACGCGCAAATGGTGAAGGCCAACATCATCTGGAGCACGAAACCCATGGCGGTGGTTCCGGTGCTGGCGGTCACTCGTCAAGGCGAGGAAAGCTTCGTCTACGTGGTGCAGCAGCAAGGTCCGATGACGATAGCTCACCGCACGTCAGTGGCGCTTGGCGAAACAGTCGGCAACAACTACTCCATCGCGTCGGGGCTGAATACGGGCGATAAGGTGGTGGTGTCAGGAACCCAGTTCCTCGTTGATGGCATGCCGGTGATTCTGATGGGCGGTCCGCCCCAGCCTCCGCCACCTGCGGCAAAAAGCGCCGGGGCGCAGAGTATGAATAACGGAATGGAAGCCCACGCGAGCGCAGCGAGGCGCGTTACGGTGTCGCATCCTCTGCACAGGAAGCACAGAAGATCCCGGGCACGGAGACGTGGGCACGTGAAGCCCGCTCAGGTTACGTAAAAGAGAGGGCTCATCGTGTTTGTCGACTTTTTTATACATCGCCCGGTTTTCGCGACGGTCTGCGCCTTGCTTATTATTCTGGCGGGGGCGGTGTGCATTCCCAATCTGCCGATTGAGATGTATCCATCACTGGCGCCCCCTATTGTTGAAGTGAACGCCACCTATGTGGGTGCCGACTCTGAGACAGTTGAGAAGGCCGTCACCATTCCGCTGGAAGAATCGATCAATGGCGTTGAGGGAATGCGCTATATCAGTTCCTCAAGCACCAACAGCGGCACAAGCACGATCGACATCACCTTTCAGACCGGATACAACCTCGATATCGCCGCAGTGGATGTGCAGAACCGCGTGGCCAGCGTAGAAGGCCGCCTGCCCGGCGAAGTTGTCTCCACTGGCATCAACGTCACCAAGTCCAACGCCAATTTTGTCTTCGGCGCAGGTTTCTATACGCTTGACGGCCGCTACTCTCCCGAGTTCATCTCGAACTATCTCGATGTCTATGTGAAGGACGCGCTCAAGCGCGTGCCGGGCGTGGGCGATGTGTTGATCTTTGGCGAGCGCAAGTATGCCATGCGCGTGTGGCTCGATCCCATCCGCCTGGGGGCGCGCGGCCTGACCGCGAGCGACGTGATCAGCGCGCTCACCGAGCAGAACGTCGAGATTCCCGGCGGCCAGCTTGGGGAGCCGCCCTCCGACAGCAAACAAGCCTTCCAGATCCCGGTACGCGTGGTGGGCCGGCTTACAAGCCCTGAAGAGTTCGACAATCTTATTGTTAAGAACTCCCCAAACGGCCTGGTGCTGCTGAAAGACGTGGGCCATGCGGAGATCGGCGCGGAAAGCTACAGCACTTCACTGAAATACTCGGGATTCGACGCCATGGGCATCGGCGTGGAGCAGCTTTCGAACGCCAACGCCCTCGACGTCGACCGCGATTCAAAAGCAGCTCTCGCGAATCTCTCAAAGAGTTTTCCGCCGGGCCTGAAATATGCCGTTGCTTTTGATTCAACAACCGCAGTGGGCCAGTCCATTCACGAAGTGCTTGTAACGCTGGTCGAAGCCATCGTGATCGTTATCGCGGTCATTTTTCTTTTTCTGCTTGACTGGCGTGCAACCATTATTCCCGCCGTCACGATCCCTGTTTCATTGGTTGGCACCTTTATTTTTATCCGCCTCTTCAACTTCTCAATCAACTCACTTACGCTCTTTGGAATCACGCTGGCCACGGGCCTTGTGGTCGACGACGCAATCGTGGTGATTGAGAATGTGCAGCGCCACCTTCACATGGAGCACTCCGACCCGCACGAGGCCACGTCGCGCGCAATGGGCGAGGTAACCAGCGCGGTCATCGCCACCTCGCTGGTGCTGATTGCTGTCTTTGTTCCGGTCTCGTTTTTCCCTGGAACTACCGGCATCCTCTACCGGCAGTTTTCGCTGACCATCGCATTCTCGATTGCGATCTCGGCGTTCAATGCGCTGACGCTTTCGCCCGCGCTTTCCGCATTGTTTCTGCGCGGCGAAGAGGCGCGACCCCACCAGTTAGATTTTCTTCACATCGGTTTTGTTTCTCGAGCCTTTGCTGGATTTATTCATGGCGCCGATGCTTTCATCACGTGGCTGGGCAGCACCTATGCGCGCGTGGTCCACGTCGCCCTGCGATTGCGGTATGTGCTCCTGCTCGTGTTTTTTGCCGGGCTCGGAGTCACTGTCTGGATGTACCGCACCGTTCCCACAGGCTTTATCCCCCAGGAGGACCAGGGATATTTTATGGTGATCGTGCAGGCGCCGCCGGGCTCCTCGATCGCCTACACCACGAATCTGGCCAATCGCGGCGCTGCGATCATTTCGCAGGAGCCGCAGATCGACGGGTTGTTTGAGATCCTCGGATTCAGCTTCGCGGGTAGCGCTTCCAACTCGGGCATGATGTTTGCCAGCACCAACAGCAAGGCCGCGCATTGGGGCAAAGCCCTTTCTACCGGCGACATTGTGCGCGATGTTTCAAAGAAGCTGCAAATGCTGATGTTCCTGCCGAATGGCGGGTTGGTGGCAGCATTCGAGCCACCTGCGGTACAAGGCGTGGGCAGCTTTGGCGGCTTCCAGTTTATGCTGCAGGATCAGGGCGGCAACACACTCAGCGACCTCGATCGGATTGCGCACCAGATCGTGGGCGCCAGCGCCGCGCGCAAAGATCTGACCGGTCTGATCACGACTTTTTCAGCCAACGACCCTCAGGAACTGGTGACGATTGATCGCGACAAGGCCAAGGCGATGGGTGTCTCTATCACGCAGATCGCGAGCACGCTGAACGTGCTGATGGGCTCGGAGTACGTGAATGACTTCGACTACAACAGCCGCACCTATCGCGTTTTCGTACAGGCCGATCAACCCTTCCGTATGAAGGCCAGCGATATGCACAGCTACTACGTGCGATCCGATTCTGGGCAGATGGTTCCGCTCGACAACCTGGTGACCGTCGCAGAGAGCGCCGGGCCTCCGGTGATTTCACGATACAACCTGTTCCGTGCAGTCGAGATCGACGGCTCGGCCGCGCCCGGCTATAGCTCGGGTCAAGCGCTTGCCGGCATGGAGGATCTGGCAACAAGAAACATGATGCATGGCATGGCCTTCCAGTGGACCGGCCTCACGCTGGACGAACTCGAATCTGGCGGCAAGGCGACGCTGATCTTTGCTCTGGGCATTCTCGTTGTGTATCTCACGCTCTCGGCGCAATACGAAAGCTTCGCACTGCCCTTCATCATCCTGCTTGCCGTGCCGATGGCGGTGCTGGGCGCGCTGGGACTGGTGTCGCTGCGCGGCTACGCCAACGACGTCTATTGCCAGATCGGGCTGGTGATGCTGATTGGTCTCTCGGCCAAGAATTCGATTCTGATTGTCGAGTTTGCCGAGCAATTGCGACGCAAGGGCCGAACCATCGCCGAAGCCGCAATCGAGGCCGCGGAGTTACGGCTGCGGCCGATTCTGATGACTTCGTTCGCGTTCATTCTCGGCGTGCTGCCGCTGATGCTCGCCACAGGAGCCGGAGCGCTGGGACGCCGCTCAGTGGGGACAACGATCGTGGGGGGTATGTTGCTCTCGACGGTGCTCAATCTGGTGTTTATCCCCGTGCTTTACGTGATTCTGAGCCGCCTGCTCAGGCGCGGCGATGCAGCCGCAGCGCACGCGGAAATATAAATCGCAGAACTTTTTCTGAGGCTTGCGCTTCACCACGTGTTGCGTTGCGCGATCAAGTTCTTCTGCATGCGTTGGCTAAATGCAGAGTAGATCGTCGATCAAGATGCTATGCGCCAACCGGTAGTGTTGGCATGGCGCCTTGCTTTTTCGCTTCGGCTACCAAGGCGTCAAGATGCTCGAGCACCTCGGGCACTGTCATGGTGTAGACTTCGCGGCGCGAGTCGTAGCCTTCCTCGATCAACTGCTTGAGGTAACGACCCGCAATTTGCGCGGCAAGCTGGTCGGTGATCACCTTACCGGACCGCTTCTTCTGCTCCACCCAGGCCGTGCAGGGTAGAGCGATCCACATGGGGCGATCGTTTACTTCGAAGCGAACGTCCACTGCGTCGGCGTGGCGAGTGGCGATAGCGACCATCGTCCCCTTCCAGCGGCAATACAGGTCTTCGCTGGTCCAATGGTCGGTTACATGGAATTCTTCGTACATGCTCCTAGCGTATCGTTCCGGCTCGGGAGCGGCAAGCTGGCTTCTGCGCCGGTGGACTCTGCGCAAACCACGCTGCTAAACTAGTGGGGTTGCAGTGGCCTTACTCCCACCTGTTCGGACCCGCCTGCAAGTCAATCAGCGAAGGACAAAAACAGACCCGTGGATACACAAACCCGTCATGCCCTGAAGAAGGACAAATTTGCCCAGGCTGCCGCCAGCAGCGCCAGTTGGATCAGCGGTCACCGTTCCGGCGTCGTCCGCTGGGCCATCGCTGCCGTTCTGGTTGTAGTGCTGGTCGCCGGGGGCTTGATTTACTGGAACATGCGTTCGTCCGCAGCAGATGCCGCGCTTGGGAAGGCGGTGGACCTTTACGATACGCCATTGGCGCAAGCGGGGGCCCCCCCGGAGGCTGGCGTGTACAGCGCCTCCGTTGACCGTGCAAAGGAAGCCAATCGCGAATTTGTGGCCATCGCCGGCAATTTCGGCTGGTTCCCGGCTGGCGTCAAGGCTCGTTATTTTGCTGGCGTTACCTACCAGGAACTGGGCCAGAATGGCCCCGCTGAGACGGAACTTAAGGCCGCGTCCGGATCCTGGGATCGCAATCTCTCAAATCTGGCCACGGTAGCCCTCGCCGGACTCTATCACCAGACGGGGCGCGACAGCCAAGCGATCGATCTTTATAACGAAATTGCTTCCAAGCCCTCGTCCACGGTCTCGACCGCCGTTGCGCAACTTGACCTTGCGGAGCTCTATGTCGCCGAAGGCAAGCAGGACCAGGCGCGGAACCTCTGGGCAAAGGTGAAGGACGCTGATAAAGACGGCGCCGCAGGGCAGATTGCCGCGCAGAAGCTTGGCGGCAACCAGTAAATCAAGAACTTTAGGTGATTGTGGCCGCTGGGTAGCTCCGTTTGCCGTAAACAGCGGACCGGGAGCCGCCTGAGCGTTTTGTTTCCCTTCAGCGTCTGGTGGTAGATGAGCACCGGCCAGGCCATTTACGCAGGTTGGATGGAGATTCCGAAAAGCGCGGTAAATGAAGAAGGCCAGCGCGCGGAACAAGATGCGCTTGCGGACCTGCTTGCGGCATTGGTGGACCAGTACGCCGGGGCCCTCTATCGCGTAGCGTTTTCTGTTCTGCGCAATGCGGCCGACGCTGAAGATGCAGTGCAGGAGGCTTTCCTTCGTGTCCTGCGCCACCGGCAAACACTGGGCGAAGTTCGCGACCATCGCGTGTGGCTCATCCGCATCGTTTGGAATATCGTGCTCGACCGCAAGCGGCGCGCCAAGACACGCCCTGAAACAGACGACGTTTCGGAATTGGCGCGGGTGCTACCTTCGAACGGACTTTCTGCCGAAGAGCTCGCTGCCGCCGCACAGCATCACGCCCATGTGCTTACCTGCGTTGACCAGCTACCTGACAAGGAGCGGCAGGTACTGCAGCTTTCGGCTTTTGAAGAGCTCTCCAGCGTTGAGATTGCGGCGGTTCTCGGCATCACCGAGTCCAGCGTGCGTTCGCGCCTGTTTCGCGCGCGGAACCTGATGGCTGACCTGCTCGATCACTCGAGGAATGTGCGATGAATTCGACACCTCACAATCCGACTCCCACCGATTTCGGAGAAGAGACCTTGCGGCAGATCGCAAATTTGCCCGCACCCGCAGGTCTTGAAGGTCGTGTGCACGCGGCTCTCCGCGTAGCACCGCGTCGCGGCCGTGTTCTGGCTTGGCCCACGGTCCTCACCCCGCAGAGCAGCTGGATGCGCACCGCGGCCGCGGCGGCTATTGTGTTTGTTGTTGCAGGCGGTGGATGGGGCGTATACACACGCGTTGAACAGAACCAGCCAGCCAAGGTGATTGTGATGCCGCCGCGCGTGGTTACACCGGGCGGATTTTCAAGCTCTGGCGCGATGCGCACTCCGGAGACGCTGCCGGGAACGACGGTGCTGCAGCCCGTGGCACCGAAGCCGGCGCAACCGATTGCTGCACAGGCGAAGGTGGCGAAGAAGCCGGTAGCGAAGTCGGCGGCTACGGGCACCGCGAAGCATCCCGGAGTGGCAGCAGCGCCTGCAGTGCCCAACTAAAGCTGGTGCGGAGCCGCCAGCTACGCGTCTTTTAGGCGTCTCGCACGATCGCGCGGATCAGCATGCCCAGCAGAGCCAGGATGACTGCACCCCAGAAGGCAGGGGCCAGTCCGTATACGTGAAACCCGGGCACAATGGCCGACGCCACGAGAATCATGACGCCGTTGATGACCAGCAGGAAGAGACCAAGGGTGAGAATGCTCAAGGGGAAAGTAACGATCTTGAGGAACAGCCCCACAGTAGCGTTCAGGAGCCCGATGACAACGGCGGCAATGAGCGCGGGAATGAGGCCCCTGACCTGAAAGCCTGGGACAAGATGGGAAACAAGCAGCAGCGCAACTGCGCTGAGGATCCAATGGAGAAGAAGCCTCATTTGGTGACTTTCCTTTCTGCGGCTAGTCCTGATCCAACCTTTGCTATGACGGTATAACATGGCGCAAAGGATGCCCACAATAAGCCTGATGCCGCTGGCCGCATTCCTCTTTGCCGGCAGCAGTTCCGTGATCCTGGCTCAGCAGCCTCAAGCGCCCGCCTTGCCCGACATTCGGCAGCTGATGCGGGAGGTGCAGGAGCACCAGAAACAGGTTGAGAAGATTCGCGAGGACGACACCTACACGGCACTCATCACCACTCAGGATATGGATGCCAACGGGCATGTGACCAAAACAGAATCAGAGGAGGACGAGAACTTCTTCGTCAACAGCCATCTGATCGCGCGCAAAGTGAAAAAGGATGGCAAGCCGCTGGATCCGCACGAAGAGCAGAAAGAAACGGAGCGGGTGACCAAGCTGGTGGAGAAGGCGCAGGCGACCCCGCCGGGCCAGCCGATCGAGGGGCAGACGATCAGTATCAGCCGGCTGCTCGACATCATGGACGTGCGCAACCCGCGACGCGAAAACTACAACGGGCGACCGGCAATTGTTTTTGACTTCATCGGCCGCAAGGACGCTAAAACTCACGGCCTGGTTGAGGACGCCTCAAAGAAGCTGCAGGGAACACTTTGGATCGACGAGGCCGACCGCCAGGTTGCTCACCTCGACGTGAGTTTCAACGACAACTTCCGCGTTGCAGGCGGCATGTTGGCGACGGTGCAGAAGGGATCCAACTTCCATTTCGATCAGTCTCCGGTGGGCGGCGGCGTGTGGCTGCCGACCGGAGGCGAAGGAAGCATGCAGGCCCGACTGATGCTGTTCAAGAACCTGCGCCAGCATTTCATCGAGCGTGACTACGACTTCAAGCACTTCAGCGTGGAGACGCAGTCAAAAGATGCGAAGC
>CAZKJB010000054.1:0-7447 GCA_964552975.1 uncultured Occallatibacter sp. | reverse complement strand
GTTGAGCGGGTCGACGCAGCGGGCGAGCGGCACAAGTGCCCCATCCAGCAGATCGACAACTTTGCGATGCGCAACTTCACCAACGACGCAGTCTTCGACGACACTTTTCCCGCCGGCGATGGATTGCTCGAAATTGGATACCGCGTGCCGATCGACCAATTGAGGATCGCGATGGACGACTGGTTTCGCCGAAAAGGCTACCTGAAGCCTGAAGAGCGGCTCGAAATCGTCGAAAAAGCGTGAGGCGGCAAAAAGAGCGCACGGCGGAAACCACAAGAGAATGAACAGGTTGGACAAGAGGCGCATGATCCCACAGAAACTGTGAAACTGTGGACCGCGCCGCCACTGGCGCTAACCCATTGATGAAAAAGGGGGTGTTGCGGTTCACAGTTTCACAGTTTCACAGACTGAATTTGCAGGCATATGGGGGGAGGGGGCTGAGAGACAGGGGACAAAGACAGGTGACAAGGTTACAAGGGAGCATGATCGGTGCAGATGTATTATCCGGGGGGATCTCCGGTACACCGCGGATTGTAACGACGATAGAACCATTATTATGCCTGGTGCGGAGCGGGCTCTTGGCTGACAAATTGAGGCATCGTGCTTCCCGCTGAGTTGCCCTTGCTCCAAAGCTCAAACTCGGCCTGGCGGCGAGCCTTTAATCCGGTGTTCACTACTCCACCGGCAAGGTCCCATCGCAGCAGTTGCTCCGCAGCAATTTCGTAACGGCCTGCGTTCAGTTCCCGGAGCAGGCTCGAGGTGGTGAGACGTCCCGCGCCGAGATTGAAGCAGAAATCGACCAGCGCATCAAACTGTCCCTGATTCAGAGCTACTCTGACCAAGCGCTCAACCACCCGCTCCGCGTTGAATACATCGTTTGCCAGCATTGCCGCCGCTTGCGCTTCGTCGATGCCTTCTGCAAACGACTCGCCCGATGTGACGCGATGCCCAAACCCGATGGTTGAAAATCCGGCGACATCTTTGTAGACATGATTGCGAAATCCCTCAGACCGCTTGATCAGCTCCAGTCCGTCGGCACTTATCTTCATGGAGAACTCCCTTTGTGGCCGGATTGATTCGGCCGGAAATAACGAAGGGCCTCAAACGAAGGCTTCCGTCGGCGGAAGAGTTCGCTTGAGACCCTGACTCCACGCTAGCAGGATCCGAGAATTAATCTGCAAAAATTCTGAACGCTGATTCGCCCTTTTCGCTTAGTGCGTTGCAGCGGGTGACTTGCCGGCAATCTGAAGGAACTGGGTGAGGACGGCCGAGAGCGCTTCGTCGAGATTTCGATCGTGAGTTTTTTGCAGGTAAGCCACTTCGATTGAATGCGTTATAGCCCACAGCACATAGTGGGTTTTACGGTCGTAAACCACCAGCCGGACCATCGGGAGCGGATCCGAGGTGCCGTGTTGTTTATTGGGATTCGAAGGACCATACGGGGCGGTCAATCGAAGTTCCAGAACCAAGTCAGCCTGGGATGGATCGTCGACTAGAACAAAAATGCCTTTTGCCTTTAGAGCGGCGGCGAATTCTGTATAAGGACGATCCTGGTCACCGGTGAATGGCTCCGGGAACAACCCGCTGTCCGATCCTGCGTTAGAAATGAAGATTGTTTTCGCGGCAGCGATGGCTGCGGGTACCGGGCCGGGTTCTGAATAGGCGGGCATCTGAGCCGCGGCAGCTTGCGCAACAAAAAGCGCTGCGGCGGCGCTGAGGCAACAAAAGGAATGAAGGGTTTTCATGGGCGTGAACTCCTATTTTTTTCGAGATGAAGTTGGCGCTGGATTTGACTTCCAAAATCGAGTTGGTGAAAATTGAAAATCGTTGGCGGTTCCTTCGGTAATGAGATGGACCCAACTTAGGTCCGCTCAGTCGCATCGAATTTGACTTAGGCGGCCAGAAAGCTGCCGATCTCAACACTGGCAGGGGACATGAATTGATCCTCGAGAGCGCTCAATTGGCGGTCTGGCCACAAAAGCGGCTTCGGATAAGGTAAACCGTTTAATTACAGTAGCTTAATGGCTGATTCCTCAGCATTCCCATAGGTTGCCTCAGAATGCGCAATTCGGCCCAAATTACCTGAGGCCCAAAATGGGAATCTTGCACCAACTTTAGTGCAATCTGTAACTTCCCCAGGCTCAAGACCTTATCCGAAATCCGCTTGGCCGCAGGGTGTTTTCAACAAGAATCGCGTTATCCATATTGACAGCGATTCTGCCAAAGGCGTATCGGCTTAGTAAAATGAACAGATGGTTATAAGAAGGAAAACACGCAACTTAAGACGAACGGCGCCGCTATGGATTTGTCTCGTAGCCGGCGTCTCCGCCGTTGCGCTGGTGGCGCTGATCGTGCTTTTCTCGGCAGCGCGCACGGTGCAAGCAGATGCGGGTGTTCCAAAACCGTCGCTCACTTCCCCAGTGTCCGGATCTGCGACAAGTGCGACTCCGGCGTCTCTTGCTACTGATGAGCCGCAGGTGCCGCAAGGACCCCCAACTAGTGCCGCCCGCAAATGGAACGATAGGATTCGCGGGGTTGCATCCTGGTATGGCGGCGTCTTCAACGGACGCAAGACGGCCAGCGGTGAAGTCTACAACATGTATGCCATGACGGCTTGCCACCCGTCGCTTCCATTCGGTTCGATTGTAAGGGTCGTTAACCTGAGGAATCGCAAGACGGTTGTGGTCCGCATCACAGACCGCGGCGACCTTGTGGAAGAAGGGCGGGTCATCGACCTTTCTTACGGCGCGGCCAAGAAGCTCGGCATGACCCTGTCGGGTCTTGCGCGTGTTGAGCTCCAGGTTCTTACGCTGGGCAAGGCTCCTGCTAAGGCTCAACTGCAGTAGAGTTCCTCTCTCAAACAGACGGCCGGCCCGAGGGCTGGCCGTTTTGTTTGGATTTCAGGGACAGGTTCTAGTTGCTCTCGGGCGGGACGTAGGGCTTTTGCAGATACTGGCGCGCCTCGTTGACTGCTCCCTGGGTGTTGTCGTTGGTCTGCACGGCGAGCCGGTACTCATTCACTGCGCGGTCTCGCTGCCCGGTGACGTCGAAGATTTTGCCGATGGCGATGTGGCTCCAGACCTCGGTCCAGGAGGGTTCGTCGTCGCCGCGCAGCGCATCGCGAAAGGCATTTACGCTGGCCTGGTAGTTGTGCTGGGTAAACAGCACTTCTCCAATTCGATAGCTGGCAAGCGAGCTCTGCGGGTTGGCGTCGAGCGCCTTCTTGTACTCGGTGAGGGCTGCCATCAAGTCGTTCTGCGCCACCAGTTGCTGCCCCTTAAGGATGGAGATGCGCACCTGGAGGTCGGGAGTGGACTTGAGCACCCAGTCACCGGGGTCGATGCTGATGCGACGCGGCCGGCCGAAGGTGTCGACGACGTATTGGGTATCGGTGCCCACGACGTTGACCTTCTGGTTTTCAGTCTTGCCATCGGTCTCGATGCGCAGCTCGACCGGCATGCGGAAAAGGTCGAGATCCTGGTTGATTTCGCCAATGGTCCTGAAACCTTTGTTGTTGCCGAGGCGGTAGACGGCGTACTTGTTGGTGAAGCGCGGCGCCCCGGTTCCGTCGATCCACTGAGCAAAGAATGGCGTGAGCTGCTGCTGGCTCTGCGCCTCGGCCACCTTTTCCATGTCTTCGGCGCGAACGGAGCTGTCGGTGTACTGGCTCAGGAAGCCTTTCATTGTAGCCAGGAAAGCTTTATCGCCGACTTCCCAGCGCAGCATGTGGAAGATCATGGCGCCTTTTTCGAGCGTCATGGATTGGAATTCGGGCGAAAACGGGTCCATTCGTCCGACGCTGGTGAGAGGGATGGTGTCGTAGGCCAGGGCACCTGCGGCCACATCGTCGAGGGCTGACCGCAAGGCGCTTTTGCCGCTGTCGTCCTCCACATACATCAATTCGCCGTAACGGGACATTCCGTTGGTGATCCATGCGTCGTTGAGCGTGCGCGGACTGACTTCGCAGCCCCACCACTGATGGGCAATCGTGTTTGCCAGCAATCGTATGCCGGATTTGTCGCCAACCCGCGCTCCCATGATGGCCGCAAGTTCAGGCGCGTAGACCGCCGGCAGCGTGTCGTCGGGTAGTTCAACCACGTTGAGCCGTTCGGTTTCAGCCTGGCCAAAGCTATCGGTAAAGAAGTCGTACTCTTTGGTGGCTGTTTGCGCCAACTGGTTGGCAGATGCCTGGTGGGTGACTCCCAGGTACACCTTGACGTTGCCAGCGCCCACTGAAACAGGCCCGACAAACCGCCCGGCAATCACCGTACCGGGAAACCCGGGCTTCATCCACTTGAAGTCGTACTGGTCCCCAGGTTTTCCATCGGCCAGCTTCGCCGGCTTGGGGGCGCCTGTGCTGCCGCTCGAAATGACGTGCATCCCCTGCGGGACGCGGATGTGCATCTCCGCAGTAAAGCGGTCGGTCATGTACCCGGTGGTGGGAAACCAGCGCGCCGCGTATAGCAGGTAACTGATGGGCTCCTGGATGGCAGCCAGCTTTAGGCCCTCTACCGGACCATCTTCGTTGCCGGTGATGATGCCGTCGTAGACGAATGTCCAGTGGGCGGTTTGGCCGGGAACAAACGCTGTGGCGGCAGTGACTCGGATGGCTCCGTCGGCTGTTCGTTCGCCATCGAGGACCTTGCCGTTTTCATCAGTGATTTTGCTCACCTTTAATGCCGGATGAAAGCCGAAGTTGACGACATCCATATTTGCGGGAGCGGTAAAGCTCACCTGCGTTGTGGCCGTGAGATGGTGCGTTGCCGTGTCGAGCTCCGCGTCGATGACGTAGCCGGTAATGTTGAGCGCCGGGCGGTCGGCCCGCTGCGCACCCAGAGGAGCGGTCGCCAGCACTGCGCAAACCGCAGCCAAAAGGAAAAGCGCGCATCGGCTCGTTGGAAGCATATTTTTCTGTTGGAAGTCTCTCGGAGTTCTACCTATCGCAGTCATGATCGCCTTGCCGCCGTTCGGGGCCGGTGGTGTCCCCTGGGGAAGCTTCAAAAATCCTTTCAACGTGGGTCATTAACGTTGCTCGGGCAGCAAAGCCGCCGGCAGTTTTGCTTCAAGCTCTTGCTGGACGATGTCGGCTACCCGCTGAATGGCTCCCGATTCCCGGTTGTATGATTCGGACCTTCTTACGCGAAGCGCCTGCCGAATTGCCCTCAACTCTATTGTCATGGACTCGCGAGGCGGTCCGTCGGGTAGCAACGGCACCAGGTGTTGGACGATATTTGCCGCCGTGAAGTCATGCTGGATGAGCTCTGGAACCACGCGTTTGCCGGCAATAAGGTTGGCCATGGCCACATGGGGAACCTTAACAACCCGCTTGGCGATAGCATACGTCACCGGCGAGACCCGATAGACCACAACGAAGGGGTTGCCGATGAGGGCGGCTTCGACGGTGGCGGTGCCGCTGGCGACGACAGAGGCGCGGGAAAGCTTTAGCACCGCCCGCGCATCATTCACCAGCCACACTGAAAGCCCGTCGCCACGATCGCGCAGAACATGCGCGACCGCCGACTTCTGTTCCATATCCAGCGTCGGCGCCAGCGGAACCAGAAACTCGAATTTCCATTGGGATCCTAGCGCGGTCATGCTCGTCGCCGACAATTCTCGCGCCGCCTCAAGCATCTCCGGCAGATGATCCTGAATCTCGCCGAGGCGGCTGCCCGGCAACAACCCGATCCAGGTGCGCGTGGGATCAAGTCCGTTCTCTGCCGCGAACTGCTCGCGGGTGACGGTCGGCGCAGGGAGCTCGGCCAGCGGGTGGCCGACGAACTCCGCCTGCACACCACGGTCTCGATAATATTGCTCTTCGAAGGGAAAGATGACCAGCATGCGCTTAACGTATTTCCGCACGAGCTCGATGCGGTGCTGCTTCCAGGCCCATAGCTGAGGGCTGACGAAGTAGATGACGGGAACGCCGAGGCGATGGAGCTCTTTCGCCAGGCGGAAATGGATTTCGGGGAAGTCGATGAGCACCGCAACGTCGGGCCGGCGCGCCCGGATGGCGCGCTTGAGCTTGCGGAATTCGCGGTAGATGCGCGGCAGATGCAGGACAACTTCAGTGAGCCCCATGACGGCCATGTCTTCTGCGCGGACGACGAGGTCGACTCCGGCGGCGGCCATTTGCGGACCGCCCATGCCGAAGGGCCGCTCCGCGGTTTGACTCTTTGGACCAGGGGCGCGGGACAGCAAGGCATTGGCCAGCAGCGCGCCGTAATGCTCACCGCTGGCTTCGCCTGCCGAGATGAAAACGACCGGAGATGTGGAAGTTGCCGCCGATGGCATGGGTGAACCCATGATAGCGGGACGAGGTTTGCATCGTCCCTACGGGACTGCAGGAGATTTAACATTCAATTCCCCCACGCTAAAGCGCGGGGCTAACGGACATCGCGCCTACGGCGCGAGGCCTGGTGGCGTTGAGTGGTACCCTTCCCGATGGAGCAAGAACGGAGGCTCAAATGCGCGGATTTTTCAAAACAATTCATGCGGCAGTGATTCTTTTTGTGTGCGGGCTCGGTTTTTTGGCTTGGGGTGCGGCGCGGGCACAGAGCGCTGGAATTCCGGCGGCGGACGACCCGGTTGCCGATCCGAAGGCGGTGGTGACGGTCGGGAACGCGCGGTTCACGGTGCTGACGCCGCAACTGATTCGCATGGAATGGTCGGCAGACGGGAAGTTCGAGGATCACGCGTCGTTTGTGTTTATCAATCGCAGGCTGCCGGTGCCGAAGTTTCAAAAGGGCCTAATGATCACCGATCCTCGCCACCCGCAAATCCTGATAACCACCAGTGCGCTGACGGTTGACTATACAACGAACATCGGCGAGGGAGGCTTTACGCCGCAGAACCTTGCGATCACTCTCACGGTCGACGGCAAAAAGGTGGTGTGGCATCCGGGGGACACCGATCCTGAAAATCTGCAAGGAACGACGCGGACGCTGGACGGCGCGCTGGGTGCGAAAACGAGAGAGCCGATTGAGCCGGGGCTGGTATCGCGCTCGGGATGGGCGCTGGTGGACGACTCGACACGGCCGCTGTTTGATTCGTCGGATTTCAGATTTCTTGAAGGCGAAAAGAGCCCGTGGCCGTGGGCGATGGAGAGACCGGCGAATGAGGCTCCGAGCAAGTATCTTGACTGGTATTTCTTCGGCTACGGTCACGACTACCGAAAGGCGCTGGGCGATTACGTGCGCGTGGCGGGGCGGATTCCGCTGCCGCCGCGCTTCGCTTTCGGCGCCTGGTGGTCGCGCTATTGGTCGTATAGCGACCAGGAGCTGGATGAGCTGGTGCGCGGCTTCCGCGAAAACGATACGCCGCTCGATGTGCTCGTGATCGACATGGACTGGCACATCAACCAGCAACAACTGCAGGCGATGGGCGAAAAGGATCAATCTGAACACAGGCTTGGCTGGACCGGCTACACGTGGAACAAGCTGCTGTTTCC
>CAZKJB010000053.1:0-16373 GCA_964552975.1 uncultured Occallatibacter sp. | reverse complement strand
TAAGCTCCGCAGCGGCAGATGTTGCCGCTGAGCGCTTCCCTCACGTCGCTGTCGGATGGTCCCCAGGGTTCTTGCAGCATGGCTGCGGCGGACATGATCTGGCCACTCGTGCAATAGCCGCACTGATAGCCGTCGTGCTCGACAAACGCGGCCTGTACGGGGTGCATTTTGTCGGGTGTGCCGAGACCTTCGATGGTGGTGATCTCCGCGTTCTGCTGCATGACTGCGAACAGCAGGCAGCTATTGGCGCGGCGGCCGTTGACATGTACCGTGCATGCACCGCACTGGCCGTGATCGCAGCCCTTCTTGGTGCCTGTAAGGTGCAGCGTCTCGCGCAGGGTGTCGAGCAGCGTGGCACGCGGGTCGATCTGCAGATGATAGGTTTCGCCATTCACTCTCAACGCAATGGGGACGGTGCCCGGAATTGCCGCCTCGTGCGTGGCGGCCTGCTGTTCACCGGGAGTGGCCGAGGCCATCGGAACCGCGACTGATGCAGTTGCGGTGACCACTCCTGCTGCACCTGCGCGCGCGAGGAAGGCTCGGCGGCTGAGCTTTTCGAGCGAGGTCATGGGCCTTGAGCAATCGTCATTCTGAGTTGGCATGTGGGTACCTCCTGGCTGGCGGCACTGGACAGAGGATGAGCAGACCCTGCGGTCGTTGCCGAATTGGATGCACGAGGGAAGCAAATGTATACACGTCAGCTATGGTGCTGTGCAAGTCGTGAAGATGAATAGCAGAGAATTCTGCTCAGTGGCCGAGATGCTTGTCCAGGAAGGCAGTGATCTCTCCGAAGGCCTCCCTGGTCTCGGGCACGCGATCGTCAAACTGGTACTGGGCATGGGACATTCCTTCGAATACTTCGAGCTGGGCCTCTACGCCGGCTTCGCGGAGCTTGCGGTGCACCCGGACCGTGTTGCTCAACAGCAGGTCGCGGGTTCCGGTGGTGAGGATGGCCGGCGGGAAGCCATGCATGTCCCCGTAAATGGGTGAAAGCAGCGGATCGCTAAGTTTGTGACCATGGGCGTAGACGACCGTGGCCGCGTCGCAGAATCCATTGCGGGAGACCAGGACGTTGTCGACCAACTCATTCGTGTAGAAGCTGTCGCCGGTCTTGGTGACGTCGGCCATGGGAGTGCCGGGTGCGATGGCGCCTGGCAGAGGAATCCCCAACTGCCTGGCTCGGAGCATCATCTCGAGCACCAGGGCGCCGCCTGCGGAGGTGCCAAAAACCGCCGTGTTCGTTGGATTGGAGGTCTTGAGCACGGACTTGTACACCGTCATGGCGTCGTCGAGTGCGGCGGGAAAGTAGGCTTCGGGCGGCATTCGGTAATCGACCGAGATCACTTTGAAGTGGCCGATGCCGGCCATCAGAATGGCCTCGCCGGTGCCGGACTCGCCAGGGGAGAGGACGTAGCAGCCGCCATGGACGTGGATGAGGAGCTTGTCGCGGTGTTCGGGCGGAATCACGTCGGGCGTTACGACGAAGGCGCGTACGCCATCGATCGTCGTGGGCTTCACCGTGACGTGGAGACGTTCTCGCATTGCGGGGAGAGTCTCAAGAGTCTGGGCGGCCTGCTCGTTTGCGACCGCTCTCCACTCTTCGCCGGTCTTCCACAGTTTGTCCCATCCGGGCCTTCGCGGAGCGGCGATGATCTTCTGAAGCTCTGGGCTGACATCGGTGGGCACCGGCAAGGTTCTCGCGGGTACCTGCAGAGATCCAGGGGCGGTATTTTCCTGGGCGGCGATGCGCCGAACGATGAGTGCGGTGCAGGCGAGCAGAAGAAGTGGGCCGATGCGCATCAGAGTCTCCTTTGGTTTCAAGAATCGTTTCTAGTGCAATGGCGGAACTCAGAGGATTGCGCGCACCACGCCGCCATCCACTCGCATTGCTGCTCCGTTCGTCGCAGAAGATGGTTCGCCGGCGACGTAGGTTGCCATTGCAGCGACTTCGTCGATAGTTGCAAAGCGCTTCAACAGTGACGAGGGGCGGGCGTGCTGAAAGAACTCCTTCTCGACCTGCTGCTTCGACTTATTCTGGTGCTTCGCCAATGCCTCGAGAAAGCCGCCCACGCCTTCGGATGCTGTTGGTCCAGCGAGAATGCTGTTTACGGTGACGCCAGTTCCCGCGACTGACTCTGCGATGCCGCGCGCAATGGCGACCTGTGCCGTCTTGGTCATGCCGTAGTGCACCATTTCGGCGGGGATCTGCACCGCCGACTCGCTCGAGATGAAGAGGATGCGGCCCCAGTTCTTTTTCAGCATGCCTGCAAGATAGTGCCGCGAGAGCCGCACTCCGCTCATTACATTCACTTCGAAGAAGCGATACCAATCCGCGTCAGGAATTTCCGCAAATGGCTTCGGCTCGAAGATGCCCACATTGTTCACCAGCACGTCCACTGCGGGCAGCTTCGCGATGACCGCGTCGGCACCGGCCGCAGTGGAGAAATCCGCGACGATGCCATCTACATTGCCGGTTCTGACTTGCGACCGAATTGCGGCCACGGCAGTGTCTACGCGCTCCTGCGTGCGACCATTCACGTGGACATGAGCGCCTTCCCGCGCAAGCGACTGCGCAATCGCAAATCCGATGCCTGCGGTTGATCCGGTGACGAGCGCTACTTTTCCATTCAGTTTGAGGTCCACGAGTGTCCTCCAAGGCAAAGCCAGCTAGTTTGTGATGCTCAATCTATCTCAAGCGCTCCCAACTGCACGATCTTCTCTCCCATTCTTGAGATCAATAACCACAATCGTGATGTCGTCTTCTTGTCCCTTCCCTGGGCCACTGAGCGACCAGTCATGCACCTCCCGTAACAGAAGGTCGGCGAATTGGTCGGAGGTAGAGTTGCTATGTTGATTTATAAGGGTTGGTAGAGCTGCATCTCCGAATGATTCTCCCGAAGCATTTTCGGCCTCGATGAGACCGTCCGTATACAGCAGAAGCCTGTCTCCAGATTCGAAGTTGAATTCGGTTTCGTCGTATACCTCGTTGGGCCGAACGCCGATCAGAAGTCCGGATTCTCCGATCTTCTCTAAGGCCTGAGTACTGCGGCGCCAGAGTAGCGGCAATGGATGCGCGCTGGCCGCATGACGGCCGGTTCCGGTTGCGGTGTCAATATACAGGTATGTTGCGGTTACATATTGCCCGGGAGCTTCTTTGCAGAGAACAGTATTTAGTCCAGCGATGACGTCAGCCGGGCCACCATCATTCGTGCACCGTGTAGAGACTGCCATCTTGACCATAGATGCTACAAGTGCGGCAGGCACTCCATGCCCCGTGACATCAGCTACCAACACGCCCATGCAGCATGGTTGAAATGTCAAGAAATCATAGAGATCGCCTGCGACGTCGGCCATCGGTGCGTAACGAACAGCGATAGCGGCGTTATCGAGGGGCGGAATTTCGCGCGGGAGAATGGACTTCTGAATCCTTGTTGCCACGCGCATTTCACCGGTAAGAGAAATCAACCTCCTATCGTCTGCAACTATGCGTTGAGCGGTAACATACCAAAGACAGACTATTAAGGCTAGAAACCCGTAAGGCTCAACTCCGGCGTGCCAATTGCCTACTTGTCTATGGAGCAGACGATCCGTCGAAAACGCGCAAAAGAAAGTGAACATTCCTATAAAGAGAGTTCGCCTGGACGGCGAGGGCGGTGGCTCATACCTAGCGAAATATCCTACGGCCAGGACAACCGGAACCATGATAACGAGGACGGTCCCCGGCGAGAGAATTGGCCTTAGGGGTTGGTGACGTACGATACCTATCGCCACGATAGCTCCCGCTCCGCAATAGATTCCGGTCAGCCATCGAACGGATGAATGCCATCCTCGTCCGTAGAAATCCTCAAAGAGCAAGAGCCCGGGAACAACCGGTGACAGGCTAATGAGGTGCTCAACTGCAAGTCCAACGGCCTGCGGTTGCCAAAATCCCTGGCGAAAAGCAGTGTTCCTGAGGATAAGGACAAGCGCATAGAGGATGGAAAACAGGCCGAACCAGAGCAAGTACTTTTCGTGGTCCCTCCGCCGAAACGCATAGAGAATGACGGCTGCTGCGCCGAGAGTTGCAATTACGTCGCTGATGAGTAGTAGAGCAATAGCACTACGCACAGAACTGACTCCTGCCAACGTCGCGTGGGATGTCTGTTCTGCCAACTATCCTTCGACGGCCGGAGCGGTCTTCTGTGTTTGCGAGTCTCACAATCCGGCATCCTTGAAGACGACGCGGGCGACCGCTGACCAGTCCGCGTCTTCTAATCCTTGGGCCAGGGCGGCTACGAATCGATCATGCATAAGGCTGGCCATCGGCATGGGTACCGAAGCCTCTTCAGCGGCCGCCAGGAGCAGTCGGTTGTCCTTGAATCCCAGGGGCAGTTTGAAGCCCGCCGGTTCAAAATTGTCTGCGGCAATCATCGCGCCGTATGTCTTGTACGCCGGAGCTGGGTATAAGGAGTTGGTGAGCACCTCCATGAACTTTCGTGGATCGACGCCGGCCTTGCGCATCAAGGCAATGCCTTCGGCCAGGCTTTCAATCACGGTAGAAGTCAGGAAGTTTCCGCTGAGTTTGATCAAGTTGGCCGCGGGCGCATCTGTGCCGACCACGAAGGTTCTCTGCCCCATCGCGGCAAAAAGGCTATAATATTTCTCGATTAGTTCAGCCGGCCCCGCAGACACGATGAATAGCTTGCCCGCAGCCGCAGCGTCCGGCCGGCCAAAAACGGGAGCCGCGATATAGTCTTGATGCTTCTCCGCGTGCGACTGTGCAAGCCTGCGGGACAAATCTACACTGATGGTACTCATCGAGATATGGGTCGCGCTCTCCGACAAGGATTCGATTGCATTCCCGGATTCGAACATCACATTCTGGAGAGCGCGGTCGTCAGCCAGCATCGTGATGAGTACCTCCGCTCCGACTGTCGCTTCAGAGGGGGTATCGGCGACCTTTGCTCCGAGGTTTTCCATTGCCTGCGCGCGACTTCGTGTGCGGTTGTAAACAACTAGATCGTGGCCCGCTTTGATCAAGTTGAGAGACATCCCCGCTCCCATGTTCCCGAGGCCGATGAATCCGATTTTCATGTTGTCGCCTTCCTCGAGATAGATATTGTTTGGTGAGCATCGTGCGGCCGCCGGTAGTTCTTCGAATCGAGATCAGGCTGCGCATCGGCGCATATTAGCTCCGAAGCCTTCGGTGATTGCATTCACCATTTCGGGCAAGGGATTTCTCAAAGCGCCGCCCTTCGGATAAAAGGCGTCGGCTACGACTCCTTTAGGCACCTCGTTGCCCGAATATGCCCCACTCATCGCGATGACTCCGACCACGGGGAAATGATTCCGCACAATCGATAACAGTTCGAAACCATTCATGATCGGCATGTCCAGGTCAGAGACTAGTACGTCCGGAAGCTCGGACTTCATTTCCGCGAGGGCTGCGACTCCATCCGCGGCAGTCCGGACCAGGAATCCAGAATCGGCGAGCAGGATCGCGAACACATCCCGGAGATCGTGGTCGTCATCTACTATCAGGACGCTGGTAAGCTTGTTCGACATAGTTTTGTGCTCCTCATAGCCATACACAGTGCATTTCCCCTTCCAAATCGGCGCGACCGGACGATCTTGTTTCAGATGAACGAATTGGCTGTGTTGTTCGGCGAGCGCCGGTGTCGGGTCAGCCTCGCAATGGCGTCGAACCGTTGACATTTAGTCGGCATGCGGACGGTGTCAGGATTCGTTCTGCGGCGATAGAGGGGATGCAAGCCTGAAGGTTTTGGCGGTTTTGGTGTCCCGCTGAGACGGCTTTTCGCTCCATCCTGGGCACGGGAGGCTTCCTGGGATTCTCCTAAGGGCGACCTATACGGGAAGTGCAGCGGATGAGGGGTAGCCGTGCAGGCTGCGGCCCAGATCCCGGTCGTACTTCAGGGTGCTCTTGTATAACTCGTACCGACCATCGTCGAATTGCTTGCCATGGTCCCGAAGCAACTGCATGTCGGGGCCCGATAGCGTCTTGAAATCGCGCAGGATCGTCAGATTCTGGTCGAGGACTGCCATGGAATCCATGCCGCTGATGGTTGTGGCAACGGGAAGGCTCATGGCGTAGGAGAGGGCCTGGGATGGGGTGAAGGCGCCTTTCGATATGAGCTCACCGGAACCTCCCATGCTCTTGATTCCCAAGGCCGCAATTCCGCGCTGGTTGACGATGGGCAGGACGTTGCTCTCAAAGCTACGGAAGTTTGGGTCAAGGGGGTTAAGAGGCATCTGGATCGTATCGAAAGCAAAGCCGCGGCTAAGCATATCCAGGTGAATCGCCGGGTGCTTGTGGCCGTCGAAGCCGACGAAGCGGACCTTGCCCTGCTGTTTCGCCTCGGTAAGGGCTTCGAGAACTCCATCGGGCGCGTAAATGAGGTCAGGGTCGTTGTGATAGATAACCTCGTGAATCTGCCATACATCGAGATGGTCGGTCTGCAGCCGCACAAGAGACTCCTCCAGCATGCGCATCGCAACGTCCTCGTTGCGGCCATGGGTGCAGACGCTGCTCATCAGGATGACATTGTCTCGCTTTCCTCGGAGTGCAATGCCAAGCCGTTGCTCGCTGAGTCCACTGAGATATTCCCAGGCATTATCGAAGATGTTGATGCCATGGTCCATTGCCTTGGCCACCATATTGTTGATCTCAGCCTGATCCGCAACGGTGGCTAGGTGAAAGCCTCCCATGCCCAGAATCGAACATTCCAGCCCTGTCTTGCCAAGAGGGCGTCTTGGTACCTGGAAACTGTCCAAGGCAGTTTCGTCAAAGGTTTCGGCTGCGGCTTGGATCTTCTCACTTGAAATCACGGCGGAAACTCCTGCGATTGCGGCACCTTTCAGAAAGCCTCTGCGGCTTACATCATGCGCGGCTTTGGGATTATTCTGCATGGCCATGCCTCTCCCTAGACCTGAGGCCACGCATGGCCCGTGTTGTCCGCCTCTTTGATTATCTCTTTGACCTCGACCTGCGCCGTGTCGAGGGGGTAGTCATGGACTAGCCGGGCTTCGGGGTTATCGAATTTCATTGAGGTCTTGTACAACTCGAAACGTCCGTCCTCGGCATATTGATGGCAACGGTCGCGCAGTGCCTGCATTTCGGCGGCGGTCATGGGCACAAAGTTTTGTGCGATTTCCAAATTCTGCTCGATGATGCTCAACTCTTCGGCGCCAGAGATGGTGCAGGCCACGGGAAGGCTCATGGCATAACGTAACGCTTCGCTGGCAGTAAGTACACCCATTTGCACGGGGTCCCCATGTCCGCTGATGGGCTTCATTCCCAGGGGCGCGATGCCTCGCTGATTGAGAACGGGCAGGACTTTCCGCTCGAAGCTCGTAAAGTAAGTGGCATCGAACGGGTTCAGCGGCATCTGCACGGAATCGAAGGGGAATCCGGTGTTGAGCATGGCAAGATGCACGTCAGGGTCCTTATGGCCGGTGAAGCCGACGAAGCGAACCTTGCCCTGCTGCTTGGCTTTTTGCAGGGCTTCGGCTGCGCCGCCGGGACGAATGAAAAGCTCGGGATCATTTTGGAACACAGCGCCGTGAATCTGCCAGAGGTCGAGGTGGTCGGTCTGCAGCCGGCGGAGCGATTGCTCGAGCATCTGCAGTGCAAGCGAAGCGTCGCGACCGTGGGTGCAGACCTTGGTCATCAAGAAAACCTTGTCGCGCCGACCTTTGAGGCCCAAGCCGAGCCAGGACTCGGCTTTGCCGCGACAGTATTCCCAGGCATTGTCGTAAAAGGTGATGCCTCCGTCGAGGGCGCGGTGAACGATATCGATCGCAGTCGTCTCGTCCTTAGCGACTCCAAGATGGTGGCCGCCCAGACCGAGTGCGGAGATTTGGGCACCTGTTTTGCCGAAGTTTCGGAGAGGGATAGACATATGGCTCCTTCAAAGCGCTATCCGAGTTCGCCGGTTAAGAACTGGGGTTCGCCGTTGCCGAAGCTCCAGTCCGCTGCCGAGTTTTCGATAATTGCGACCATAACGTCGCTTGGAGCGATCGAAGCTGAGCTTGCTAACTCTTCGGTCAATTCCTTATAGAACCTGCGCTTCAGAATCTCGTCGCGCATTTTGCTGACCACCGTGATGATCAGGGCTTTGTCGGTCCGAGGGATGTTTAGGCCTGTGTCTTGAATTACCAAGAACCCCTTGGGATGGGATTGGTAGACCTGATAACGGTCTCGCACTGGGACATGAAACGCCTTCACAACGGCCCTGTGGACCGCGTCGAGGAGAGTCGTCACTTCGGATTGCGTTCTTCCTTCAACAGCATCGATTCTGATCAATGGCATGGAGTGATTCTCCTATCCTGTTTCCATCTCGGATTCGGTTTTCTGGACCCCTCGCGAATGTCATGTCGCGACCGCGACGTTAATCCTGACGTCCATCAGATCTGGATCAGCGCTAAGCCTGATTCGGGATCGAGCTTCTTTAGAAGATGAACCGGACTTTCGGTCAAAACCAATTCACATGTCGGACGCACGCGAGCCTCAAGAAGGTGCCCACCATAGGCGGTCCCGTCAGAGCCTCCTACGATCATGTGCGCAGCCGCATACACCGGTCCAGCCGTCGCGCCCGACCCTGAAGCCACCAACAGCAGATCGCCCGGCCCGATCGCAGGAGTAGTTACCTCACCAGCGACATGGACCACCAGCCCGAGATGCATCAGCCGCATGGCAGCCATCTTCAACGCCAGGCCGGTTCGCCCCGCACCCATCACGAACAAGCGATTGGATGTCAGGATCATTTCTTGTGCGGCAGCGATCTCGGGCTCGCTTATAGCTGCGAGCGTACGTTCCAGCTCGGTAAGAATCAGATTTCGATCGAGCGGATAACTTTGTGTTTGAACCGCGTCAGGCGACATAGCTCTCATAGCACGGCACCCAGTGGGTAAATCCTCAAACAGACATAGTTTCTCTTCGGCTGCTTCACGATCAGCGCGTCCATTTCCTCTGAAGTCCTCGCCGGCGCCAATGTGCTCAGACACCAGGCGTGACAAGGTGTGGGCGAGCCACTCACTCAGCTCACCTTGGCGCGAGCCATCACTTTGATGGCGGAAAGCGTTTGAATAGAGTGGCTAGATTCTTGGTGAGGTTCTTCGCGTTCCGGTCCGGGTGGCCGCTTAGGTCAGCGCTCTCCTTGCCGCGCCAGATCAACTGCTTCGACTGTGAGTCGAAGATGTCGACAACGACGGTGCCGACTTTCGTGACCTCGGTGGTGGTGGTGGTCATACCCATACCGCCGATACCACGCCACCCCCAACCTCCACCGAAGCCGTCATAAAACCCCTCCAGTGTGTTTTGGTCCTGAGTTGTTTCGAAAGCCGAGATGCTTGCGCTCCCATTGGCCGCGACCTTGGTCCATCCCTTTGCGGCGAGCTGTGCGTCAACATCCTGCTGAATACGGTCCGCCCATAGCGAATCGCCAGCTTGCACCTTGATCCAAGAATAGGTTTTGTATTGAGAAAAGTTGGCCGAGTGATCGTAGTCGGTTGTCGTCTGCGCCGCAAAGGCACGTAAACTGCCGAGCAGCAACAATACGGCAAGTAGAGAGCAGTCTTTTTCATTGCGTTATTCCTCCTTACTCTCTTCTAGGCATTTGGTGTGCCATCCCTTGTGGCCCATAACGTCAAGGACATCTGTGGATTCCCGTGATGGTGGATTAAGATTGCCGTCGACCGGCTGACACTGGAGTCGGCCCATAGCCGGTATCGCCGCATAAACGGGAAGGGGAATGGCTCTGGTTAGTGGGCTGCCGGATAGGAAGGAATAGCGCGTCCAATACTTGGGCTAACAGCTTGCGCCGGCATTTGGGTTCGCGAAGGTGTCTTGATTGTCTTCATCGCTTCGATCCAAGCAGGCAAAGTCTTTTTCAATCAGGAGCGTGAGTGACCCTAGATCTCCTAAGCTGATGTCTTCGGCGATTCCGACCTGATCAGTACGACACCACTCGGTCGCCTGATCGGCGGGCAGTAGAACTGCGACTCTGTTCTGCGCGTATCGCAATGTTGGAAGCTTTACCAATGGCTCCTGTTGCAACGCATAAGTAAACGTGGCGCCGACCGTTGGCGCGAAACGAATCGTCTCCTCAAGGCATTCCCCGGAGAGAAGTCGGGCTACTTCGGAGCGCGATACCCTCAATCGCATGGAATTGCCTTTAATTCGCAGCTTCATTCCCTCACTCCCTTTGATGTCGGTGTATGGCCGCCAATCCGCTCCCCGCCATGATAGATATTGAAGTGCTCTTCTCTTAGAAATCCTACGAGGGTGATGTCGAACTCCTTTGCAACCTGCACGGCAAGGCTCGACGGAGCCCCTACCGCTGCCACCATTGGAACTCCTCCCATCAGAGCTTTCTGCAGAAGCTCAAAGCTGGCGCGCCCGGACAGCAGAAGCAAACAATCTCGCAAGGGCGTCCGGTCCGCAAGGAATTCGGAGCCGATGAGCTTATCCACTGCGTTGTGACGGCCGACATCCTCGCGAAGGGCCAGGAGATTCCCCGCCGAATTGAAGAGACCTGCACCGTGCAATCCACCTGTGCGATCAAACACCCTCTGCGATGCGCGGAGAAGGGCAGGGAGGCGGTAGAGAAGTTGCGCGTCAACCGTGAAAGTGTTCGTTGCGCGCGGCGGGGAGACTGTTTGTAAGGCGAGGAGGGACGCTTTGCCGCAGATGCCGCAACTCGACGTTGTATAAAAATTGCGTTGCAGCGTGGCTAGGCTAACCGCAACATCGGTCGCCAGGTCGACTCGAACGATATTCCTTCTGGTGCCTAGTCTTAGCGCATTCATACTGAGGGACTCGGATCCCTCAGAAGGGTGGCCGGCGTATGCAATGTGCTCAATGTCATTTGCGTCACGGACCACGCCTTCGGTCATGAGAAAGCCGACTGCAAGGTCGAAGTCGTTCCCTGGAGTGCGCATCGTGACCGAGATTGGCTTGGTCTGCCGGGAGTGGGATGGCCCATAGGCAAGCTGAATTTCAAGGGGTTCCTCGATAGCAAGACTATCCAACACCTGCCTCGATGTCCGCTCTGTTACTTTCTCGACATACCGCTGTGACACGGGACTTTCAGCTGTCTGCATGGATGCGAGCAATGGAGCATCCTTCATGATGATATTGTCCTCTCCATGCATAGTTCCTCTCTTTGCTCCGTTGGATTCTATGCGGCACGGTTTCCACGCCGGGCTCTCATATCTATCACTTAAAGAGGATCTTGGCCATCATGCCCTTGTCCTCATGGCTCAGCAGATGACAATGGAATAGTGATACGCCACGAATAATGGGATCGGTGAAGTCCATCATTAGATCAACATTTCCTTCAACGGGCACATTGACTGTATCCAGCCACTCCGGGTGCTTCAGCCGGATCCCATTGCGCGCGTAGATGAGGAAATGGACCTGATGGATGTGGAACGGGTGCACTTCGTGAGTGCTATTCATGACTCGCCAGTGGTGAAAGGCGCCGATGGATACCGTTGTCATGGGAGGATCCGACATGGTGAACTTCTTGCCGTTGATGTAGAAGCCGTTCTTGTCCTCGGTGAAGTTGACAATGAAGTCAGGGGCGCTGCCCTCTACCCGCGCGATGAGAGCAGGCGACAAAGGCTTGAACATGGGGAGCCGTGCGTCAACCGGGGTCGTGCGATTGACCGGGGTGGGTTGTGCGATATTTACCAGGTCCGCGAGCACCATCGAAGGATTGGCGTCGCCGTCCGGTCCCATATCAAAGCAACGGGTTCGAAGTGACGCTCGGACGCCAGGCTTTGGCCCGGCGATGATTGCTTCCACGCGACCCGCGGGAGGAAGGAGAATGTGAGAGGCGAATTCAATGGGGCGCGCCGGATCGTGGAAGGCAAGAGGCATTCCGTCGAGTGCGACGATCTCGAGTCGTTCGCCGTCGACCTGCAAATCTGCATATCGGTCGGGCGAGGCATTCACAATTCGCCAGAATTGGCGCTCTCCCGTGGCAATGGCGATTTGCGGACGCAGAGCATTGTTTACGGTAAAGACACGCTCCGGAACCTCAGTTGAAGTGGTACAGGATTTCGCAGAAAGTTCAACTGTGCGCTCTAATTCAAATGTGGCAGAGGGATCGTGCTTATCAATGATCCGGTCACGAAGGACCATGATCCGCTCCCGCATATGTTGAAGCTCGGGAACGTATCGTTCAATGCCGTCGATCACGATCGCTCCCGACATCCCATCGAGATCCTGTTGATAGCTCTCTCCGTGAGGATGCGGATGATACCAGTAGAGGCCAGGTGGCTGATTCAACGGGATATTCACAACGTAGTGCAGGGCCTGTCCCGGCATGGCCATCATGTCGATCACATTGTCCTGAGGGGCATCCGGCGAGACATGGAGGCCGTGGAAGTGGAGGTTCGTCATGTTCATGCACGGTCCGTCGATGCACGTTTCGTGAGAGTCCGTCGACATTCCATTGATATACGTCAGCCGAATATCTTCTCCGGGGAACACTCGAATGACCGGCGGATCTTCGCGCCCATCGAATGAGAACGCGGTCTTCCCGGTGTCGGGATCGTTGATCGCCGTGAGGACGATTGGAGATCGGGCTTCTGGGGGATCCGAGAGAAGCTGCTGCGAAACAACGTGGCCCGAAGTCGCGGCCACTTGCCCCGCTAATTGGACGCTGCCAAGCGTAGCAAAACACGTTAGGCATATAAGCGAACAGCTCCACGCGTTTGCGCTCCGATGCAAAGTCACGGTGCGTTCCTCCAGTCCACCCGACGGCAAGCGCATTCCTGCGCATTGGCAACGTCCAGATACTCAACGAGACCATTTCCGGCGTCTTTATCTTCCTTAGGCACGATTTATACCATTCGGCAGTCACCTTTAGAATCATTAGCTATGAGGCACAAGCGGACTCGGTGCCCTCAGTCGACGTCGGAGGGCTGACACCTGGTGACGAATAGGGTCAGGCATAAAAGAGAGCCATTGCGAGCGGAAACAGCGGACCGCAAGGCTCTCAAGACGCGACGCAGAGAGCCCCGATCTATATCGAGTGTCGAAGACGGGCAGTGGCTGTCAAGATATTGCCCAATGGTGCAGACGCTGTCCTCGACGTCTGTGGAATAACGCGCTTGGATTCAGTACGCCGCTTCTGGCATTGCGATTGCTCTTAGGAAGTATAAGGAGGAAGTCACAATGCCCAATGAAACTGATCGCTCAACCACCCCGGAACTACAAAGCGGCTCCACCGACGCCCAGAAGGCCGTGCACGAAAGGCTAAATCGCCTGGCCAACAAAGCTGCGGAGCAAGCCGAAGCTAGGGAACAGCGCTACGACGAGGACCACGGCATTTTCACAAAATAGTGGAGATCGGCGACGCAGGCCTCTTTACTTACACGGATCGGCGTGCACACCGGAGAGTGGCATAGAAAAAGATGCCATCCTCAAGCGCTTGGCCCCGGCCGCATTCACCGATTATGCCACTGGAGAGCGGGATAGCCACAGGAGAATGACAATGCGTTCTGAGTTGGTCTTTGGCGCTTTAGCGCATGTTTCGAATCGCTTTCTACTTACCAAGATAGCCGCAAAGGCGACGCGCAGATTCCATCGGCCAAATACTCGCATACAAGAGACTATGGACGAGGTATTTGCGCGCTTCGGACAGGTTAACCCGCTAGCCGTGATACGGGAAACCAACGATGTACAGCCACTTCGTTGCGCCAAGAAAGCTGAGACGAAGTTGCACTACAACCACGAAGATTGGTCCGTTGCATGAACTTCGCGCGGGATCTACTGCCTGGGTTGTCTCGGATGCCGGAGAGTTACCGCCACAGCTGCAGCGAGTCCAGCGACTGAGCTGGCGGCCCGATTACTTGAATGTTGCCGTCCAAGGACGGTCGAGAGATTCCATGTCTCTGCATCTTGTAGATCAGCGTCGTGCGCTTCAAGCCGAGTCTTGCGGCTGCGCCATCCCGTCCTCCGAGCACCCATCTGGCTGTTTCGAGCGTACGGAGGATCAAAGCGCGTTCTGAGTCGATCAGAGTTGTAGGCGTCGGGGAGACGCTGATACGTTGTGGGCTGGCATTCAACAAAGGATTCGGGAGCACACCATCGACGGATAGTATTACGGCGCGCTCAATCAAGTTTTGTAGTTCGCGGATGTTGCCCGGCCAGTCGTACGTGCACAGAGCCGACATCGTTTCCGGAGGAACATGTTCGATCTCCCGGCCTACCCGCCGGCCCAGAACGTCGACAAAGTGCGTCACCAGAGCTGGAATGTCCTCGCGACGCTCTCGCAACGGCGGCAACTCAACCGGAAATACATTAAGGCGGAAATATAGGTCGCTGCGGAACTGCCCATTCTCCACCATTTCCGCCAAGTTGCGATGGGTCGCAGCTACGAGCCGAACATTGACCTGGTGAGTCCGGCTCCCGCCCAGACGTTCGAACTCCTGTTCCTGCAAAATGCGCAGTAGTTTGGGTTGTAGAGATGGAGGAATATCGCCTACTTCGTCCAGGAAGAGGGTACCTTTGTCGGCCAGCTCGAATCGGCCAAGCTTTTGCGCGATGGCGCCGGTGAAGGCACCCTTTTCGTGGCCAAACAGTTCGCTTTCCAACAGGTCCAGTGGGATTGCTGCGCAGTTCAGCTTGATGAACGGGCGTCCGCACCGCGAGCTTATATTGTGAATGGCGCGTGCGATCAGCTCCTTGCCAGTGCCGGTCTCACCCTGGATTAATACTGTGGAGCTGGTTGGCGCGACCCGCTTAACCCCGTCAAGCACTGCGTCCAACGCAGGGCTTTCACCGATGAGCTGCTCGAATCTGCGCGGGCGAGAACCCTGATTGCCGCTCTCGGAACATTCGGATGGCCCCACGGTAACCTCCTGTTTAGCGTGAACGTTCCCGATTTAACGGTCCAGGGCTGCTCGCACACTCTCGACCAGGATTTCATCGTCAAAGGGTTTTGGCAGAAACTCGACCGCGCCCGCCCTTAGCGCCTGAAACCGCATTTCTTCGTCGCCATGCGCTGTAATAAAAATTGTCGGAATTCTGCAATGTTCAGCGTTCAATCTGGCTTGCAACTCCAAACCAGACATTCCTGGCATACGAATATCGGTAATCAGACACGCAGTATCGTGGTAATGGCCCGACCCGAGGAACTGCTCTGCAGACTCAAATACCCGTGATGAGAATCCAACCGACTTCAGGAGGCCTCGCAATGTGTCGCGAACCGAGTCATCATCGTCGACGATTGCTACGAATTTGCCTTCACTACGAGGACTCATAGATGAAACTATGCGCCCTACGCAGAGACGGCGCAATCATACGTTGGTATGATCGTGCGTTTCATCGGCCGATGCGAGTGTGGCGGGCAGAGTGAAGTAGAAGCTTGCGCCGACCGGAGAGTTAGGAGTTGCCCATAAGCGACCGCGATGCGATTCGATAATAGTGCGACTGATCCGAAGCCCCAACCCGATGCCGTGGGACTTTGTTGTGAAGAAGGCATCGAATATCTTGTCTGCTTGCTGCTGAGGTAGCCCCACACCGTTGTCGCTGACCGAAATGGTTAGCTGCTGATCTTCCGCACTTTGCGACCGGATGGATATCACGCGTGGCTGATCGATATCCTTCATTGCATCGATGCTATTCATGGCGAGATTCACAATGACTTGCTGGATTTGCAGGGAGTCTGCCATGACCCTAGGAAGATCTTCGTTAAGGTCGGTACGGATCACAATGGAGTATCTTTGTGCTTCGTTTTGAAGGAGCGCGATAATCTCCAGGATGACTTCATTGATGTCGACCAACTGCCGTTGTGAGTCGCCTTTTTTCGAAAGCGAACGAATGCGGTTGATGATGTCTGCCGCACGTTTTCCGTTGCGCACGACTCCCAATGCCGCCTCACGCGCCTCTGCGATGTCGGGAGTGTCGCGCGTAAGCCACCGGATGCAGGTGCTAGCGCCGGTGACGGCCGCGGCAATCGGTTGATTCACTTCGTGCGCGAGGGAGGCTGTCAGCTCTCCCATGGTGGTCATCCGACTAGCGTGAGCGAGATCCGCTTGCGCCTCGCGCAACCTCTCCCGTTCTTTCTCTGCCTGCTTGCGCTCGGTGACGTCGATTATGGTCCCCACGTATTCAACGAGGTTGCCGGATGGGCCGAGAACGGGATGGCCTACCGACTGAGCGTCTCTGATCTCGCCACTGGGATGAACGATTCGGTAGTCGAATTTGATGTCCCTCTTTTCACGCACTGCTCTCTCGATCGCTTCCGCGATTATGGCTTGATCGTCCGGATGAATGCGCTGAAAGAATTCTTCAAATCGGGGCTGTCCCCCTTTCGGGTCAAAGCCTTGCACGCGGTAGCATTCCTCGGACCAGTACCTGA
>CAZKJB010000052.1:0-16383 GCA_964552975.1 uncultured Occallatibacter sp. | reverse complement strand
GCGGGCGCCGCGATGCATCCGATAGGGGTATGACTGTTCCCACGTTCGTTTTCCTCAGAAGTTGTGGGTGCTGGATCTATGGTGCGATTGACCTTGCGTGGCCCGGGGGACGAAGCGGGCAATTAGGAATCCCGCCCTGAACGCAGTTTAAGGCACGCGCACGCAACGCGAAGGGTAAGCATATCTTTTTGGTTGAGGATCGTTCGCCGCGAAGGTCAGTCGTTCTTTCGGTATTGCCCACGGCGCGAGGGCAGAATCTGGACCGCGCCCCAAGTTTCGCGCCGGTCGAGTGGCCTGGCGGCGAGATGAGCGCGAAGAAGTTCCACTTCGTCCGGCAAAGCTTGTGGTAGATCCACCGGCTGAGCGCTTCCGCCGGAACCAGTGAGGGAGGAATCCGGGGCGGGATATGAAACGACAGTTTGCGTTGGAATTGGAACCTTCGGCGACGGGGGCTCTAATGGAGCTGCCTCCGAGGGCGTCGCGCGGCCGACAGGTGTATTTTCGTCTTTGATCGGCGCAGGCTGTTTTACCTGGCCAAATTCCCTAAGGCCAGCCGCCGACACAAAGCCTCTTAACCTGCTCAATCGCGATGAACCGGGGTTCGGTTGATTTTCGAGTCCAGGTTGAGATCCGGCCTGATCGGCCGCCGGCGCTGCCTCGCTTACGTAGTCTGAGGAACGCCTCGCATGTTCCAAGTCCTTCAAGCTCCTTGGAGGCGCTATTCCGCGCAGGCCGCTCAGGCGCGACCTATTGCCTCTCTCGGGTTCCGCTGGCGCTGCCGGAGCGTCGCTGGCGTGCGAAGCAGGATGCCCTGCCTGGTTCAAATCTTCCGGGACCACAGTTAACAGCATATCGGTCGATTCGTTGGAAGGCGCTTCTATTCCCTTCGAAGTCTCTCCCTCGACAATATGTAGCAAATGCGCCGCGGCAGATTCGTCATTATCTGCTTTATCGTTTGTCAGCGTTTCGTTGTCCTGTTTAATCACAGGTCTTGGGCTGGGCCGGGTGTTCGCATCCTCGAAGCGAGCCATCGCTTCGCTCAGCCACCAGGGCATATTGTCAGGCTCCCAACTGGGTTCTTGAATCTCGCGGCGAGCATCAGGCAAAGGCGCCGCATGCTCGGCAAGCGCCGCCTCTTCAGCTTCCGCGGTTCGGTCCGCCCCGTTGTCGTCAGAGATGGGATGATTGGCCGCGGCAGAGTCTGCAGAAACGCCTGCCTCCGCTCGAGAGCAATCGAACTCGGCCCAAAAGTACCGGCGCCGGATTGCTTGCCAATCTGTCGACCGTTCCTGCGTACGGAGGTGTTTTTCGAGCTCTTCGACTGAATTGCGGAACGGCGCGTCGGCTTTCGCTAGTGTTACACGATTCAAAACAAATCCCACCGCGTTCAAATTCAGCCGCTGCAGCAAGCTCGCCACTCTGCGCAGCTGCGCGCGCGTGGTCACATCGGATTCGATGACAACAATCGCGCAATCGGCAAAGCGTGCCAGGCACTCCGTCTCCGCGGAAACCGCAAGGGGTGCTGTGTCGGCAAGAATAAGTTCTCCTCGCCCCGCTTCTCCTCTCCCAGCGACTTGCTGTAAGAGCGTGATCGGGCGCGAGTTCGCTTGCGATGCCAGTTCCGTCTCTGACCTATCATCGCCAGCGCCAAAAGGCTCGTGCGTGGTTCCGGTCGCATCGACCAGCACCGCTGCTCTGCCCATGGTCTCCAGCTTGTCCTTCAGCCGGGCTGCGATTGTGGTCACGCCTACTCTCGGACCTGTCCCGGTAAAGATGCAACTCCTCATGCCGCTGTTCGTGGCGGCATAATCGAACGCGGCGGCGAGCCTCAGCAGATGCACATCGGCAACTTCTTCCGAGACTTCTTCAAAATCCGGCAATTGCGCCATCGGCGCAACTCCGAGCAGCCTCTCCACGTCGGAAGCCACGCAAACCCTCGGGTCAATTTTGTGAGCGGCTATCGCTGCCACGAATCCGAGGAAAACGAAAACAAGAAGTAGTGCCGCCGCGTTCGAAATCACCTTGGATTCGTCTGGATGCGTCGGAACCGTCGCCGCGGCGGCCAGGCGCGCCATCCCGGGAGCAGCGTCCTCGAGCGACTGATTCTGAAATTGCTCGTCCACCGCGAAATAGAGATTCTGTTGGCGTGTAAGATCGCTTGCCAGGTCGCTCGAACGCCGCAGCTTCGTCGTTTCGCCCGCCGCCGTGCCCGAGTTCGCATTCAGCGCCGCTTGCTCCGCCGTGTCCTCGTCCAACTCCTTCTTGACCCGGTCGCGTTCGTTGCTCAGCATAGCCAGCTGTTGGGCATCGCCAGCCTTCTGCTCGTGTGACGTTATCTCGATATAGCTGGCCGCCACGGCATTCGCCACTGCCGCTGCAGTTTCAGGGTTGGAGGCATGCGCCGTGATCGAAATCTGGTAGCTGGCTCCAAGACGCGCCACATCGATGGATCCCTTGAGCCGGTCTGCTGCGCTCTGGTCGCTCTCTCCGCGTTTCTGCCAAACACCCAGGCCAAGCTTATGCAGAGCACCGACCAAAACGTCCTGTCGCGTAATGTTGAGCAGCTGCTGTTGAATGTATGAGTCGAAAGTCGCCGGGTCGTCGTTGTACTGCCACTGGACCGGCGCCACCGACTCCAGCACTGCGGTCGGCGTGGGCTGGATATAGACGAGGCACTGAGCGGTATAGCTGGACCAATAGGCGATGAGATAAGCGAAAGCGAGAACCAGCCCGCTCGTCGCGAATGCAAGCACGAGGCGGCGATGCAACTGGAGACTGCGGCGAAGGCTAGTCCGAAAGATATCCTGGCTGGCGCTATCAGCTGGGAGGACGCCCGCCCCAGGGGCGAACGGAGCGGGCACCGGGTGAACTGGGCGTGACGGGTCGGTCGAACGGCTGTGGCCAAAGGCAGGGCTCATTTTGCCGCCCGGAAGGATGCCTGCGGCGTGAGCGAGAGTATTGAAGCCGGGCGCTGACTGATGTGCGCCACGTGGACCAGAAACGCACGCACCGAACGGAGAATGCCAAACTCCGCAGCAACCATCCCACGGTCCTGGATGGGCACGCAATCCAGAACGTGGTTGAACGAAGAACCGATCAAATTCGGATCACTCATGGGTGGTGCGCCTCCCGCCCCGAGCGTGCCCATCGAGCATTCTTGCGCGATTGACGAAGTGTCGATAAAGAATTTGGCAAACTGCGAATGGATCGAAATGCCGAATTGAACGGCGCCGCCAGATCGCGCCACGGTTCGGGACTCAACAGCAACGCCTCAAGCGCATAAAGAAGAACGATCACCGCGAGCCCCGCAGCGAAGATTCGCGCCGGATGAAGCGGCACAAACGCAGTTGCGAGAAGCGCTGTGATTAGAGCAATTACCGGCAGACTCCATGCTTCGGCCAGGACTACAGCCGCACGCCAGCGGCCGTGCAGAAGCGCCATCAAGAGCGGCCCCGTAACGCGGCCGGCCACGCGAAAACGCGCGAAGAATTGAGCTTCCGACCTGGCCTCGGCGGACCGGATGAACGCACGAGGAACATAGACGGAGGTATGGTCGACCCAGCGCACGCGCAGCCCAGCGGCAACCAGGCGCGCGTGGTATTCGAGGTTTTCGTACATGTTGTCGACCGCAAAAGGCACGGAACTTAACGCCTCGCTGGTTACGGCAAATCCGTTTCCAATTACGCTCGAGGAAAACCCGAGACTGAAGCGTCCTCGCGCCCGCAAAGTATTCCTTGCTCTGAATGCGATTGCGTTCAGCCGCTCCTTTAAAGTGACCGGCCCAGTGGAAGGAATGCCGAATTCGACGCGACACTGTGTGGCCGCGGCGCCGCCCGCAAGAGACGCTCGTGTCGCCGCGATCAGGTTCGGGCCCGCGAGTGAGTCGGGATCGAACACAAGAAACGCGCTAGCTCCGGCAGATCGCGCGGCTTCAAAACCAAAGCGCAACGCAGCACTCTTGCTCTGCTCAGCTTCGCCGTTCAGTGCGATCACTCGCGCGCCGGATCCGGCGGCAACGGCCGCCGTCGAATCGGAGCAGTTGTGGGCGACCACGAATACCTGAACTTCCCATGCCTGCGAAGTTGAGCTGTCATTGGCAGATGAAACATAGAGTGAACATCCAGCCGTCTCTAGCGATTGCAAGGCCCGCGCGATTACCGGCTCCCGATCATGGGCCGGCACCACCACGGCCAGGCGCACATCCTGCTCATCTGCTCTAGGCGCCATACGTGAACGGCGCAGATTTCCCAGGACAGTTATCGTGAGATCCGCGATCGATGGAGCGGCGAGCAGCATCATGGCTATCGCAAGGACCTCGAGCGGAAATGCTCCTCGCGATGACAATTGGCCAAACTTCAGCATTCCTATTTTCGTGATTTCGGCGTGAGCCCTGGAGACGGGAAGGAGACGTCCGAGGTGTTGAATGTTTCGTTCAAGCGGCTGAAGAACTCCGGGAGGGTTTCTCAAGAGCGATGAATTGTGAAAGGAGCCCAAAGCCGAGGCCACTCTGTTGGCCACTGCTGAAACCAGATCGAACGCGGTCATGCCCCACCCCTATATGCCGCCACTGCTTTGCTGAGAACTCTTAAAAGCTGCGGCCTCCCAAAAAGGCCGCTCACTACATTTCGAAAAAACCTTTGCGACTACCCGCGCATCTGTGTCCGCGCTGAAAGCATGCCGGCCTCGCCCCCAAGGACGGTGCGGACGGGCATTTCGGTCACGGACGCCAATGGACGTCCATGCGAGATCACTGGTTGCCACTCGTCGAAGAGCCGTTGCAGATGCCAGGCTCGAAGCAGAAAACGCATTTTCAGACTGAGGCCCGCGAGTGAAAGCGAAAGCCCAGCTCCCATCAGTTGGCGCCGCATTTCCAGCAGAACTCCGAGTCCACCTGGCGTAATTTGGCGCGCGGAGCGCAAATGCACCACCATCGCATGGCCGTTGACAGTGCATCTTGTTGCTGCGTCCTGCAGCGCAGCGGCGGATTCAGTCCCCAGCCTTCCATAAACATGGAAGTGCAGCACGTCGTGTGTGACAGCAGTCGTAATTCTGGATTGATATAAGAAAGTCCTTTGACACCGGGCCGCCAGGAAGGCCAGTGGTAGCTGACTCAGCACGCCGCAAAGATTGCGCAAGGAATGCAGGCCAATCCGTACCCGCTTGTGCGCCATGCATATCGCCCACTCAAGGCCGAAATGTCGAATCCATCGCGGGGTGCTCGGAAGATCACCAGCCAAAAGGTCAAAGCTTCCGGCGACGCCCACTGTGAGTGGAACGCCCAGCCGATTGCGATGCAGCCAAATCCACTCTTCTTGTCGTGGATCTCCGGAGTCAACGAGCAGAATGTCAGGCTGAGTCGCATGAATTCGCTTGAGAACCTTGCCGCAATCCATCTGGTTCGGGTTTCCTTCGACCGATGCATAGGTGCCGACGATTTGCGCGCCCGGATATTTCCGTTCCAAAAATTCACCGACGCGGGACGTCGCGCCCATCTTGGCGCCAAGCAAGAAGATCTTGTAGCCCTCTCGCGCGGAGAGTTCCGCAAGCCGTTCGACAAGACCCACTGCGGTAAAACACTCGGGAATTGGGCAGCCCATAAGCCCAGACGCCCACTTGAGCGGCCGTCCGTTGGGCATGATCATGTCGAATATTGCCAGGATTCGATGAATATGTGGATCGGCAAGCGCACTCAGCCAGGTGTCCAGGTTGATGGAACAAACCTGATGGGTGCTACCCGGCACAATCATGCGCTCCAGGGCTTCGACCGCCTCATCTTTGGTGACGCTGATGATTGGCAATCCCATGACCACAACTGGTTTTGGGTCCGCTTTCATCCCTGGATTCCCATTCCCTTCTTCGTTTCGGTTCACGGCTTATGCAGCCACTTCGATTGCCTTAAACTTCGCGTCGGAAACGAACGATGGCACGCCCAGTCGACGCCTTGATTCACGGCCAAAGATTCGCGATCAAACCCAATTCGAAGATCTCAATTCTGCGAAATCGGCTCCCGCATCGGCGTCTCGATCTTCGCCGCGTTCTTCGTGAGCGGTCAGCTCGTAAGTCCATCGATTCGTGCGGGCTGATGTGTTAAAAAGTACGCGGCGGAACCATGCGCAACAATGGCGAGAAGGTGGAAGCAAAGCGTCTGGAATCTGCGTCTTTAGATAGGGGGTATTTTCGCAAATGAGTAATCGTTTTTGGTTACCGTGGTATCGGAGCCGGATCACCGGGCGACAAGCGTGGCGCACTCATTCAGGCGACCGGGGCCACCTTTCTCGTATCAACATTTGTGGGATTGCTGCAGAACCAGCAACGGTGCGAGGGTGCTATGCCTCGGTCATCTCTCTGCCTTTTGCCTCGTGGCCGAGCGACGCCAATCCGGCCAACGCCAAGGCGACCACAACAACCGTGAAGGCCAGCACGACCGAATAGCTGCCCCAGCGCTCCGCTGCCAGTGCCTGCGCTTTGCCGTTCCATGAAGTCACGAGGCCTCCTAGTTGGTAGGCCAAACCTGGAGCTGTGGCGCGTACCCGCGCGGGAGACAGCTCAGTGAGATATGCGGGAACCACTCCCCACGCCCCCTGCACCATGAATTGCATCAGCACCGCGCCGATGCCGAGGGTAAAAGCAGAATGTCCATAGGCGTATAGCGGAACGACGGGGATTGCCAGAAGCGCCGCAGAAATGATTGCGCGCTTGCGACCCCACTTCTCTGACAGCACGCCAAAGACGATTCCGCCACCGATGGAGCCTATGCCATATAGCACTCCGATTAAGCCGATGGTTTCAGGCGAAAGCTTGATTTGCACCGCCAGGAAGGTGGGATACACATCCTGAGTGCCATGCGAAAAGCTCATGAAGGCTGTCATGAGCAAAACAAGGAAAAGGAATGTTGGCAGGAAGTGGATGAGTTGCCGTGGCTCCCGCGCCTCCGAATTGAATGACTTCGCTTTGCGCTTGTTGGCTGCCGCAAGCCAAACCGGGGACTCTTCAACGCGCGTTTGCACATAGAAAGCCAGCACTGCAGGCGAAGCGCCAACGATGAATAACCCACGCCAGCCGATCGCTGGAATAATGATTCCGTGCCAGTGTGCTCCCGCAAAGAGCAAGCCAAATGCCGCCGAGGCCAGAATCGATCCCATTGCGTAGCCCTCCTGCAGAATTCCTGAAAACGTGCCACGGCCTTCTTTCGGAAGCGACTCAAATGCAAGCGCGGCGCCAACCCCCCACTCGCCGCCCATAGCAATCCCGAAGAGAGCTCGAAGCACGAGCAGCACATTGAGAGACGGCGCAAAGGCGCAGGCAAGCTCAATCACCGAGAAGCCGAGAATGTTCGCCATCAGCACAGGGCGGCGGCCATAACGGTCGGCCAACATGCCAAAGAGCAGAGCGCCGACAGGCCGGAACGCCTGGGTCAAAAATACCGCTCCCAAAACTGCCGAAGGCTCGGTGCGGAACTCGCTTGCAATGGCCTTGACGCAGAAGACGAGCAAGAAAAAATCGAGGCTATCGAGGGTCCAGCCGAGAAAGGCGGCCAAAAAGGCACGGCGCTGCGGTCCCGTCAGCGCTGCAAATTGGCCTAAAACGGACATAGGCGCGAGGATAGCAGACGAAAGCGGCGTTCCCGCAACGGAAAGGCGGCCTTACTGTCAGAGTGCTCGCAAAAGCAATACGGGCGGCCAATGCGTTCACTCAGCAGGAGGGAGCCGGGAATATATTTGTTGCAACAAATATCTACCTTGCGGCATCCTATTGTTGTGCTGAAATCAGCAGCATACATAGATCGCCCGAGAATCCACCGTGGAATAATTGGTCCGAAATCCCCGAGTAAAATTTAATAGACCTGCTTGAAAAAGGAGATTCCCAACATGAAACGATTGGCGATTCTTACCGGCGTTCTGGCGCTCGCCGCTCCGCTCGCTCTGGCACAAACCTCCACCTGGGTGTCTGACCCGAACCATAGCGAGGTCGACTTCGCGATCTCCCACATGAGTATCTCGAAGGTCCACGGCCGTTTTGGAGGCGTGACCGCCATCATTCAATACAACGAAGCCGACGTTACAAAGTCCGGCGTCCAGGTCAGCATCGACGTAAGCACGGTTGATACCGGCGTTCAAGGCAGGGACACGGACCTGAAGGGTCCCAACTATTTCGATGTAGCCAATTTTCCCAAAGCCACATTTACCAGCACAAGCGTCACGAAGAACGGTAGCAAGTTGACCGTCGCCGGGAACCTGACACTTCATGGAGTGACCAAGCCTGTGGTGTTGGATGTCGAGGGGCCGTCAACGCCGGTCACCGCCAGGGGCAAAGTGCATTGCGGTTTCTCGGCCACAACAACAATCAACAGGGTGGATTTCGGCATTGCTCCCAACATGGTCGCGGCAATGCTGGGAGATGACGTTTCGCTCACCATTGAGTTGGACGCAGTGAAGCAGTAGCTAGAATTTCGCGTTGCCGTGTCGCATCCGTCGGTCCCTGCACCAACGAGCCGGGCTCGTGATGCGGCCGGGTGCTTGCTCCAGTCCGGAACGCAAGAAACCTTGGGAATTTGCAGATGGCCAATCTGAAAGTTGAAATCGCGCAAACTGCACCTTTCTCGAGCATCGAGGAAGAGGCGATTCTAAATCTAATGCGCACGTCAGATTGCATGAACCGCGCCTTTCATCACAAAACCCGCGACTGGGGTTTGACCTCGACGCAGTACAACATATTGCGGATCCTGCGTGGAGCCGAGCCGGAGGGCTTGGCATGCGCGGCCATTGGCGCCCGCATGGTCACTGCTGAACCCGACATCACGCGCCTGCTGTCACGCTTGAAGGGCCTCAAGCTCATTCGCCAGCACCGTGACCGACAAGACCGCCGAGTACTCTGGACACGCATTGCGGAGGCCGGACTGGAGTTGCTTCGCAAAATGGATCCGGTGATCGAGCGCGCTCCTAAAGAACTGCTTGGTCACATGAACCGGGAAGAGCTGGCCGGGATGATCCGGTTGCTGGAACTCGCGCGCCAGCCGTGCTGCGACGCAAAGCATCGCCAATAGGGTTGCAATGGGTGGGAACGCTGAAAGCGGTTTTCGGGTTGTGAAGATGACGACGAGCGCAGCCTAGCTGGCGACGATCTTTTGAGCCACAGTCTCTTCATCGAGATCGGTTTGGATGATCTTATTGTGCAGGCAGTAGAGGGCAAGCTCGAGCCGATCAGAAACTCCCAACTTGTCGTAGATCTTGCGCAGATAGTTCTTGATGACCTGCTCCGTGGTGCCCAACTGGAATGCAATTTCCTTGTTGCGTTTTCCCTGCGTGATGCAGGTGATGATCGACATCTCCTTGGGCGAAAGGCGGGGTTGGTTACGCGGACTCACCAACGCTGCGGCCTGCGCACGATAGGCATCAATCACCCAGTTCACTGACTGGTTATCGATCCACGTTTCACCGGCGGCGATTCGGCGAACGCACCGCACAAGAAGGTCGGGCGAGATAGAGCGTGAGACGATACCGCGAACGCCACGCCGGTAGAGCTCCACAGTGTGATTTTCGTCGGTAGCAACGGCCTGCACGATAAGTTTCACGTCGGGAGCCAGCCGCAGAATGTCTGGAATCACGTTGGCGGTGCCGGCCAGCATGCTTCCCTCTAGCAGAACAATATCAGTAGGATAGCGCTCGATAGCCGCCCGAAGGTTGTCAAGCGAGTCGGCCTGAGCCACCACGCGAAGGTCGTCTTCCAGAGCGAAGACTTTGCGAATACCGACTCGGTAAATCGCCTGGGAATCCGCAAGGATAATGCGTATCGCACCCGGCTTTACCGGCGATTCGGTAGTTTCGCTCTCGGGATTGTCGTCCAGGATGTCCATAACGGCTGCTGCCTAGCCAACCGTGCTCTCACTGCTCAGCGAATCGATATTCGTCAATTGTAGCTGCTGCGAGGTGCTCATTGTGGCTTGAGGAGCAGCGTACCACACGTCCCTTGCAGTGCACTAGAACGTCCTGGGGAGCACCGAGTATCGAATGTGGCATACGCATCGAGAACCGGACATCAATTCCTACGCGCAAATCCTTATCCAGCGTGAACAGTACGCCGCTGGCGGAAACGTTCTTGGTCAGGCCCGAGATTTCATCTTCTCCTGTGGACAGGAGAACCGGCAGAGCAAGAGGAAATCTCACCGCGCAACGTACTTCCGGCCGACCGTTCGCGGTCCTGGGAACGGCTGACGAAAGGCGCGAATCTGGGTTGAAATACTCCATGGCCTCGCCCAATTGGAATTGAACTCAGCTGTCAATGTAGACACTTTTATTCATTTGGCACACGGCACCAAAGTTTGAAGACTGGTAACCACTCGGGATTGTTTCGAAGGGTCTATAAGGAACTTACGAAACCGTGAAACCCGCCATTCATGGGGGTTTCAGCAGTATTTGATGGTTTTGACGCCTGCCGCCAAAAACACAAAATGAATTCATGGCTGTGGATTTCCTATTCTGATTCCTCCCAAAAAATCTAATTTGCCTCAACATCGCTGCAGCTGGCGATCGGCAAGCCAGGACATCGCAATCGCGACCCGCTAGAAGGTGGCCTTGGAAGGAAAACTCAAGACAGGGCCAGCGTGATTCGTTTTCCAGTGCACTCTGAGGTGGTTACGGCCAGTTCAAAGTGAGACCTGTCGGCCCTTCTAGGCGAAGATGCGGCAAAACAACCACTAGGTAACAGCGAAATTGTTACCAAAGTGGAATCAAATTAATTACTGCCGGAAGAAAATTTTAGCAATCCCCAATTTGTGTTAGCACCGCTACACCATTTGGGTTAATCTTATGAAGCAAAGCTGTTTGGGGCTTCGCACCCCAGGAGAGTGGCACCATGCGTACGTCTTCGATGCAAGTATTTAAAGTTTTGGTTCTCGCGCTGCTCGTAGCTTCTACGTGTACGGCGTTCGCGGCAGTTCCGGCAGGCCCGTTGCCGATGCCGCCGCACGCGGTTCCGGCTGGTCCGTTGCCAATGCCACCTAGCACCTTGCAGGCCCTCGCAGTTCCGGCAGGCCCACTGCCAATGCCGCCGCATGCCGTTCCAGCGGGTCCGTTGCCAATGCCGCCGCACGCAGTTCCGGCTGGTCCACTGCCGATGCCGCCACATGCCGTTCCAGCTGGCCCATTGCCAATGCCGCCGCATGCCGTCCCGGCTGGCCCACTGCCGATGCCGCCTAGCTTCGCCTAAGCCTAGTCTCAAACTTTCCCAAGAAAAAACGCTGCCCAGCTTGGGCAGCGTTTTTTGTGTCCGGTATTCATTCAGTCAACAGACTTTGTCCCTGGACCAAATTCGCTGCTAGACTCTGAATATCGCGCGCACGCGCTGGAGCGGGACGCGTATTGTGAACCTGGACAACCTACTCTGGTTTGCATATATCGTGATCGAAGCAGCCCTCGTCGGGCTGCTCGCCTATAGGCGGGCCTGGCGGCTTCTGCCGCTTTTTTTTACATATTGCATCTGGGACATCGTGAGCAATGTCGTCAGCTTTGCAATTTCTCACTCTCTCAATCTGAGTTATTCCGTATACCTGACAACCTATCTCGTTCAAATATCGATCGATTCCGCCTTGCAGTTCGGCGTGCTCGTTGAACTTGCCTGGTCGGTCCTGCGTCCCATTCGATCGTCCCTTCCCCGATCCACTCTTTTCGCCATCGCCGCTGCCATCCTTTTGCTGGGGGCGATTATCTGGCCGTTCGTCATCTTTTCAAACCTTGCGCACTACTCGCTGGAGCTTCGGATCGTACTCCATCTAATAAGGACGGTGTCGGTTCTGAGGATCCTGCTGTTCTTGCTCCTGGCCGGCTGCAGCCAACTGCTATCGATTAGCTGGCGCGATCGCGAGCTGCAAATTGCGACCGGACTCGGCTTCTATTCCCTTGTCACCTTAGCAATATCAATTGTGCAGCCGCATCTGAATAACTCGGATCAGTATGTTCGCCTCAACCAGCTCGGCGTGGCCAGTTTCCTTTGCTCCGTTGTGTACTGGATATACAGCTTTTCGCAGAAAGAAGAAGCCCGTCAGGAGTTCACTCCCCAGATGCAGAGGGTTTTGCTGGCCATGGCCGGCACGGCGCGCAGCGCTCGTGTTGCGCTTGAAGATTCACGCGCGAATAAACCGCACAATCGCGACATCAGGTAACTTCCGCATTCTCACTCTCGAAGCTTGAATCTGATCCAGGTTCCAACGCTCGGTCGCGATCGACGCGCATTGCGGCATCGTCCTTAGCCGTCGCTGATTTCGCGAAATCCGGAAATCCCTTGCCTTCCCATGCGCGGCTATAGAAAAATGCCGCTTGGGTTCCCCAAGATGTTTTCAAGCCCCATATCCGGACGCTGCCGAATCGCGCAAGGAGTTCTATGAATCGTCGCGAGCTGATCAAGCTTTCCTCCTACGCTTTGGCGGCCGCGTCGGCCCCTTCGTACGGCGAAACATCCGCCGCTGCGGCTTCGGGCGGATCAATTGCCCGCTGGGACGTCATGGAGATTCCATTGGCGGGATCGCCCGGCGGCAATCCCTTCGCCGAGGTCAAGTTAACAGCCACATTTCGTCAAAACGAAAGGATTTTGCAAGTCGAAGGCTTCTACGATGGCGATGGCAGGTACAAAATTCGCTTCATGCCCGATGAGCTCGGCGAATGGGCGTGGACTACTTCAAGCAACATGCCAGACCTCGACGGCAAATCCGGCAGCTTTCAATGCCTCGCACCAAGCAGCGGCAATCATGGCCCAGTTTCGGTGCGGGATGGTTTCCACTTCGCCTATGCGGACGGGACGCCGTTTGTGGAGAGCGGCACCACTTGTTATGCGTGGGCATTTCAGGCCGAGGATATTCAACGCCAGACCATCGAAACGCTTTCTGCTTCGCCTTTCAATAAGCTCCGCATGTGCCTGTTTCCCAAGTGGTACCAGCACAATCGCAAAGAGCCGCCGATGTATCCATTCCCGCGGAACGGAGATGTGAACGACTACTCGGCGTTCAATGTTGCTTACTTTCAGCACCTCGACAAGCTCATTCTCGAGCTGCGACGCATTGACGTTCAGGCCGACCTCATTCTCTTCCATCCCTACGATAAGTGGGGCTACCAGTCCATGCCCGCCGAAGTAGACGACCGCTATCTGCGTTACGTGATTGCGCGCTTCAGTGCCTATCGCAATGTGTGGTGGTCTCTAGCCAACGAATACGACTTACTGCGATCGAAGACCAATGCGGATTGGGACCGCTATGCACGGATTCTTGCCGAATACGATGCTTTCGACCACATGCGCTCGATCCATTACAGCCATCATCAATACGAATACGGCCGAGGCTGGTGTACGCACGCGGGCGTTCAAGATTCGCGCCTGGAGCTCGGCTCCAGTTGGAGACGCGATTGGCGCAAGCCTGTTGTCTTCGACGAATGCAGGTATGAAGGAAATATCGCCTCGCGCTGGGGAAATATCTCTGGGGAGGCCATGAGCCGCCGCTTTTGGCAGGCTGCCGCGCAAGGATGCTACGGGGGACACGGCGAAACGTATCTGGATCCCAACGACACGCTCTGGTGGTCGCATGGCGGAGTTCTGCATGGATCGAGTCCCGCCAAAATTGCGTTCCTGCGCAAGCTTCTTGAAGAGACGATTGCGCTTGGGCCCGGCCCTATTGGGTTTACAAACTTCAGCGACGACCCCATGGGCGCGCGGCGAGCAAACGACTCCGTGATGTTTTATTACTTCGATGAACATCAGCCGGCGGAGGGAACCTTCACGCTCCCTGAGGGCAAGACCTACACCGCCGAATATATTGATACGATTCAGCTCACGCGCACGCCACTCCCAGGCGATTACTCCGGCAAGGCTGATGTGAAGTTGCCAGGCACTCCTTTCGGATCGCTCTGGTTTCGACAGAAAGGCGTGCCGTAGCGAGCGCTCAAATCGATACCCGTCGCCCCGTTGACACGCTGCACGTTCCGCGATGTAATGAAAGAAGTGGTGAAGGAGTTCACCCTTAACCGCTGTCCACACTGCACGGCCGGACAGATGATGACTCCTGACAGGGAATCCTGTTGCGGAGTCATATCGCGGCGCGATCCCCGAGTACATATTGAGGAGCACAAATCCATGGCGAATGCCTGGGTATTGTCCGCCATTTGGGTCGGTCTCGCGCTGCTTGCAACTCTACTGGCCATATGGTTTCGCGTGGCGACGGCGCTTTCTGAAGTTATCGTCAGAACCGTTGCGCAGCTTGTCGCGGCGCATTTCTTGCCGGCGCTGGAGGGAAATGGATAGGACAGAAGAGCCGACTCGGATCCTGTAAATGAAAGACGATAAGCTGAGATTGGGGGTAACCATTGCAAAAATACTTGTTGATCGCCGTTGGGGGCGCATTGGGTTCGATCCTCAGATATTGGGTCGGATCGACGATATCTGGCCGAATGGGAACCAAGTTCCCTTACGGCACTGCAGTCATCAACCTCACAGCCTGCGTCATCATCGGCTTCATACTGACGTATTTCGGCAAGCGCGCCGATCTGAACCCGGCATGGAGATTCCTGGTGCCCATTGGATTCATCGGGGCGTACAGCACCTTTTCGACTTATGAGTGGGAGACGTTGTCGACTTTGCGCTCGGGTGCTTTCTTTCTTGCGTCAGTTTACGCGGTGGGCAGCCTCGTTCTGGGGCTTGCAGCCACGTGGTGTGGAACCGCGCTCGCCGACTTGCTCTAGAAAGCTGTATCCGGTATTCGGACGAACTCCACAGTTGCAACTTCGGCACAAAGGTGCTTCAATCCAACGTGGTTTGTTTTGCGGCCGTCCCCGCGCGCAGCAGGGGTTGATGAACGCAGCGCAGAAAGGAACCTATGTTGACTTCCGGCAAGGCGGTTAAAGTGACGCTCTTCTTGTGCGACGGGGCCAAGCATCATGGTGTTCCGGTTTACTCCTCGATTCTCGACTTTCTCTTTCACAGCGGGGTATCCGGCGCCACAGTTGTGAAGGGCGTTGCGGGTTTTGGCACGACCCATCGCATGCACTCCGCGCACATCCTCGAAATCTCCGATAACCTTCCCATCAAAATCGAGTTCATAGAGACGCGCGAAAAAGTCGATGCGGTCCTACCCGCATTGGAAAAGATGACAAACTCCGGTCTGATCGAAATCCAGGACACCACAGTCGTCGTTCCAGCGAAAATCTAACTCCCATCCCGCCGTCGGCCGGGCACCTGCAACCGCAACATTTTGCTCGCGATTGGGTCAGAAACTGCATCTGGCCCCAGCGGTTGGGGTTCGTGCGCTGATCGCAACTCGATGGCAGCCATTTAGCCACACTCGGCATCTGCCTTATCAAGGGCGTCATTTATCGGCAACTCACCGAAATGGGGCATACTGAAAGTGAGACTTCGGAACTTTAACCCAAGGGGAACCGATGGTTTCGATTCGCCAAGTACTCATTATTGGATTTGCCTTCATCGTTTTAGGGGTCGTTTTTTGCCCGCGCGGCTACTCCCAGGCGGCTCTGCTCATGGAAGAGCCCTACGGGTTTTTCGGAACGTTGAACCCGACCGGGCATAATGCCATCTACTTCGAGCGGATTTGCGCAGAAACGCCGGTGAAGCTGCGGCGCTGCGAAGCAGGCGAACTGGGCTCCGTGATCGCGCGCTACCAGGGTATCGACGAATACGATTGGGTGGCGATTCCGCTCTTACCTTATCTTTACGCAGTCGAAAATCCGTCTGACGTTCCCTCGCATGTGGATCGCGACATGGTGACGCAGATGCGCAGCCTCTATCGCGAAAAGTATTTGGAAACCCTGGGACCGGATCTTTCTGCAGGCAACCTTGTGCATGGCGGCTGGACACAGTTGATGGGCACTGCATACGAGCGTCGCATCTATGCGTTCCGCTTCGAGACCACTCCCCAACAGGACGACGCGCTCATTGCGAAAATGAACGCCGGGCCGAACCATACAGAATTCAACCTGCTGTTTGAGAATTGCGCAGACTTTGCGCGCGTGGTCCTTAACGGATATTTTCCGAATACTTTCCGGCGCAGCATCTTTCCTGATGCGGGAATGACGACCCCGAAGCAAATTACTTACAAACTGGTACGTTACGCGCGCAAACACCCGGATGCGCAATTGACGGTCTTCGAAATTGCGCAGGTGCCCGGTTGTCGGCGCGAGAGCCACTCCAACAAGGGAATCGATGAGTCTTTCGTCACCACAGTTTATGCCGTCCCCATCGCGCTCATGAATCCCTACCTGGCTGGTGGTCTTTTTGTGGACTACCTGGTGCGCGGTCGCTATCATCTCATCCCCAAGCATCCTGAAGTCTTGGGACCGGACAATTTATCCGCGTTGACAGCAACAGCCCCAACCCTTCAAAATCGCGCCAGCG
>CAZKJB010000051.1:0-16471 GCA_964552975.1 uncultured Occallatibacter sp. | reverse complement strand
GGCGCCGCCGTGGACGTTGACCTTTTCGTGGGGAAGGCCAAGATCGCGCATGGCCGCCATCACAACCACGGCAAAGGCCTCGTTGATCTCGAACAGATCGATTTCCGCAAGAGACCAGCCAACGCGATCGAGCAGCGCGCGAATGGCTCCGATCGGCGCCGTCGGGAATTGCGCCGGCAAACAAGCGAAAGTGGCGTGGCCGGCAATTGTTGCTAATGGCTTGAGGCCTCGCCGCTCGGCCGCAGAGCGCGGCATGAGCACGAGTGCGGCCGCGCCGTCGGAGATTGCGCTGGAATTTGCCGCCGTGACCGTACCGCCTTCGCGGAAGGCCGGCTTGAGATGCGGAATTTTGTCGGGAGTCGCTTTGAGCGGCAGTTCATCGTGACTGACGACGCGCTCGGTTTTGCCAGCCTTGACGGTGAGCGGAACAATCTGCGATGAAAAGCTGCCGTTGGCGGTGGCCTGCTGGGCGCGAGAAAGCGATGCCAAGGCAAACCCATCCTGCGCCTCGCGCGTAAATCGATAGCTCTCGGCGCAATCTTCAGCGAAGGTGCCCATGAGACGGCCATTGTCGTAGGCGTCTTCGAGACCGTCAAGAAACATGTGATCGACGATGCGGCCATGCCCGATGCGATAGCCGCCGCGCGCGCGATCGAGAAGATAGGGAGCATTGCTCATGCTCTCCATGCCACCGGCGACAGCGATCTTTGCGCTGCCGGCCAAGAGCAGATCGTGAGCGAGCATGACGGCTTTCATGCCGGAGCCGCACATCTTATTGATGGTGGTTGCGCCGCTCGCGGGAGGCAGCCCCGCGCCAAGGGCGGCCTGACGCGCGGGAGCCTGGCCGAGACCAGCGGGGAGCACGCAACCAAAGAGAACTTCGTCGACAGCGTCCGATGGAATGCCGGCGCGCTCGATGCTGGAGCGAATCGCCGCAGCGCCGAGCTCAGGAGCGGTGAGATCTTTGAGGTCACCAAGAAACCCGCCGATGGGTGTGCGCGCGGCACCAACGATGACGATGGGATCGGAATCGGCCATTGCTGGATCTCCAGAATCAGCGCGGCGCCATGCGCAGCGCGCCGTCGAGCCGGATGGTTTCACCGTTCAGCATGGTGTTTTCCAGGATGTGCTTTACCAGATCGGCAAACTCAGCGGGACGCCCGAGGCGAGGCGGGAAGGGAACACTGCTGCCCAACGAGTCCTGAATTTCCTGCGAAAAGCTGGCCATCATCGGGGTTTCGAAGATTCCCGGCGCAATGGTGACGACGCGGATACCGGACTGCGACAGTTCACGCGCGAGGGGCAGCGTCATGGCCACGACTCCGCCCTTGGAGGCCGCATAGGCGACCTGCCCCACCTGCCCGTCGAATGCAGCGATGGACGCGGTATTGATGATGACGCCGCGCTCGCCCTCTTCGCCCGGAGATTCCTTGGCGATTGCTTCGGCGGCGAGCCGAACCATGTTGAAGGTGCCGACCAAATTGATGGTCACGGTTTGCGTGAAGGCTTCAAGGCGGTGAGGGCCGTCGCGTCGAAGCAATTTGGCCGATGGGGCAACGCCCGCGCAGCTAATCAACGCGTGCAAGTGGCCAAAGGTATTGACCGCGAGATTGACCGCGGCCTTGCCGTCCTTTTCGCTGGTGACATCGGTGAGGACAAAGCTGGCAGCATCGCCCAACTCGCCGGCGAGATCTTCGCCGGCAGCACGATTGACATCGGCCACGACAACAAGGCCGCCTTCTTTGACGAGAAGCCGCGCTGTGGCAGCGCCGAGTCCGGAAGCGCCGCCCGTTACAAGAAAGACTCGATCTTTGATCTTCATAGAGAGCTTAGATGCGCCTCTTGCGCTGGTTCAAGATGGCAGCATATCACCCGAGACCGGTTGTGATATTACTCGAAGGTTGAACGATTCCCGGAGGTAAGGCACGTTGAATTCTCATTCCGCGAACCGGCCGTTTACGCAACTTAGCGAGGAAGAAATCCTGTTTCGCGACACGGTGCGGAAGTTTGCCGGCGATGAGGTTGCGCCGCTGGTTCGCAGGATGGATGAAGACCAGCGGATGGACGCTACGCTACTAAGCAAGCTCTTTGAGCTCGGCCTGATGGGAATTGAGATTCCAGAAGAGTTCGGCGGGAGCGGCGGCTCGTTCTTTGATTCCGTCCTGGCAGTGGAGATGCTATCTGCGGTCGATCCCTCAGTCGGACTGGTGGTAGACGTGCAGAACACGCTTGTTGCGAGCGCACTGCTCAAGTGGGGAACGCCGGAGCAGAAGAAAAAGTATCTTCCACGGCTGGCGGCGGATACTGTCGGCGCCTACGCGCTGAGCGAAACGGGATCCGGCTCCGACGCTTTTGCGCTCGAGATGCGCGCTGAGAAGCGCGGCGGCACATATGCGTTGAGCGGGCGAAAGATGTGGATTACGAATGCCAAGGAAGCCGGACTCTTCATCGTGTTTGCGACAGTCGATGCAAGTGCGGGGTACAAAGGCATCACCGCGTTCCTGGTGGAGAAAGGCGCGCCGGGATTTGAAGTTGGCAAGAAAGAGGACAAGCTCGGCATTCGCGCGTCGAGCACCTGCGAATTGATCTTCGACGAGTGTGCAGTCGCGGCGGCGCAGGTGCTGGGCGAAGCAGGAAAAGGCTACAAGATCGCGATGGAGACGTTGAATGGCGGGCGCATCGGAATCGGCGCGCAGATGCTCGGCCTGGCGGAGGGCGCCTGGGGCCACGCAGTGAAGCACGCGAAAGAACGCAAACAATTCGGCAAGGCGCTGGTGGAGTTTCAGGCCATGCAGTTTCAACTTGCGGAGATGGCGACCGATGTTGAAGCTGCCCGGATGCTGGTATACAACGGGGCGCGCCTCAAAGACGCCCAGCTAGAGTTTCGCAAGGAAGCGGCGATGTGCAAGTATTTTGCTTCGCATGCCGCCGAGCGCGTAGCCAGCCTCGCAGTAGAAGTGCTGGGCGGGTCTGGCTTCGTTCGCGAGTCGCCGGTGGAGAAGCTCTACCGCGACGCAAAGATCGGAAAGATCTACGAGGGAACGTCGTTCATGCAGCTTGCCGCAATCGCCAAGGCTCTGCTCTAGCGACTGGGTAAGTTGCGGGATGGCGACCTGAAGCGATCAAGCAACGAGAAACGATGGCGTTCCGCCTCTTCAACGATGCTCCTTCCCATTCCACGTTGTTCCTGCCCATTTTCTGAAATTCCCCGGAATTGATCGCCAATCTGCCCATTGCCATGGAATGGCAGTCAGCATTCATTCGCATCCGTTCGTCCCCGATTACCACGAAACTAAGGACTGTGCGGGCGAGGTTCTCTTGCCTGTGTGCCAATTATTGATGGTTACTAATGGAACGTATAAGATTCTCCGTGATTACTCATATAAGTTACAAAAGTTTACATCGACTTGTTGACGTCTTCGACACTCATCGAGCCTGCCATTCCGCGCTCGGACAGGTGAACGCGGCCGCCCGGCGGCCCGTTAAAGAAAGAGTGCAACGTAGCGAATACCCGTTGAAAATAAAAATACTTACTAATGAAAAAGCTCCAATAAAGACGCCTCGCTTTCGGTCTGAGACTTGCTTGAATCTCGATTGTTCCAGGCGACGCAGGACATCGGTGATCCGGGCTCATCGTGATGAAGATCACGGGCGAGAATCGTCAAGTTGGCTAGAGTTCTGTCAGGCGCTCAGTCATCGGGCCACAAAATGGTTGTGTATGAGCGATTTGAGTTGAAACTTAGGTAATCTCAAAATGTGTTACATATACCCATTTATGACTATACTAAGCGCAACTTAGGTAACACAAATAGGTGACGTTAGTGTGGACTTTTGACCGACTTGGAAATCAAGCTGGCGGCAAATTTTTGTCGCCGAAGGCAAGCAGGATCGGATCTATCGCGATGCTTGCATGCTGCGTGGCCCTGAGCGGCTGCGCATGGAACCGTTCGGGCGCCACCGCCGCGGCGGGTTCTCTTCTTGCTCTCAATAGCAGCGTAGCGTTTGGTAGCGTGCCGGTCGGTAACACGGCGACCACCAATTTGACTCTCGTGAACCAGAGCGCGATGCCCGTGGATGTGTCCCAATTGGCAGTCTCCGGGCAGGGCTTTAATACCGTCAGCCCAACCAGCTTACCGGTTACGGTCAACGCTGGAAGCACTCTTAATATCAGCCTGCAGTTCAACCCGTCCGCCCCGGGCGCGGCGACGGGCCAACTGACGATCACCAGCGATTCGTCGAGCGGCGCGACGATGCAGATCAGCCTTGACGGCATGGGCGCGCCGGCGAACACAACGGCCCTGAGTTCGCTAAGCTGCACGAGCACCGCAGTGACAGGATCGGCTCCCGACGCTTGCGAAGTGACGCTCAGCGCGGTCGCGCCCACCGGCGGCCTAACGGTAAACCTGATGAGCGACAATGCAGCAGTGACAGTCCCCGCCTCGGTGAGTGTGAATGCCGGCGCAACGAGCGCAGACTTCACGGCGACGGTTTCAGCGGTTAGTACGATCCAAACGGCGAACCTGACAGCAAGCGCAGCCGGCGCAACGGAGACATTCGCGCTGCAGCTCGGCGCGATGGCGGCGCCGACGCTGGTGGTGAGCTCAGCAAATTTGACTTTTGGGAATGTGGGGGTGAGCGACTCGGCAGTACAACCGGTCACCCTTTCATCAACGGGGACAGCGCCGGTAACTGTAAGCGCCGCAACATTGACGGGCGCAGGGTTCACAACATCAGGAGCGAGCTTCCCTTTGACGCTGAATCCGGGACAGACTGCGACTCTCAACGTTGGATTCAATCCATCTGCTGCCGGAGACTCGGACGGCCTGCTCACGCTGGCGAGCAACACCTCGGCGGGAACGTTATGGCTTGTGAGACTGCATGGCACAGGCATGCCGAAGGTGAGCGGGCTGAGTTGCGCAAATGGTTCGTTTTCGGGCGCAGGAACAGATCGTTGCACGGTCACGCTGAACGCAGCGGCTCCCAGCGGTGGAGCGGCAGTGAACCTGGCAAGCAATAGCTCCTCGGTTACGGTTCCAGCCACGGTGACGGTGGCGGCGGGCGCGAACAGCGCAAGCTTCACGGTGACAATCGCGTCCGTCAGCAATTCGCAGACAGTGACGTTGACAGCCAGTGCCTATGGGCCGACAGCTTCTTTCGCTCTGGTGCTGGGTACGCAGGTACCGACGTTGAGCTCGAGCTCGGCGAGCCTGACGTTTGGCAATGTGGCAGTGAATACGGCTACAACACAGTCCATCACGCTCACTTCCAAAGGGAGTTCTGCAGTTACTGTGAGTGCAGCGGCCGTATCGGGAACAGGTTTTTCGATCTCCGGCGAGAGCTTTCCACTCACGTTGAACCCGGGCCAAACAGCGACGCTGAGCGTGCAGTTCTATCCCGTGGTTTCGGGGACGTCGATGGGCAATCTGACGTTGACGAGTAATTCTTCAACCGGCACTTCGATGGCCGTGAGCCTGAGCGGCACGGGTATGCCGGGACTGAGCAGCCTAAGCTGCGCGAACGGTTCAATGTCCGGAGCCGGCAGCGACAACTGTACGGTGACGCTGAACGCCGCGGCAACGACCGGTGGATTTCAAGTGAACCTGGCCAGCAACAACTCCGCGGTTACAGTGCCGGCCTCGGTGACTGTACCGGCGGGCGCGACATCGGGCACCTTTACTGCCACAGTCTCGTCCGTAAGCACCGCGACAACGGTGACACTGACAGCGAGCGCGGGAAGCGTGGCACAAACGTTCGCTCTGCAGCTTGGATCGACCGTGCCTACGTTAGGCCTGAGCGTTACGAGCCTGAGCTTCGGGAATGTGAACGTGAACACTCCGACCACGCAGTCGCTCACGCTGTCGTCGACGGGAACGGGACCTTTGAATGTGAGTGCGGCCACAGTGACGGGGACTGGCTACACAGTTTCGGGAGCCACGTTCCCGCTGACTTTGAATCCGAACCAGACGGCAACACTCACGGTGCAGTTCGATCCGACAGCGGCTGGAACTGGTTCCGGCACCTTAACCCTCACCAGCAATTCCTCTAAAGGGACTTCGACGGCGGTGAGCCTGAGCGGCACGGGTATCCCTGTGCCGAGCGGATTGAGTTGCACGAGTGGTTCGATGACCGCAGTGGGAACAGACAGCTGCACGGTAACTCTGAACGCTGCGGCAGCCGCCGGCGGATTTCAAGTAAACCTGGCCAGTAACAGCTCCGCAGTCTCAGTGCCGGCTTCAGTAACGATAGCTTCGGGCGCGACATCGGGCAGCTTTACAGCCACAGTCTCCTCGGTCAGCACGGCGCAGACAGTAACGCTGACTGCCAGCGCAGGAAGCGCTGCGCGGACCTTTGCTCTACAGCTTGGGGCGGGAGTGCCCACGTTGAGCATCAGCTCAACCAGTTTGAGCTTTGGCAGCGTGACACTCAGCACGCCGGCAACACAGTCGGTAACATTGAACTCGACAGGCACCGCATCGGTGACGATCAGTGGAGCGACGGTGACAGGGACAGGATTCACGCTCGCGGCGGCCAGCTTTCCGATGACGCTGAGCCCGAATCAGACGGCAACGCTCAGCATGCAATTCGATCCGACCAGCGCCGGAACGGCGTCGGGGCAATTGACGATTACCAGCAACTCGTCCACAGGCAGCTCTGCCGTGATTGGCCTGAGTGGCACTGGCGTGGCGACCTCCTATGATGTCGACCTATCCTGGAATGCGCCCACCAGTTCCACGGATCCGGTGGTTGGCTACAACGTGTATCGTTCGCTGAGTGGCAGCACCTCGTATCAGCAACTGAATTCTGCTGTCGTTACCCAAACCGCATATGTGGACGCAACTGCCCAAACCGGGCAGACCTACGATTACATTGTGGAGAGCGTGGATGCTTCGGGGAGCCTAAGCGTACCTTCGAACATGGCCGCCGCGGTCGTCCCGTAATTGCCGGAAGCGCACGCGAATTCGAATGCAGTCCTCATCAATAGGGACGTTGTGTACTTTCAAAGTTTGCATTTGGAAGAAGGGCGCGCTTTGCATTTGGATGAACAGCTCACTATGATCGGGTGACGCCGCTTGAAATACGCGTCGAGTCCCCGATGAATTCGCTTGAGAGCTACCCCGAAAGTCGTATTAGAAGAAGGGCTCGCTTCGATCGAGTGACTCCGCCGCAGATACGCGCCGAGCCCACGATGAATTCGATCGAGAGTTACCACGAAAGTTGTAGTCGATCGTGGTAGTCGATCGTTTCATCCAAGAAATAAATGCACGCGCTTGAAGAATTTACACGCTCCAAATGCGCTGAAGCAGTGGGTGGTGCAGCCTGCTTTTCCACATGTTCTTACTTATGCTTAACAACCTGAGACAGATAGAAAGCGAGAGTGTTGCTTAGTCTTTTTGGCACAACGATTGCAGGGGGAAGTGTGAACCCTCAATTTAATGAGCGAACCTAAATGAAACCTTTATGGTTCGTGTCTGCCGGCACCGGCTGTGAATCCTCGCGACGAGGGACGGTCGATAACGGTGGAATTACTAACAATATTCACGGTAAAGATTGACGGATCGAAAAGATACCAACAGTCGATTTCCGGATCAGATCGAATCGTATTTCTGTAAAGTTAGCATCTATACTCCCCATTTCAAGCGTGCACGACCTCAACGGAGAGTCTTGAGGTCGAGAATTGTCTCCATTTATTTCGAAGTGGAGACCGCGCTAAACCCGCGTGGATTGACGTTGGATTGTGATTCGCGCACAATGGCCCGGGCGAAGTGACCTGCGTCACTGTCCATGTTCGATTGTTGGCGCCAAGTAAAGTCAGGCGCGAACCTTTCGGAACATACGGGCCACGAATATTGAGATGGGTAGGGATATTTTACAGTGACGTTAATAAAAGAGATCTTTGTTCGCGCGCTATCGGTCGACAGAAGCACCACGGCTCATTCCCGCCATTGTTTACAGCCGAATCGCAGTAACGCCAACTCGCCGACTGGAGCGAGTGAACTCCACCGATGGAGAGCCTGCCTTTCATTTGTCTTCGTTCTGTGCGGTCTTGGCATCGCGATTTCCGGATGCAGCAGCGGATCATCATCTTTAGCGAACTCTCAAGCGGGCAACCTCGCGGTATTGCCGAATGTAGTGCAATTCGGCCCCGTGCCGGTGGGTCAAACGGCGTTCACAAATGTTTCTATTACAAACCAGAGCACTGCGACAGCGACAGTTTCCCAGGTGGCTGTCACGGGGCAGCCGTTCACTATCGTCGGGACCGGAGACGTCCCTATCAGTATTGCGGCCGGCAGAACTTTTAGCTTTTATGTGTACTATTCACCGGTCTCGCGGCAAACAACGACCGGGAAGTTAATGATTGCCAGCGACGCGGCGGCTAACGGAGCAACAATTGTCGACCTAAGCGGGACGGGTACCACTGCAAGCACATCAACAGAATTGAGCGGGCTTGTGTGCGGCAATGCGTCGCTCACCGGCGCCGGGACCGACAGCTGCACAGTGACGCTGAATGCTGCGGCGGGCGCAAGTGGACAAGCGGTAAACCTTACCAGCAATAACCCCGCTGTATCGGTTCCGGCGTCGGTGACTGTGCCAGCAGGTGCGACAACTCTCGGGTTCACTGCGACGGTGACTTCAGTGAGCGCCGCCCAGACCGTGACGCTGAAGGCCAGCGCAGGTGGCGTATCGGAGACGTTTGCGTTGCAATTGAATGCCGCGAATCAAGCTCCGAGTTCACCTGCAACGCCGGTTCTCAGCGGTCTGGTTTGCGGCGACGCGTCGTTGACGGGCGCCGGGACAGACAACTGCTTTGTGACTCTGAACGGCTCCGCGCCAAGCGGCGGAGTGGTGGTGAGCGTTGCCAGCAACAACGCGGCCGTGACAGTGCCGGCGGCAGTAACTGTGCCTGCCGGAGCCACGAGCAGTGGATTCATTGCGACTGCCGCACCCGTGAGCACGACCGAGATGGCGACATTGGCGGCGAATACAAACGGTACGTCGGCGACCTATTCTTTGCAACTGAACGCCGTTCAGAATGCTCCTGCCCAGCCCGTCCTTCCTGTCCTTAGCGGGCTGACTTGCGGCAATGCATCAATTACGGGCTCCGCGACGGACAGTTGCAGTGTGGCGTTGAACTCCGCGGCACCAAGCGGAGGAATGGCGATCAGCCTGGCAAGCAACAACTCGGCAGTACTGGTTCCGGGCACAGTAACAGTGGCAGCGGGGGCTACGAGCGCCGGATTTACTGCTACCGTGGCATCGGTGAGCACTGCACAGACAGCAACGCTGACAGCGAGTGCAGGTGGCGTGTCAGAATCCTATGCTCTGCAGCTTGCAGCGACCGCATCCGGGCTGGGTATCAGTTCCACCAGCGTGAGCTTTGGCAGCGTCGAACTGAATACTCCAACGACGCAGTCGATCACCCTGACCCAATCGGGATCTTCGTCCGTGACTGTAAGTGCGGCCGTGCTGGTGGGAGCGGGATTCTCTGTTTCAGGGACAACCTTACCAGTATCGCTAAGCGCCGGTCAGTCGGCGACGCTGAATATACAGTTCGATCCGACAGTGGCCGGGGCTGCGAGCGGCACTCTTACGATCGCGAGCACCTCATTGAGTAACCCTGCACAGGTGATCAATTTGAGTGGAACGGGAGTTGCGGGTTCCTATGTTGTGAATTTGAGCTGGAATGCGCCGACGAACTCGTCCGACCCAGTAGCCGGATATAACGTGTATCGATCGCCCAGCGGCACCTCTTCGTATGCGCAATTGAACTCGTCGATCGTAACCCAGACCTCCTATGTCGACACGAGCGTGCAGAACGGACAAAGCTACAACTACATCGTGGAGAGCGTCGACACTGCCGGCGTAACGAGCGTTCCCTCGAACATGGCAAGCGCATCGACACCTTAGAGAGCACAATCGCTGCGATGACCTCAAACCTGTCAATGCAGGCGAAGGACATCTGGTTGTCCGGAAACTATTCCGAAGATCGTCGCAGCGACTGATCATGCTGGCGCACAAGAGTACATCGGACCGCGGTGAGCGAAACGATCGGCAAGCTGCGCGCATAAAAAAAGGGCCCTTCGCGAAGGAAGGACCCCGGGCAGTGCTTAACGGATTTCTTTAGTTCACAACTACCTGGAAAGTGGTCGTTACCGGCGGGTTGACCGACGGGTTGGGAGTGGCGGTCACCGTGTACGTGTAGGTCCCGGCGGTTGTGCCCGCATCTGTCGAGCCTCCGCCGCTGTTACCGCCGCTGCCGCCTCCGCAACCGGAGAGGGCGCCGAGGCCCAAAGTCACGACGAGGATTCCCAACATGGCGCGCCAGCTGCGACGCCGAGCGGGTATGCCGAAGAAAACGAGCAGGGCGAAGATTGCTCCGCCTCCGGCTCCGAGCCAGCCCTTGTCATTCTTCTGAATCTTTGGACGCTCCAGCGCCGCCGTTTGCGGTGCCTTAGTCGTGATGGTGAAAGTGACACTGCAGTTGGCGCCACACGTAGCGAGATTGACTTGCGCGCCGCTACCGCCACCGGTGCAGGTTGTACCATCGCCGCCCAATGTCGATGAGTTCTGCGTGCAGCCGAGGGAGACGGTGCCAGTATAGCCGCTAAGCGCGCTGATGGTTACGACAGCGGTTGCCGAGCTGCCTGGTGCAATTCCAGTTGTCGTGGCGGTGGACGGGGTTATGGCAATCGCGGTCTGATTAAGAGAGAAGGTCGACTCCGTCACCGTGACTTGAGCCGTGTTGCTTCCGCCCGTATTGTTGGCGTCGCCGCTGTAGGACGCGGTGAGTGTATCGGTGCCGGCGTTTAGCGAATTCGCAGGAATCGTAAACACGCAGCTACTGGCGCTGGTGCAGGGGCTTGTACCAATCGTTTGGACAATCGCAGTAATTCCGCCGCCGGAGAGTGTGATCATTCCGGTAGGCGTGACGGCAGTTCCGGTGATTGACACCGTGACGTTGAGGCTGACGTTTGAATTAAGCGTTTGTGAAGCCGGGGTGACCGTAATTGTCGGCGTCCCCACGCCTACAGCCACAACCACCGATGCCGTCCCTGAGGAGCTGGCATAGGTCGAGGCGCTGTTGGAGTCTGGCGTATAGGTTGCTTTGAACGTGTAGCTGCCTGAACTCAGCGTGCCCCCGGGAATGATTATGGCTGCTGAGCCGCCACTGAGCGCGGTGGCCGCAGAAGTATAGCTGCCGCCAGAGAGTGTCACCGAGCCCGTAGGCGTGGGGGTTCCCGCAACAGTCACGGTCACAGTCAAAGCCTGGCTGGCGCTGATGCTATTGGAAGATGGAGTCACTGTGACGGCAGGTGTGGCTAACCCGACTGCTACAACCACCGATGCCGTGCCCATCGCGCTGGCGTAGATGGAAGAACTACCGGCGTCTGGAGTGTAGGTTGCTTTAAACGTGTAACTGCCTGAACTCAGCGTGCCTGCGGGAATGTTGATGGTCGCAGCGCCTCCGCTGACCGTCGTGGCCGCCGAAATATAGCTGCCGCCAGAAAGCGTCACACTGCCCGTAGCCGTGGGGTCGCCGACACCGCCGCTCACAGTTACGGTGACGGAGAGTGACTGGCTCGAGGTGATGCTGGTGAGGGACGGCGTGACGACTACCGAAGGCGTGGCCACACCGACGACAACAGCTGCCGATGCCGTGCCCAAAGCAGTGACATAGATCGAGGAGCTGCCGGCGTCTGGGGTGTAGGTTGCTTTGAAGGTATAGCTGGCTGCGGTGAGCGTGCCTGCGGGAATGTTGATAATGGCCGTGCCGCCGGTGAGTGCAGTGGCCGCAGAAATGTAACCGCCGCCTACGAGCGTCACACTTCCGGTAGCTGTTGGTTCGCCAGCAGCGCCGCTGACTGTCACCGTTACGGAAAGAGCCTGAACGGTGGTGATGCTGTTCGATGATGGGATGACGGTGACTGCCGGTGTCGCCGAGCCGACTGCAACAGCCGCCAATGCAGTGCCCGAAGCAGTGTCGTAGATCGAGGAGCTGCCGGCGTCTGGGGTGTAGTTTGCTTTGAAGGTATAGTTGCCTACGGTCAGTGTGCCACCGGGAATGTTGATGGTGGCCGTGCCGCCGGTGAGCGTAGTGGCTGCCGAGGTATAGCTTCCGCCAGAAAGCGTCACACTTCCGGTAGCCGTCGGGTCGCCGCTACCACCGTTCACGGAGACCGTGACCGAGAGTGGTTGGGCGGTGGTAATGCTGCTGGCTGATGGTGTCACCATGACAGCAGGCACTGCCACGCCGACTACGACAGCCGCCGATGCCGTGCCCGAAGCGGTGGCGTAGATCGAGGAACTTCCGGCGTCTGGCGTGTAGGTTGCGCTGAAGGTATAGTTCGCTGCGGTCAACGTGCCTGCAGGAATGTTGATGGTGGCCGTGCCGCCGGTGAGCGTACTGGCTGCCGAGGTATAGCTTCCGCCAGAGAGCGTCACACTCCCGGTAGCCGTCGGGTTGCTGTTACCGCCGCTGACGGAAACCGTGACCGAAAGTGGTTGGGCGATTGTGATGCGGTTGGTCGACGGAGTGACCGTTACCGTAGGCGTAGCCGCCCCGACTACGACAGCCGCCGATGCCGTGCCCGACGCGCCGGCATAGATCGAGGAGCTGCCGGCGTCTGGAGTGTAGGTTGCTTTGAAGGTATAGTTGGCTGCGGTCAACGTGCCTGCGGGAATATTGATGGTGGCCGTGCCGCCGGTGAGCGCAGTGGCTGCCGAGGTATAGCTTCCGCCGGAAAGCGTCACACTCCCGGTAGCTGTTGGGTCGCCGGTACCACCGTTGACCGAGACCGTGACCGAGAGCGGCTGGGTGGTGGTGATGCTGTTCGATGATGGTGTCACAGTAACTGTCGGCGTAGCCACACTTACGATGACTGCCGCCGATGCTGTGCCCGAGGCGCCGGCGTAGATCGAACTGCTGCCGGCGTCTGGCGTGTAGGTTGCTTTGAAGGAATAGTTGGCTGCGGTGAGCGTGCCAGCAGGAATGTTGATGGTCGCCGCGCCGCCAGTGAGCGGGATCGCTGCTGAGGTGTAGCTGCCGCCAGAGAGAACGACAAACCCCGTGGCCGTGGGGCTACCAGCGCCGCCGCTCACTGATACGGTGACCGAAAGCGGCTGGGCGATTGTTATGCTGTTGGACGCCGGAGTTACGGTCACGGTCGGTGTTGCCACTGCGACCGTCACGGAATTGGCGCCTGTGGCGCTCGAGTAAATTGAGACGCTGTTCGAGTCCGGAGTGTAGCTGACGGTAAGCGTGTCCATGCCTACACTCAGCGACCCGGCGGGGATATTGATTGTGGCAGTGCCTCCGCTCAAACTTGTAGCTGCCGAAGTGTAACCGCCGCCGGAAAGAGTTACGCTGCCCGTGGCCGTTGGGTTACCATTGCCCCCGCTCACGGTGACAATTACCGGGAGCACCTGGACGGTAGTGATGCTCGACGCCGACGGAGTCACAGTAACGCTTGGTGTGAACGTTGTTACCGTCACCGAAGTCGTGCCTGTGGCGCTCGAGTAGATCGAGGAGCTGTTTGAGTCCGGCGTGTAGGTGGCAGTAAGCGTATCCATGCCCCCGCTGAGCGAACCAGCGGGAATGTTGATCGTGGCGACGCCTCCGCTCAAAGCCGTAGCCGCCGAGGTGTAGCCGCCTCCGGTCAAGGTCACCGAACCGGTTGGCGTGGGCGTCCCCGACACGGTCACCGTCACCGACGTGCCCTGCGTTGGGTTGATGCTGGCCGGTGAGGCATTTACCGTCATGCCTGGAGTTGATGTCTGCGCTACTGTCACTGAAGTACTGCCTGTACCGCCGGTGTAGATCGCCGAACTACCGGAGTCGGGTGTGTAGCTGGCTGAGAGTTCGTCAACCCCCAGAGAAAGCGATCCGGCGGGAACGTTGATCGTGGCAACGCCTCCGCTCAAAGCTGTGGCCGACGAAGTGTAGCCGCCGCCGGTGAGGGTCACCGAGCCCGAAGGCGTCGGTGTTCCCGACACGGTGATCGTCACCGTGAGATCCTGCGTTTGGTTGATGGTCGTCGGTGAGGCCGATACCGTCACGGTCGCCGCAGCCGCTGATCCTGACGCAGCGGGCACTCCAACGAGAACAGTTTCCCACCCGTCCGACGGTGAGATCGACCATGTGTTCTGATAGGTCCCGGCCGCCGACACGTTTTCGAAGGCTCCCGTCACATAAGTTGGAATCGAATTCACATCAGCGACGAAGCCCGGCTGTGGGGTGAATGTAGTTGATGCATCGGAGTCACCGATGATCCAACTTAAAAGCTGTCCCGCCCCAGCAAGACTGACTGAATTGGTGGTAGCGCTCGTTGTATATATGTTGGTAGGAGAAGTCGCGATGGCGGAAGCAACAGGGGTTTGTGACGTGTTTGATCCCGCGACCGCATAGAAGTGAAGGAATATGGGCTCCTGGACCGGGACATTGATGGTGATGGTATCGCCAGCGGGACAGTATGCCGGGCTTTGGACATAGTAGACCGTGGCCCGCATGTAATAGTTAATGCTCTGAAGATTAGTCGGTCCCGCCAGGATATTCCAGGTGTTTCCGCAGTTATCCGAAACAGTTGGTTGACCGATCGACTGGTTATAAAAAGTGTAGTAATCCTCGAGCATGAGGAAGATTGCCGAGGCCCCCGGATAAACGAACGGCCCGACAGGATACGATGTCGGATACGTGGGATTCGACTCTGTTCCCCATCCGCCAGATGACACAATTGTCGGCAGAGGGGGATTTATCAGGAGTGTGGCTGCTTTAGCAGGGTTGGCTGCATAGTCTTCGAATCCGGCATAGACGCCAGACGAACTTGCATTCGTGCTTATCAGAACAAACCGTATCGCTGATCCGTTTGTCCAGCCCGGCCGGGAAGTGATTTCCTTGACAATGTTCGTTACGTCGATCGTATGGGTGCAAGTGTCCTGTCCACTGTTGTTCCCCTGGCAGCTTCCGTGAACATCCCCCGGCCCCGTGGTGGTGTAATCGACGTAGGAGGTCGTGTAAGGAACGGTGAGCGGAGTGTTGCCGGAGGTGTTGCTGAAGGAGGACCCATCATCTTGAGCCACGCCATAGACGCGGAAAGTGTAATTGCTGTCGGCGCACGGCGCTGATCCGCAAGTAACACTCGATGCAAAAGAATCGCTACTCACTAACTGGAGATACGCAGAGCGGATCGTGTCTCCGGAGTTAACGCCGGTGGCCGGGAATCGATAACCGCTTGTCCAGGCGGCCGTGATTCCACTATCGCTTCCAACCAGATCTGCACTGCCATTGCCATATTGAGGATCGCTGTGCCAGCCGCTGCTATCGTCCTGGTTATAGTAACCATCGTCGGCGTCGTTCGATATCTGGATGGTGTGAGAGACTTGCCCAAATGCTCTGGAAATGAGGATACACAGGCAGAAGAATACAACCGCAAAGCGCTCGGGGCGAATCCGATGCGCACTTGAGCGGCCGCGTGGAGCGCATGTGTCTATTCCAAGAGACACAGACGCAGCAACACGCCGGGAGCGCCTACCCCAACGTTCAGGCGAAATCAACGTCTTGCTGTAGTTCATATACAGGTCACCGCATCCGAACAAAAACTGGATTTTTCAACTTTACCCGCCGGAGGCCGCCCGCCGCTCAAACCAGGCCGGAATTGAAATAGGCTTATAAAAGGAAAGATGCAACCGCGATTCTAGCAAACTTGTTTGTTCCGCCTACACGTTTACTGTCCTGAATTCGGCAGAAGGTAATCCTTATTCAGGTTCTAAGGTCATCCTGTTCGGGTTACGGAGGAATGGCTGATCGGAAAAGCAGAGCTTTGTGCATTCTCGAAAGGAGAATGGCAAAGATTGACCGAAACTACAGCGCGGAGCGACGTTCGTTGCCGCTCCATTTGAAATTAATGTAAATATTCAATCACGTCCTCGCCTACCTCCACGATGTGCCCCTTTTGACATCGTGCTCCATCATCTTCCCGACGCACCGATCGCGACGATTAGCACCGTACGATATTTTCACTTGCGATGCCTCGAGTGGCGTTGCGTGTATCGACTACCAATTGCGCCCTGGAAACGATGCTGGGATAGTCGTACTGAGTGTGATCCGTAGTGATGACTACGCAATCGAACTCTGGAATTCGGTCCAGCGAGGCGCTGGTCATATTCAGCGCATATTTGCGCCCCTGACCCGCTGACGGGATGAAGGGGTCGTTGTATTCCACGTGGGCTCCACGTTTTTGCAGCAACTCGATAATCGTCAGGGAGGGCGACTCGCGGAGGTCATCGATATCGCGCTTGTAAGCCAGTCCAAGCAGCAGCACGCGTGAGCCGCACAGGGATTTACGGCGCTGACTCAATGCTTCAATAATGTTTTCAACAACGAAATAGGGCATTCCAACGTTCACTTCTCCGGCGAGTTCGATAAACCGCGTATGAAAGTCAAATTGCTTGGCTTTCCAGGAGAGATAGAACGGAT
>CAZKJB010000050.1:0-16697 GCA_964552975.1 uncultured Occallatibacter sp. | reverse complement strand
TCGAATCGGGCCGTGCGCCATAGAGAAACGGAAAGTAGCCGTCGCCCCAGGCCAGAGTTTCGTACTCGGCGGGGTAACGGCCATGTTCCCACGGCGCGCCTTTGCCGTAGAGTCCGGCCTTTTCCAACTCGTTAAGCCGCGTCAGCTTGCCGGGCGCCATCTGCGCCTTTTCGCGCGCCAGCACTCCGTTCATCTCGCGCGTTGAGGCAAATGTGCTGTTCAGGATCAGGTGATTCAAATGCTCCTGGTATTTGAGAGCGTAAGCCTCAGCCAGCACGCCGCCGCAGCTGTGTCCGAGCAGATCGATCTTTCCCAGGCCGAGCGCGACTCTGACGGCCTCCACATCGTCGGCCATGTTCTCGATCGTGTATTTGCTCACGTCCTGCAAACGCTCTGACTTGCCCGAGCCGCGCTCGTCAATAAAGATGAGTCTGTGCGTTCGGGCCAAAGGCAGCAACCACGGAAGGAAGTAGGTGTGGTCTGCTCCGGGACCGCCGTGCAGCACAACGAGTGGCGTGCCTTTGCCAAATTCAACGTAGTAGATGAGCACTCCGTTTGCGTCGATATAACCCGACTGTTCGGTGAAAACGGTCGCGGCTGGCTGGGCCGACGAAGCTTGAGCCTGAACTGGCACCGAAACGGAAAAGACAAGGATTGCAGCGGCAATGGATGTTCTCATGGCCTCATGCTACGACAGGACCTCAGCCTCTTAACCAGTTCAGTAATAAAAACGCATTCAGGCGGTCGCCGCAGCGGCCGCGGCTGCTGCATGCAATGCCAATGCTTTATTCTGAACATTACGCATGACGAACGATCCCATACCTAATCTGACGGCATTTGACGAGGCCGCGCTGGACCAGGCGTTTGCCGTGATTGAACGCCAGGCGCGTAAAGACGCGGCCCAACTTGATGGCGAAGCGTTTCGACTCAAGTGGCTGGGCCGCAAACAGGGCCTGCTCAACGAAGTTTCCGATCGCTGGCTGAAAGCCGCGCCTGCTCAAGCAAAGAAGGCGGTTGGCCAGCGTTTCAAGATTCTCAAGGAATTGGTGGAGCAATTCGAGAAGGATTCCTCCGGCGCCGATCCGACCGACGCCGCGCTCAAGGCAGAGGCCATCGACGTCACACTTCCCGGAACGCGTCGGCTTACCGGTGCAGTGCATCCAATTACCCGCACACTCGACGAGATTGTCGCGGTCTTTGCCGCGTTGGGCTACTCGGTAGGAGTCGGGCCCGAAGTTGAAACCGACTACTACAACTTCGAGAGCATGAACTTTCCGCCCGGCCATCCCGCGCGCGATACGCAGGACACTCTCGTGGTCGAATCACAGGAGCGCAGACCGCTGCGCGATCGTTTGCTGCTGCGCACGCATACCTCGCCCGTGCAGATGCGGACGATGGAGCTTGAGCCGCCGCCAGTACGCATTGTGATTCCAGGCAAGGTGCACCGCAACGATGCGGCCGACGCGACGCACTCGCCGATATTTCATCAGGTCGAGGGCCTCTGCGTAGACACCAATATTACGTTCAGCGATTTGAAGGGAACGCTGGACCACGCTATGAAGGCCCTGTTCGGCTCGGCTGTCAAGACGCGCTTCTTCCCATCGTTCTTTCCGTTCACTGAGCCGAGCGCCGACGTGCAGATCAGCTGCATCTTTTGCGGCGGCAAAGGTTGCCGCAAGTGCAAGCAGTCTGGTTGGATTGAGTTGCTCGGTTGCGGCATGGTCGATCCGTCGGTCTTCGCCTTCGCCGCGGAGAAACAGCCCGCCTACGACTCAAAGAAAATCTCCGGTTTCGCCTTCGGCATGGGCGTTGAGCGCATCGCCATGATGAAGTACGGTATCAGCGAGATCGGGCAATTCTACGCCGGTGACATGCGTTTCCTGGGGCAGTTCGCATGAAAATACTCACGAAGTGGCTTCGCGAATATCTGCCTGCCCTGCCCGTCAACGATGCGCAACTTGCCGAAGATCTCACTCTGCGCGGCATTGCCGTCGAAGGCATTTACTCGCTCGGCGAATGCAATGGCTCGCTCTACGAGATGGACATTACCACCAACCGAGTGGACGCGATGAACCACTACGGAGTCTCGCGCGAGGCAGCGGCCATCTATGGGCTTACACTTCCGGAGTTGTCATTCTCACTTCCAAAGCCCAGCCCGGGCGGCCAGCACCCCTTCTCAGTCAGGATCGAGGACAAACACGCCTGCGGCCGCTTCACAGCGCGCGTACTCCGCAATGTCTCCATCGGCGAATCGCGCGATTGGTTTGCCGGCGCGGAGGTGGCGACATACTTCCGCCTGCTCGAGCAGAAAATGATTTCGAACGCCGTGGATGCCACTAACTTTGCGTGGCTGGCGATGGGCCAGCCGACTCACGCATTCGACCTCGACAAGCTTGAAGGCGGCATTGTTGTGCGGCGCGCGCGCAAAGGCGAAAAGCTCAAGACCCTCGACGGTATCGATCGCACCCTCGACTCCGAAGACCTGGTGGTTGCCGACCACAAGAAGGCGCTTGGATTGGCCGGCGTGATGGGCGGCTGGGACACGATGATTACGCCGGATACGAAGAACGTGCTCGTCGAAGCGGCGTGGTTCGATCCTGTTGCGGTGCGGCAAACCGCGCGGCGGCACGGCCTGCACACCGACGCGAGTCACCGCTTTGAGCGCGGAGCAGACTTCAATGCGCCACCGGTCGCATCGGCAATGGTGAGCGAGATTCTACTGGCCAGCGGCGGTTTCATCGAGGGCGAGCTCGTGGATGAGCGTGTCGAGGCTGCCGAGGAGCGCACCGCGCGGCGCCGGCCCGTGACTCTCGAACTCAGCGAGATCCATCGGATTCTGGGCGCGACAGTGGACGAAGAGGGAATCACCGCTGCGACCGTCGAAGGTGTTTTGACGGCGTTGGGTTGCGGGCTCGCGACACATGCGCGGGCAAGCGCAGCATGGCAGGTCACACTTCCTAGCTGGCGGCTTGACCTCGAGCGCGAGATCGATCTCATCGAGGAGGTCGCTCGCGTCTACGGATACAATCGCTTCGCCAACACGTTGCCATCGTTCGGGGAAGGTGTGCGTGCTCTGCCATGGGCTGAGAAGGAAGCTGCCGTGCGCGGTACGCTCCTCGCGGCAGGATTTCATGAGGCGATCGCTGGCACGTTCTGCTCCGCGGCCGAAGGTGCGCTCACTGGCCCACAACCGTCGCAAGTCATCCCGCTCGGTAATCCGCTCAGCGACGAGGCCGGCGTGCTGCGGCCGTCGCTTGTGCCAGGCATGCTCCAAATGATCGCGGGCAACCTGAACCGCGACGTGAATGACGTGCGCCTGTTCGAGGTCGGCACCGTTTTCAGCGGGACGACCGAAAAGGTCGATGAGCGGCCTGCGCTGGCCTTCGGAGCTGTCGGTGCGCTCCCCGACGAGAGCGCCCTCCATGCGCGACGCGCAATCGACTTTCATGACGTGAAGGGCGTGGTGGAACAGGTCCTGTCGAGCTTCGAGATGCGCGATGCGTATTTCGACCGCTTTCCGGCTGAGGCTGGACTCACTCCGCTTTGGCTGCATCCGTACCGCTCGGCACGCCTAGCGGCCGACGGGATTACTGTGGGTTGGTTTGGCCAACTGCATCCGCGCGAGGCCGAGGCGCGCAAGCTGAAGGAAGAAGTTCTCGTGGGCGAACTGTATCTCGACCGGTTCTATAAGCTGCCGCTCCGCAAAGCCGTAGCCCGAGAGATTTCGCGCTATCAACCGGTGCGGCGCGACTTTTCACTCATCGTGAACGACAGCACCCAGTGGGAGACGATTGATCGTGCGTTGGCCGATCTTCGCATTCCAGAGCTGGTGGGGTGGAAGGTGAGGGAAGTGTTTCGCGATGCGCGGCTGCCGGCGGGCGAGTATGCATTGCTGCTAGGCGCGACCTTTCAGGCGCCGGATCGCACGTTGCGCGAGGAGGAGCTGCAGAGCTTCCAGGCGAAGGTGGTTGAGGCGGTCGCAAAAGCAGGAGCACGTTTGCGCACCTGAGCAAAACGGAAGAGTTAATCACAGGTTCCATGTCCGCGAGGCGATATACTCGAACGGAAAAGGACCAATTCGAAAGGTGAATTGATGATTAAGTCTCTTTGGGAGACGGAGGTTGCCGTGGAAACGCGGAACGGAAATGATCAGCTTGGGGCGCCGGAAGAGGCGGGCGCACTTACAATGAGCATCGACGATTTTTCGGCGCTCGAAGATCGCATCCGGCGCGCTGTCGATTTGGTGAAGAGTGTTCGCCACGCACAGGCAGCGGCCGAGGAACGCGCCGCACAATTCGAGACACGTGCCGCGCAATCTGACGCTCGCGCCGCAGATGCTGAAGCGCGCGCCGCCAATGCCGAATCACAACTGCACGATCAGTTGCCGAGGGTAGAGCAAATGCAAAGTGAGCTGACTGCGTTGCGTGCCGAACGCGATCAGGTGCGGCAGCGCGTTGAGCGACTGCTGGCGCAGTTGGACGCACTCGAACTGTGAGGCAACCATGTCTGAGAACCCGCGTGGCAATCCAACCGAATACGTAACCGTAGAAATCTACGACCAGGTCTACCATCTGGCGGGCCAGGATCCAGCGCATATTCGCGAGCTGGCCGCTTGCGTTGACTCCAAGATGCGCGCCGTGGCCTCGCAAGGAAAGACGGCGGACTCGTTACGTGTTGCCGTGCTCGCCGCGTTGAACCTAGCCGATGAGCTGGCGCAAGCGGGAACGGCCGATCCTCGCCTGGGGCATGCGCGCGCCGCCAGCCTGCGCATGATGCTCGATGAAGTGCTTGAAGACGAGCGTGCGTCGGAACGGCGAGGCAGCGATGAGCACACCCAGGGACTGCCTGGGGATCACTGATCCGAGGCCGCTATTCAAACGAGCAACTGAGCAATCAGTCAAGGCTCGGCTCTCGCGATGCGAATTCCTGATCGCGGGTTGTTCGATCTGTAAAATTTCATTCGCATGATATTTCACGCATCCTCCCTAATGCGATTCGAAAAAAAGACCAATCCAAAACCAGATCTCTCCGCGTACCCCCTCTGAAGGTGAACTCGAATTCTTCTTCATGAGGTGTAGAGTGAAGCGAAAACTTATACGTGCGATCGACGGCGCGATTTCCCGCCGAATATTCCTTGCCGGCGCAGGCGCCGTCGCTGCGGGCACCGCGATCGCAGGATGTGGCGGCAACGGTTCGTCCATGTCAACCACTCCCTCTAACCCATCACTCACCGACGGTGATTACCTGAACTTCGCGCTCAATCTGGAATATTTGGAAGCTGAATTCTATCTGCGGGCCGCAACGGGGAATGGTCTCGGATCGGCGGACAGCGGAAATTCGACGAGCAAGACCACGGGCGGGACCCAAGTGCCGGGACTGACCATGGTGCAGTCGGAATATGTTTACGAGATCGCCCAGAACGAACTGGACCACGTTCGCTTCCTGCGAAATGCCCTCGTGACCTCTGCTGTTGCGGCTCCGGCAATCGACCTCACGAATAGCTTCAATGCCCTTGCATCGGCTGCCGGTTTGGGCAGCACCTTCAACCCATTCGCCAACTTTTCAAACTTTCTGATCGGCGCCTTCATTTTTGAAGATGTTGGCGTCACTGCCTACCATGGCGCGGCCAAACTTCTTATCAGCAAAACCAACCTGACCGCAGCAGCCGAGATTCTGGCCGTTGAAGCTTATCACGCCGCTTCAATCCGATCACAAATCGTAGCGGCGGGAACGACTTTAATCGCCACGGCGAACGCGGTTGAGACGGTGAGGTCAACGCTCGGCGGCGGAAACGAAACCACCCTTAGCGCCACCGGTATCGTCGCGGCAGACACCACAAACTCCATTGCCTTCGAGCGCACAACGGACGAGGTGCTGCATATCGTCTACGGCACAGGCAACGGAGCCGGCGTCAAAGGCGGAACGTTCTTTCCTTCAGGAATGAATGGCAACATCAGCGTTACCACAACCTAAGCGGAGACACTATGCCAACTTTGGAGACACAGCAACTCGATGAAGTGATCGCGAGCAGTCGCAGGCGCATGTTGACGATCGGCGGTGCGGCTCTCGCAGGATTAGCCCTTTCTTCCCTCGCAGAGGCGCAAAGCGCAACGCTTGCCGACGCCGACTACCTCAACTTTGCTCTCAATCTCGAGTATCTCGAGGCAAACTTTTACACTCTGGCTGCTGCCGGAGTCACCATCGATCAGATGGGAATTGGCTTAACCGGAACGGGCACGCAAGGCACAGTCACGGTTAAGAGCGGGGGGCCCTCGGCCTGCAAGGTGCCCTTCACAAATACCCTCGTCCAAAGCTACGCAACTGAGATCGCGAAGGAAGAACGAAATCACGTCAGTTTTCTGCGCGGCGCTTTAGGCTCGTCGGCTGTCGCACAGCCGGCGATCGATCTGGTGAACAGCTTCAATGGACTGGCAACCTTGCTGGGACTTGGCCTCACCTCATTCGATCCCTTTGCCAGCGACATCAACTTTCTGCTCGGTTCATATATCTTCGAGGATGTCGGAGTCACCGCATACACGGGAGCCGCTCCGCTGCTCACGTCAGCCGCTAACCTTGACGCGGCGGCCGGCATTCAAGCCGTCGAAGCGTATCACGCCGGCCTGGTCCGGACCGTCATTTACGGGCTCGACCAGTCGGCAACGACCCTGGGCGCGGCTGGCACTGCAAGAGCGGTCGCGACTGCCATCTCCAAACTCCGGGCCACGGTTGATGGCTCAAACAGCATTTCGTCGTCGCGAATGCAGGGAGACGATATCGGCTTGGGCACCCAGACAGTCGAGATGAATGGCGTTTCCGGTGCAATTGCCTCAACGTTGGTCAACGCAACCACAACAGGTTCGATCAACGCAGCGGGCTCAACCGGGACCGCCGGTTCGATGGTCTCAGCCAGGTCTGCGACCGAGGTTCTGGCGATTGTCTATGCCGGAGGCTCAGGCAAAGGCGGATTCTTTCCCGCCGGATTGAACGGCAACGTAAAGTAGATTCTGGAAAATTCCAGAGTCTGGCTTTCGGACTCTGGGGCACCAACGAATATTGCTATTAGTGAAATGTTGCGCAACCCTTCGATTCCGTCGAGCTCATCGGGCAGAGGGGAATCGAAGGATTTGCATTCCCGAGCTCCCTCCCTTCGCGCCGTCAGTGACGGAACCGCGAGGGTAGGGAATCCGATTTGCCAGTCTGTATTATTTTGCGGCCAGCTGCCGCAAGACGTACTGCAGGATGCCACCGTGCTTGTAGTATTCGATTTCCTGCGGCGTGTCGATGCGCACCTTGGCATTAAATTCCTTCACCTTGCCGTCGCCCGCGGTGGCTTTCACGCGCAGCGTGCGGCTCTTGGCCAGTCCGTCTTTGAGGAGCGCCGTTAGCCCTGGGAAGTCATAGACCTCCTCGCCGGTGAGGCCCAGCAATTCCGCGTTCTGGCCCTCTTCAAATTGCAAGGGCAGAATGCCCATGCCCACGAGATTCGAGCGGTGAATGCGCTCGTAGCTTTCCGCGATGGCGGCGCGCACGCCCAGCAATTTTGGGCCCTTGGCCGCCCAGTCGCGGGAGGAGCCGGAGCCGTATTCCTTTCCGGCCAGGATGATGAGTGGAATGCCGCGGCCGGCATACTCGACGCTGGCATCGAATATGGACATTTGCTCGCCCTCGGGTAACAGGCGCGTAACGCCGCCTTCTGTTCCTGGTGCTAGCTTGTTGCGCAGCCGCACGTTGGCGAAGGTTCCGCGCACCATCACTTCGTGATTGCCGCGGCGCGAGCCGTAGGAATTGAAGTCGGCCGGTTTGACGCCGTGATCGGCAAGATATTTTCCGGCGGGACCGTTGGCTTTGATCGAGCCGGCAGGCGAGATGTGGTCGGTGGTGACGGAATCGCCCAGTACCGCGAGCACACGCGCGCCTGTAATATTGTCGACGGGCGCAGGCGTCGCGCTCATGCCGTCGAAGTAGGGTGCCTTGCGAATGTAGGTTGAGTCCGGTTCCCATTGGTAGACATCGCCAGTGGGGAAACTCAGTCCCTGCCAGCTTGTGTCGCCCTTCGAGACCGAAGCGTACTCCTTGCGGAATCCCTCGGTGTTGACGCCGAGTTTGATGGCGTCGGCGACTTCTTGCTGCGTCGGCCAGATGTCTTTGAGGTAGACAGGGTGCCCGCCCTGGTCTTTGCCGAGCGGATCGGTATCGAAATTGTGCCCGATTTTGCCGGCGAGCGCGTAAGCGACGACGAGCGGCGGTGACATCAGGTAATTGGCGCGCACGTCAACGTTCACGCGTCCCTCGAAGTTGCGGTTGCCGCTGAGCACGCTGACGGCGACAAGGCCGTGCTCGGCAATGCTGTCTGACACGTCGGAGGGCAGCGGGCCGGAGTTGCCGATGCAGGTCGTGCAGCCGTAACCAACAACGTTGAAGCGCAGCTTCTCAAGATAGGAGAGCAGGCCAGCCTTCTCGTAGTAGTCAGTCACCACGCGGGATCCGGGCGCGAGCGACGTCTTCACCCACGGCGGAACGGTGAGGCCTTTTTCGACAGCTTTTTTCGCCAGAAGTCCGGCGGCGATCATGACCGAAGGATTCGACGTGTTGGTGCAGCTCGTGATGGCGGCGATGACGACCGAGCCGTGATCGAGATAACGATCGGGATCGACATTGAACCGGGCTTTGACTGAGTTGGCAGCAACGGCAGTGGTCACTTGAAGCGGAACGGATTGGGCGGAGGCAGACGCAGACGCTGTCGGGCCTTCGAAATCTTCGACCGCGACCGCGGCATCGGTCACCGTCGTGCGCTCCCACGCAACTGCGGAGCGCGAGCCGAGCGGCTTGGCGGTGGGTGCCAGCAGGTTGGGCAATTGCTCGGCAAAGCTGGCCGCCGCGTCCTTCAGCAGCACGCGATCTTGCGGGCGCTTGGGACCGGCAACGCTGGGCTCGACAGTGGCGAGATCAAGCTCGAGCGTCTGCGTGTATTCGGCTTCGGGCGCTCCGGCGGAGTGGAAGAGCCCCTGTTCCTTGTAATAGGCCTCGACCAGGTTGATTTGTTCCTCGCTGCGGCCGGTGAGGCGCAGGTAGCGCAGCGTTTCCTTGTCGACGGGGAAGATGCCGCAGGTGGCGCCGTACTCGGGTGCCATGTTGCCGATCGTGGCGCGATCGGCGAGCGGCAGTTCCGAAATTCCAGGACCGTAGAACTCAACGAATTTACCCACGACGCCGAGCTTGCGAAGCGCCTGCGTGACGGTTAGGACGAGGTCGGTTGCCGTTGCCCCTTCGCGCAGTTTGCCGGTCAATTTGTAGCCGACGACTTGCGGTACGAGCATCGATATGGGCTGGCCGAGCATTGCAGCCTCGGCCTCGATGCCGCCAACGCCCCAGCCGAGCACGCCGAGACCGTTGATCATGGTGGTGTGTGAGTCCGTGCCGACAAGTGTATCGGGGTAAGCGAATTGCACGCCATTGATTTCCGAAGTGAAAACAACGCGGGCGAGATATTCGAGGTTGACCTGGTGGCAGATCCCCATGCCGGGCGGCACGGCAGAGAAGTTGCGGAAGGCCGATTGTCCCCACTTCAAGAATGCATAGCGCTCGCGGTTGCGTTGGAACTCGAGCAGTGAGTTGGCAGCGTAGGCTGCAGAAGTGCCGTACTCGTCCACTTGTACGGAGTGGTCGATCACGAGTTCTGCGGGCGCCGATGGATTGACACGCTCCGGGTCGCCGCCCAGGGTTTTGATGGCGTCGCGCATTGCGGCCAGATCGACGACCGCCGGAACGCCGGTGAAGTCCTGCATCAGAACGCGAGCCGGCATGTAGGCGATCTCGCGGCTCGGCTCGGCCTTCGCATCCCACTTGGCCAGGAATTCAATGTCGGCGGCCGTGACGTTTACGCCGTCCTCGCGGCGAAGCAGGTTCTCGAGCAGGATCTTCAGGCTGAAGGGAAGGCGACTCAGATTGTAGCCTCGAGCGTCGAGCGCCGGGAGGCGGTAGATGGAGTAGGAATGGTCGCCGGATTTAAGCACGGCGCGGCTTGCGAAGCTGTTCTTCACATCGGAACTCATTGGGAAAGTGCCTTTCTATCCGCGCATGGAGCGGACGGTTTCTCAAAATCAAATCGCGGGCGGTGCGGCGCAGAACCTCAACCGCAAGCGAGCGGATGAGCAGGTCTTGCGACAGCCGGGAAACTTGTCGGGATTAGATTACTCAGTCGATCGGGTCAGCGTCCACGGTCGTGGCGGCCGCGGCGGAAGCGCTTGAATCGGGGCGATCCGGCGATGGCGTGACGGCGGCGCATAGAGCCTACGGAGAGATTCTATCGCGGAAGCCACCGGAGGAAAAGAGAAATTCGCGGGCCGGGAACTCTTTGTGTGGGTGGCGCCACGAAGCGAAACACCCCAACCGTTGACTCCTATACTTGATGTGCAGTGCTCTTTGCAGCGAGGTTTCCCCAACGTTGAAATCCTGGGCTGGGATCAAAGGAGTTTGGTCACGTTTTCTTGCCTGGCTGGCGCGGCGCATGCCGGGCGAACGGCACCGCTTGATGGCAATTACCATCCTCGCCGGCGGTTTGTGTGGGCTTGCGGCGGTGGCTTTTCACATGAGCGTGGCGTGGCTCTACACGCTGTTCATCGATCGTGCGACAGCGGCGCCGGGCTTAAGCTGGATAGGATGGACGATTCTGACTCCAACGCTGGGCGGACTCGTGGCCGGACTTGGACTTACATATTGGGTTCCGGCCGCGGCTGGCAGCGGTATTCCGCAGGTCAAAGTCGCTTACACCAACCGGTTCGGCGCAGTTTCGATCAAAGAAACCGTTGGTAAGTTCGTTCTTTGTACATTACAGCTTGGCTTTGGAGCGTCGCTCGGTGTTGAAGGGCCAACCGTGCAAATTTGCGCCGGAGTCAGCAGTTTCCTGGCGCGCGTGGCCCGGTTGAGTCCGCTGAATCGCAAGCGTTTGACCTCAGTAGGAATGGCGGCAGGTATCGCCGCGGCATTTAACGCCCCCATAGCCGCCGTCACCTTCACGCTCGAGGAACTAATCGGCAGCCTGGACCAGACCATGCTCGCCGGCGTAATTGTTGCTGCGGCGTTGGCGGCTGTGGTGGAGCACAGTATCCTGGGCTCCAATCCCGTATTTCATGTTCCGCGCCTGCAAACCTACACGCTTGCTAGAGGATCTTCGCTGGTCTGGTATGCGTTGCTCGGTCTGCTGGCAGCCATTGTCTCGGTGGCCTTCACAGATTCTCTGCTCGCGCTTCGCGCATGGTTCAAACGGCTCACGGTGGTTCCCAAGTGGGTTCGCCCGGCAATCGGCGGCGCGGCAACAGGCGGCTTTGCCGTGGTCGCCATCTGGTTCTTTCATGTCAATGGAATCGCCGGCGATCCGTACAAAACTCTCACGCAGGCTCTGCTCGGCAACCTGCCGCTGACGGCTATGGCGGCGTTATGCGTGCTCAAACTGGCAGCCACGGTAACGTCCTATTCGAGTGGAGGCTCAGGAGGCATCTTCGCTCCGGCGCTATTTATGGGCGGCATGCTGGGCGGCGCGGTGGGCTACCTCGATGTGACGGTCTTCCACCATTCGGCCGACTCAATCGGAGCGTTCGCCGTTGTCGGCATGGGCGCGGTGTTCGCAGGCACTGTGCGCGCTCCCATGACGTCAATCCTCATCATTTACGAAATGACCAGCGGATACGGGCTGGTTCTCCCGATGATGATCGCCAATGTAAGCTCCTTTGCGCTAGCGCGCTACTGGCGCCGGACGCCGGTGTACGAAGCGTTGCTTGAACAGGATGGTATTTATCTGGATCAGAGGCACAAGCCGCAGGACTCCGGCGGAGACGGCAAAGTGTCTTTGTGCGAACTCCCTGAGGATGCCGGCTCCGCTGATTAACGAAGCTAATTTGTGGATTGCGCTTGGTGTTCAACAAACCGAACGGATCCGTTACCTCGGCTCCGTGTTGTAGAGGAAATAAGCGCGCAGTTCGAGATAGGGGCCGTGGAAATCCCTCGGCAGCGCGGGATAGCTGGAGCCGGTAATTGCTCCCCAGGCAGCACGATCCAGAGCTGTGTCGCCGGAGCGGCCATCCAACTGCATATCGGTGACCTGGCCATTCGGCAGAACCTTGAACCGAATCGCGACCACGCCCGACTTGAGGATCGGTGGGTTCACTTCGTCGGGAATGAGCGGGTCCCAGGTACGCTGCGTCACGTAGTGCCAGCGCGCCAGCCAGGAACTGAAGTCGACGCCCTGCGTGTCTGACAAAATGTCTGGCGCGCCGGTGCCGGCGCCTGGATGCGCCTGCAAGCCAGCGCCACCCGGGACCGGGACGCCTTGCGAGCCGTGATTTTGCATGGACCTCTGCATATCCTCGCGAAGCTGATCGGCGGGATTCTCCGCGCCCATGGCGAAGTTTGGTTTGGCCGGGACAGCCGGGGGCTTCGGCGCCTCAACCTGCGACTGCGATTGCGGATTCGGTGGAATCGGCGGTGGGGGCTGTGTCTTCGCCTGATCCGGAGTGGGTTCCTGCTCCACAGGTTTCTGCGGCGCAAGCGTTGGCGCCGGCGGGGCGTGGCGCTTCATATCATCCATGGTTTGCTTGTCGATCAGCGGCCTGTTGGGCAACGGCCTCACAGGCTTAGGCCTCGGCAGATTCGGCGTATCCAGATACGTGAAGTCTTTGTGGTCCCTGATGCTGCTCGTCTGCACCACAGGCACCATCCTGAGAAGGTACTTAGGGATCAGGAAGAGGGCAAAGAGCACCATGATGTGGACGAGAACCGCCCAAAGCACACCCTCGCGCAAGCGTGCCCAGCGCCGCTCGTCCTCGAGCTCACTGAGCATCTGTAGCAGTTCATGCGTATCGTAGTCGACCCAACGCGAACCGCGGACTGTCCGCGGGCGAGATTGGCCTGTCCTCGCCCCGCGCTCCTCCGAAGAATCTGCATCCGGCGTCGCGTTCGCAGTAGAGGATTCCTGGTCGGGGCTCGGCTCTGCAGAACCCTTGGGATCGTTGATTTCGGTTGGCACTATGCTGATGGGCATTCGATGCTAAGGAGCTATCCTGGAAACACACCTCTGACCGGCTCCTTGTTCGTGTCCTTCCTGCTTATTCTCTCATCTCTGGCAATCTCAGGCGCAAGAGTCCCCACCCTTACAATAGTTTCGGATCGATCCCTATTGAATTGACGGATCAGGGGCCGGAAGGGGACAGCTTTTGAAGGGGTTTTTTGCGCGTATCTTAGCGAATTGGAAGCTGGTTATCCTGCCGGCGTTGGTAAAGCTGGGATTCTGGGGCCTGGCGGCAATCGCTGTTCTTGACTCGTCGAGCATCCCCGTGCCGATGGACGCGATTCTGGCCCTCTACGTCTGGAACGATGAGCGCCATTTTTGGCTTTATTGCCTGATTGCTGCCATAGGATCCGCGATTGGCGGCCTGCTGCCTTACGGGCTGGGCCGGGCCGGCGGCGAGCTTTTCCTGCTCAAACGAGTGAACCGTGCCCGCTTCGAAAGCCTGCGCGACCGCTTTCAGCGCCAGGAATTCCTTGCCGTCATGATCCCTTCGATGCTGCCGCCGCCAGCGCCTTGGAAGGTCTTCGTCTTCGCTTCGGGCGTATTCGAAATGCGTGTCGTCAATTTCCTCTTGGCAGTCGTCGCAGGGCGCCTCGTGCGCTGGCTGCTGCTCTCGATCCTGGTGCTCAAATTCGGGCCGGGGGCGGTCGACCTGGTGGCGCATCACGCTGGCGCAGTGGTCGCGATTGTCGCCCTGCTCGCTGTGCTTGGCTTCGTGTGGTGGTGGATGCGGAAGAAGCGCAGCGGCAAGCTGCTGGAAGGATAAGTACGGAGGCGTGCGGCCCCCGCCGTTTCAGAGTCGTCCGTTGAGTGAAAAAAAGGGCTATTCCTTCGGAGCGGCTACTTTGCCAGTTCGGCGGCAACGCCGTTCTGGTTCATCCGACGCACCAGCGCGGGCACTCCGAATGCAGCGCCGAGAACGATCGACGTAGCAAGCAGATCATTGCGATAGAACGGAATGGCGGCCAGATAGCAGGCTCCAAGTCCTGCAAGCGTCGGCGGATACATGCCAAACGTGCACCACACGCCGAAGTTGGAGACTACAAAAAACGAAGTTGGTCCCAGGATCGCTCCCGCAGCCACGCGCGTAAAGTTCGTTTTCGCGTGCAGCAGAATCTGTCCCAGCACCATCGCCATCACGTACCACATCCAAGTGGTCACGTAGCCCTGCCAGTGGAAGGCGTAATGATACGCATATGTGGTCAGGCAGTAATCGCTCACCATCAGCAGGCCCAGGGGAGCGATCATTTCGCGCCACGACCGCCGGGCCCCAAAGTAAACAAGCGAACCGGTGACTGCCGTGAAGTTCAACCACGCCACATGCGAGGCAACAAAGTACCTGCTGAGAACGGCGATCAGTACGAGGACATACGCGAACATGACTACCTCTTCCTTGAGGACGATCGGAGATCGACGGATACCGGAAGTCGAGGGCGACTGGAAATCGAGCCCGGGGCGGCGACTCCTTGAGCAAGAGCGACTTCCTTCATTCTCTGTTGCGCGCGCCGCGCGGTCAACCGATCTGTTCCATAAAACCAAAAAAAAGTTCCACGCGAGGCAAATTCGCCCTGTCACGGGCTCGGAATCGCGCGATTCAGTGCTGTTCGCGCCCGTTCATGGCTTCCCCGGCTTCGTCGCGGCCGTCCACGATGTAAACCCAGCCACCCAGAGGCGCACTTCCGCTTGAGCCGCGCGAGGCCAGAAATGAATAGTTGAAGCGAAGATCGGTGAACTCGACCGTTGTCCATTGGCTATTTGGCGGCAGATTTGGGGGATCGATGCCGGGTGCAGGCTCCTGACCCACGTCGCGAACGACCGCCCACGTTCCCCAGTCCAAATACACCTGGCCAAGCAGAGTGCGCTTGGCCGCTTCGACCGCCCGGGTGTCCGCAGGCTTGTAGAGCAGGTCGCGGCGCGGATCGCTATCAATCGAGCCGGCGTGCGTATCGATCTCGGCCGTCTGGTAGAAGTCCGGCGTCTCGACGATTGCGTGCCAGCGGAAAGGATCAACAGGAAAAGGCTCGAGCGCAATGCGGCTCACCGGCTCTGTCGCAACCTGAGTGTTGTCGAGCATCGCACGCGCCTGGGCGTGCTCGGCCCAGCGCCAGCAACCTAGCACGAGTGTTCCAGCCAGGGCAAAGATGGCCCAGCCTCGTCCGCGAAACGCAGTTCGCCGCACGCCGATCTCACGATCCGCCAGCCCGAGCACCCACGGTGCAAAGAAAGCCAGAAAGAATAGCGCCCACAGGACGGGCTCGGCGATGAACATGAAGCTGCCGGCGTACCAGCGAGGATTGAACGGGAAGAACGGCCGCAAACCGTAGTTGTTGGTCCAGTCCAGCAGCAAATGACTGATGGCGGCGATGAATGCCGTTAAGTAGAGCCAGCCCCAATGTACCGGCTGCGCTGGCGCGATGGATCCTGCCGTGGCTTGTCCCATGTCTCGTTCCGTGGGAGCTTTCATCTTCCGGTCAAGAAGACCGGTGAGAAGACCAGATTGCCCGGCAGCTTTCGCCTCGCGACGGTGGCCCCGGTTGCGCCAGTGGTCGAACGTCCAAATCGCGCCAACCACGACGCCGGCCACAACCGGCACGGCCCAGAACGTGTGTGTGATGCCGCGATGATGCTTGAGCTCCTCGACAGGGCCTGCGAATCCCCAAAAGATGTCGAGGTCGGCAGCCTCGGCGGCGAGCAATCCGGCGAGCGTCGCGTATCTTGTTTTGCGATTGAGTCCGGCCCGGCCAAGGCAGGCGCCGGTAAGAAAGTGCGTCACTGGTTCCATGCAATGCGATGATCCCGTTCCAAGAATGTCATACCGCCGTGGCGGGGCGATAGAACTCCGGCGTCCCGGCTTGCCAACCGCCTGCTCTATCCCACCAGCTGCGCGCTTCGCCTACAATTGTGGATGAATTCACGGGCCGATTCGAGGGGTCCATCTCGCCATGACGCAATCGCACACATATTGGATAATGAGGACGATTTTGACAACCGGGATCTCAATCGCCATAGGCGCTGCCTCTGCGGCCTGCGCCACGCAAACACCTGCCTCGGCGCAAACACCAGCTGTCGCACCCTTCGGACCTGACAACCCGTTTTATGCGCCCAGCACGCTCCCGTTTCAGGCGCCGCCGTTCGACAAAATCAAGGACAGCGACTACCAACCCGCGATCGACGCGGGCATGACGCAGCAGGACGCCGAAGTAGATACGATCGCCAACAATCCTGAGCCGCCGACATTTGATAACACGATTGTGGCGTTCGAGCGGTCGGGCCAGTTGCTGACGCGCGCAATGCTGGCCTTCAGCTGCGTCACAGGTGCAAACACTAATGACGACTTGCAGAAGGTGCAGGAGTACGAGGCGCCCCGCCTGTCGGCGCACGGCGATTCGATCTATCTCAACACCAAGCTCTTTGCGCGCATCAAGGCGATTTACGAAAAGCGCGATTCGCTTCATCTCGATCCGGAGTCGCTGCACCTGGTCGAATACGACTACCAGCAGTTTGTGAAGGCCGGCGCCAATCTCTCTGACGAGGACAAAGCCAAGCTGAAGAAGCTGAACGAGGAAGATGCGACGCTCGAGAATTCGTTCATGATGAAGCTGCTGGCCGCGGCCAAAGCCGGCGCTTATTCCAC
>CAZKJB010000049.1:0-16816 GCA_964552975.1 uncultured Occallatibacter sp. | reverse complement strand
TTCGTGTCGGCCAGAACATAAAGTCCAACGCCGCTTCCCCGGCCAACGCATTCACGCCCGCTCCAGAATGCCTTGTGTGCACCCACTCCGGACCAATACCGGCCATGAACTCCACCTTGCGCGAGAGGGTCCACGGCTTCTTGAACAGCAAGTCGGTGTCCCACTCCGTCGGCTGCTTGCTGAAGAAAGGAGTGACGCCCGCTTCGATTTCGAGCCATTCTTTGATGGGCGTGACTTCAACTGCAAGCGATGGTCCCCCAGTCGATCCGCCATCGTTCAGGCTGCGGCTCGCCGCTGCGCCCAGCTCCAGAATCGCGATAGGCTCCTTCTCATCCGATTGCGCGCAGGCCTGCCCCAAGAAGAGAAGCAGTGTGGAGAAGAGAAGAGCATTTCTGGAACTCGCGGTCATTTCGGCAGGTACGCCTCCACTGTGAGATCTTACAGAATCCCGAAAACATAACGAGGACGCAATGTGCGCCCTCGATCATGGCTCTGCTCATTAGGACTAGAAATTCAGCGTGATCTTCGCGGTCATGGCGCGCGGTGTAACGTAGTGCGTGCCGCTGAATGTGGAGAGGAAGTTATAGAGCGCGTATTTGTTGGTGACGTTGATCGCCGTGAGGTCGAGATCGGTCTTGAAGCGCTCCTTGTGGAAGATGTTGTTCATGCCAAGGGAGGCGTCGAAGAGATCGCGTGGTGCGATGCGGGGCGGATTGTGGTCGTCGTTTTCGGTTCCTGCAGCAGGAATCTGCACCAATTGCGATTTGTATTGGGACGCGAGACATGTGTCAAAGCCTGAAGTTGGACTGGCCGCAACGCCGTTGCAGGTGATGCCGGCTTCGAATTGCTCGTCCGCGGTGAGACCGCTGAGATCGACCGCGGGCTGACCGCCGATGGTCATCGAAGTGGGCCCGCAGAGGCTGTTGGGATCGGTAACGTCGTAGCAAGGCACGGCACCGGCTACCAATCCCGAGTCATAGCGCCAGTTGAAGCCGCCCCATAACCCGTTCGCCCAACTGCCATCGTGGGACAGTGTGTACTGAACGTGCGTGGTCTGATTGAACTTCTCGTCGTGATCGATGCGGAAGGGATAGACGGTGCCCTGCGTAGCTCCGCTGGTGGCTCCGGCACCTGCCACCTGCGGCGGGAAGAAGCGGGCGGCCACCGAGGACATGACGGTGTATGCGCTGAAGTTGTGGTAGTTGGGAACTTCAATGTGCATGGCGTAACCCGGAATCTTGGAGTTGTGCCAATCGATGGGGAAGGTGATGGGCGTATTACCGAGCACGCTGAAGTCGAAGGCGTTGTGGGTGTACTTCCAGATGTACTCGCCGCTGAAAACGACATTCTTGCCGAGCTGTTGCTGCAGGCTGGCGTGGAATTCGTTGCGATAGCCCGGAGCCATGGTGCTGGAAACACCCGAAGTGCAATTGAGAAGCGGCGCGAGGACTGCATTGGCGCAGCCTTCACTCGACAACACCAGGTTCTCGTTAAACGGACTTTCGAGAGTGCGCGCGTACGAAATGCTGGTTACCGTGCCGGAGGGCTTGATGTTGTAGGCGATGCCGAGGCGCGGCTCGGTCTGGTTGGCGTCGGTGAGGCCGTTATAGACGTCCTCGCGAACACCAAGGTTGAAGTCCCAGTTGCCGGCTTTGATCTCGTCCTGGAGGTAGAGGGCGAGCTCCTTGACGTCGGTATGGCCAAAGTAGCCGAACTCCGAACCGCCGCGCGTGAGATCGTAGGGCGCGAGCACGGGAAGGTAGCTTGGATTGGGAACCGCTGCACCTGTGCAGGATGCTGGGCTTGAGTAGCCCGGCAGCGAATCGCCGGTGACGCCGCTGACGCAGGGCGAGTTGTACGTCGCCTCGACGACGCCGAGGCTGTCACTCTCGCGAAGGAAAGTCTGCTCGTATTGCGTGCCGATTTTCAGGTTGTTGTGTCCCTTGACGTAAGAGTAGTCGGCGTGGACGCCGGTATTGGTGAGGGTACGGTACTGCGAGATGGAAGAGGTTTGGAGATTTGGCGGCCCCAGATCAGCGAGTGGGTTCCCACTGGGGAAGTAGTCGTATCCGTCGCGCCGGACAAAGGCGCCCATGTTGAAGACTGAGTCGTTGCTGATGATTCGCGTGTAAGTGGGCGAGAAATTGTAGGTACCGATCTTGGAGTGCTGATCGGCGCTGCCGACGTTACCGAAGGTGGGGCTGGCGCTGGCGCCTCCGCCTGGCTTGACGCTGCCGTTTTCGACGTTCTGCACGTTGAGATTGTCGTAGGTGTCGGGCGTTTGGAACCAGGAGCGGCTGTAGTTCAGGTCGAGATGGAGGGAATCAACGGGCGTGAGGTTGTAATCGATGCGATCGAAGAAGTTTTCTTCGTTGCCTTTATCGTGAAAGACGTTGAACTCAGGCGCGTCGAGAAAACGACCGGTGTTGAGACCGTCGGCCTCGAGGAAGTTGCCCCACTTCTTGCCGCCATAGGAGAGGTCGAAGCCGCCGTTTGCCGATCCGAAAGAACCATAGGAAGCGTAGACACTGCCGGTGGGAGTGGTGACGCCCATGCCGCTGCGCGTGGTGGCGACGATGACGAGGCTGGTCTTGTCGCCATATTCGGCGGGCGGCGCGCCGCTGATGACCTCGATGGACTGAATGGAGTTAGACGGCAACTGATTGGAGAAGACCTTGCTCTGCTGGTCCGTGATGGCCTGGCCGTCGACGGAGAAGGAGTTGGAAGCGTGGTCGCCAAGGCCGTGGAAGAGGCCGTTGGAGTCAGCAGAGACACCGGGGACGGTCTGGGTAACCAAGGCGCTGAGGCCGGATGAGGCGCTCTCGAGCGGCACCTTGGTGAACATGTCGCGATCCACGTCGGTGTGGAAGGTCGGATCGTCTTCGACGAGATCGCCCTGGGACTCGACGGTGACCGTCTGAACGTTTCCGGAGATTTGCAGAACCAGGTTGACGGTCGTTCCGACCGAAGAGCGGATTTCAAGATTCTGCGTTGTGGCAGCAAAGCCTTTTGCCGAGGCCGAAATGACGTAAGGATTGAAAGGGATGTTTCCGATGCTGAACTGGCCGGTTCCATCGCTGGTCGTGGTGCGATTGAATCCGCTGACTTGATTTGCAAGACGTACGGTTGCGTTGGGAATGACGGCGCCGGATGGATCTGCCACTGTTCCGTGTATCGTGCCGGCGTTGCCGCTCTGTGCCGGCGCGGCGAGCGCGATGAAGACCAAGGCGAGGAGGGGAAAGATGCGAAGTATTGCGCCACGATGGAACTGCATGGAAAAGTCTCCTGAAAAATGGCTTAACGATGATGAAAAATCGCCGCGAGACGTTTCACCACGGCGTCCTCAGAGCATTGGAGGAGCATCGATCCGCTTCAAAAGAAATCAGCTTGTCAAGATGCGCCGCATCGTCGCCTATCGAGCGGGCGACGTAACGGACTTGATGAAGACGGAGAGATGCCCTAGCAGGAGACTGGAGGTGGGCGAATGAAGATCCGGGAATAGCGTTGCCGGGCGATGACGATGGGCTCGGCCTGAGGCGCCGAGGCGCCCAATTGCACCATTACAATTGCCGCGGCGGTAGCCGCCACTGGCGCCAAGGTGTGCATGACAATGCACAACTGGCAGTGGTCGGCGTCAGTGTCACTCGAGTGCAGGTGCGCGACCTGAGCGACAGACAGCAAGGCCAAAAGGACGAGGCATACGATGGCAACCACCGACAAAAAGCTCAGCCGGGCGCGGTGTTTCCCGCGAAAATATGCCTCAAATCCTGTCAATCACGTGACCTCGACATTCCTATTCTACAAGCAAACCCAATTATTGAGACGCCGATAGAGCGAGATGGTTGGCTATTCGTAACAGTTTTTGAGCCAACGCCGGTGGTCCCGCTTCGTCTAAACTGTGTTGCCATGGTTGCTTTTAATGAAAGACGGCGCTGGCCGTTAGCTTCGCTGGCTCTTCTCCTGCTGGCCGGGACGGCGACGGTGTGCCAAAGCAGCCAACCGGCCCAGAGCAGCGCGGGGCAGGGCGGGTCCGGCTCGTCAGGCCAGAGCAATTCCAGCCAAGGCTCCAAACCGCTGCCCCTGAAGCCGGCCGTTCCCGGCATGGGGAAAAACCATCGCCTGATTCTGAAGGACGGCTCGTACCAAATGGTGCGGGATTACCAGATTGTTGGCGACCGGGTGCGTTACCTGTCGCAGGAGCGCGGGGAGTGGGAAGAGATGCCCGTGAATCTGGTGGACTGGGACGCGACGAAGAAGTGGGAAAAGGATCACGCTGACCTGGTGGCGGAGGATTCTTCGCCGGCAATGAAAGAGGCCGAGTCCATTGACAAGGAAGAGAGCGACGAGCGCGGCGAGCAAAGTGCCCGCATGCCCAAGGTGGCTGAAGGTCTGGAGCTTCCGGATGAAGACGGCGTGTTTGTGCTCGATACCTATCATGGAACCCCGGAGCTGGTGGAGCTGACGCCAACCGATCTTTCGATGAGCGCGAAAAGCAAGAAGGGGATCGCAGTGTTAAATCCATTGGCCACGCAGAGAGCCAGCCTGGAAATGGACGGAGCGCATGCCAAGGTGCATGTACACGTGAACGATCCGGGAATCTATGTCTCGCTGGGCGTGGAGGATCAGACAGAGCCGGTTCTGACACATCCGATCACCGTAAATACTGCGGGCGCGAAGGCTGTGAATGGCGGCAAACATGGCGCGCATTCGGCACAGTCTGGCTTTGTGATTGTGCGCGTGGACGAGCGGCAGGCAATGCGCATTGTTGGCGCCGTGCGTGTGGGCCCGAATGGGTCGGTGACGCAGGATGAAGATACGGTGGCGACCAAAGTGGACGTGATGCCGGGCAAGCACTGGCTGCACATCGTGCCGCAGCAGACGCTGACCATCGGAGAGTATGCGCTGGTGGAGATCATTTCGCCATCCGATATCAGCGAATCGGTTTGGGATTTTCGCGTCGATCCCAGGCTGGGAGACAATACGGGATCGATCGGGCCGATCATGAAGCAAGGACGTGACGCGGTTCCGGGCGACAATCCGGGAGCGAATGCTCAGCCCATGTCGGAACACCCTGATCAGTGAGGGCTGCGGCGAAGTTTGCCCGTGAGGAGCGAAACGGGTTCAACTTTGCTGTTTGCGACGGCGACTGAAGACGAAGTGCGCGAGCAGGATTGTGGCGGCGGAGGCGCTGAGGATTGCGTCAACGCCGGGCTCGCCGCGAGGGCCCCAGTGAGCGGCGCCTCTGCCATCGAGCCAGGACATGTAAGCGACGGGAAGATTGCCGAGCGAGTTGATGATGGCATAGCGCGAGCTGCCGCTCTTGCCGGAACCACCAAGGAATTCGAGAACGACCCCCGTAAACAACGCATAGCCGGCGCCGATGGTGAAGAGATTGAGAACGGTGCCCGTGAAGTAGATGGCCGGCCGTAGCGGCCCGAGAGCAAGCACCGCCAACGCGGCTGCGTTTGCCAGGCCCGCAAGCAGGAAGGCGATAGGAGCGCGAATCCGTATGGGGATGAGCGTGACGGTGAGAGCGCCAGCTGTCGTCAAGAAGGCGCCGCCGAGACCGTTGATCCAAGCCACCTGCTGACCGGTAACGCCGTAGTCGCGAGCGATGCCCGTAAGCAAGCCGTTCATTGCACCGCTACAGAACGGAGCTGTAACGAGCAATGTGTATGGAATGGCATCCCAGCGGAGAAATGTCTGCTTGAACTCGGTCCAGAACCGGCGCGCAGTTTCGCCTGGGGAGTGTTCGCTGTCCATGGACTGCGGAGGCGCGGCAAGCGCGAAGACCGCGGGCGCGAGCATCATGGCGGCAACAATGAGCCCCAAGGAATGGAGGGAAAGACGGCCGGCCAAGAGCGTAAGTGCGAAAACGGCGATGGCGCCGAAGGCGAGCGAGCCGCTTTGATAAAAGCTGCCGGCGCGGCGGCGATTCACTTCGCTTTTGAGCTCACCCAGCATGCCTCCGCAAGCGGCAACAACGATATCGACAAAGCATGCTCCGAGAAACATGAGCACGATGGCAGTGGTGGATGCAAGGCGAGGTTGGCTAAATGCAGCCAGCAGGGTTAGAGCGCCTGCTGCGGCCGAAAGCATAAGCCAAGTGCGACGCCGGAAGAAAAAGTCGGTGATGGGGCCCCAGAGAAAATAGATGGAATGCGGAAGGGCGAGAAGTGCAACAATGCTGGCGCTGTGTCCAGAATCGACGCCCTCGCGCCTAAGCAGAAAGGAGAGCGCACCGCCAACGAGGCCAAGGGCGAACACCGCTGCCGGCCCGTTGAGAAAAGCGAAAAGCCAGGGGCGCTCGTGTTGCTGCGCAGGGATTTCGCGTTCGGCGACTGCAATTTCTGCCGGTTGCATGTGGCATAGCCTACCACGAACTGCTGTGGCAACAGACGTTTGCGGCCCGCTGCATCCGACGTGGGATTCCATGGCCATTCTGGGGTATGCAACAATGCGGCGAACGCTTTAATTGATGCCGCGCAATGACCGACTTCTACGAACTTCTGCAAATTAGTCCCAACGCCGATTCCGAGACGATCCACCGCGTCTATCGATTCCTGGCGGCGCGCGTGCATCCGGATCACATGCAAAACGGCGATGGAGAGATCTTTCGCCAGTTGAAGACTGCCTACGATGTGTTGTCGGATCCGTCCCGACGCGCAGCATACGATTCAACGCGCAAGCCTGAGCCTTCAAAGCCGCTTTCCTCAACCGTCGACTTTATGGATCACCGTGACGGAGAGTTGAACCGGCGGCTGGCGGTTCTTGCGCTTCTTTATCACCGCAGGCGTGCTACTCCTCAACTGCCGGAGGTAGCCCTCGCGGAGATCGAAGAGCGGATGGGCTTTCCACGCGATTACCTGGACTTTACGCTGTGGTATCTGCAGAAGAAGGGTTACCTGGTGAAGGCAGACAACGCACAATACGCGCTGACCGCTGATGGCGTGGACTTCGTGGAGTCGGAGCGGGCGAAGCTTCCCATCCTGAATCGCCTGCTCACCAGCAGCACGGGATCGTCGTACCCGGGGAACGCGGGCACGTATCAACAGCCAGATAGCCCTGCGGGTGCACATGTACCCGCGGAGCTCGATCGACGAGTCACAGATTCCGAGCCAAACACGGTTTCTTCGTCGCTGGGAAACCAGTTCGAACAGTCGAACGGTAAGCAAGAGCGGCGCGTGGGCGCCCCCGATTCGCGCAGAATAAAAATCGAGCGGCGCAAGAATCCGGGACAGCGGCGAGGAAGCGCGGCAGACCGGGTTCTACCCAACTAAAAGTGATTGCAAAAATAATCAACAAATGATCGTGGGGCTGTTGGCCAGCTCCGCCAGGGTACCCGTGGTCACTCGCGGGCGGCGATGCCGAGGGCTTTCATCTTGCGGTAGAGATGGCTGCGCTCAAGACCCAGCAATTCCGCAGCGTGGCTGATATTGTTGCGGGCTTCTTCAATTTTCTTTTGGATGTACTCGCGCTCGTAGGCGTCGCGCGCCTGCTGCAAACTTGAAAACTCCTCAGTGGATCGCGAGCCCGACTTGTGCGTGAGCGGCGGCAGGTGCTTGCGCTCGATGCGCAGCACGCGGGGATTGAGGATGAGCACTCGCTCGACGACGTTCTTGAGTTCGCGCACGTTTCCCGGCCAGTGATAACGGGCCAGAGCCTCGAGCGCTTCTTCGCTCATCTCGACGCGCGGGCGGCCGTATTGACGCCCGAACTCGAGAAGAAACTCGCGCGCCAGGAGCGGAATATCCTGCTTGCGCTCGCGCAGCGGCGGCACAAAAAACGGCACGACATTGAGGCGATAAAAGAGATCTTCGCGGAAGTTGCCTTTGGCGATTTCTTCTTCAAGATCCTTGTTGGTGGAGGCGATGAGGCGCACATCGACGCGCAGCGGCTGCGTTCCGCCTACCGGCGTGAATAGTTGCTCGTCGAGCGCGCTGAGCACCTTGGCCTGGGTCTTCAGGCTCATGTCGCCGACTTCGTCGAGGAAGAGCGTTCCGCCGTCGGCGCGCTCCAGAGTGCCTCGCTGTTCCGGCGGACCGCCGGGCTGGACGCCGTGACGATAACCGAAGAGTTCGGCTTCGATATGCGCTTCAGGGATGGCAGCGCAGTTGAGCTCGACGAAGACGCTGTCGCGACGCAGGCTTTCAGCATGAATCGAGCGCGCAATGAGCTCTTTACCCGTACCCGACTCGCCATAGATGAGCACGCGGCCATTCGAGGGAGCCATGAGACGGATCTGTTGGCGCAGCGCTTTCACCGGCACGCTTTCTCCGGTGAGCACCGCCGCGGCGCTGAACTGGCGCTTGAACTCCTCGTTCTGAGTGCGCAGACGGCGCGCGTCGACAGCGTTCTTTACAACGATGAGAGTGCGATCGAGCGAGAGCGGCTTTTCAAGAAAGTCATAGGCGCCAAGCTTGGTGGCTTTGACGGCGGTTTCAATGGTGCCATGTCCGCTGATGATCACCACTTCAGGGCGGTTCTCAGGCGTGAGCTCCCGCATCTCGGCCAGAACTTCGAGGCCGTCGCGGCCGGGCAGCCAGATGTCGAGCAGAACCACGTCATACGGCGCGTCGCGCGCAAGATCCATGGCCTCTTCGGCGTTGGCTGCGCTGGCCACGATGTAGCCTTCTTCGCTGAGAATCTCCTCGAGGGAGTTACGAATCTCTGCCTCGTCGTCGACGACCAGGATGTGGTTCATGAAGCCAGGCCCTTGGCCGTTGGAGTGCTTGCCGTGACGGACTCAGGCTCCGAGCTGGGCTCCATTACAGGAAGACGCAGCAGGAACCGCGCACCTTTGGGAGTGTTGGCTTCAGCACTGATGGTGCCTCCGTGCTCCTGCGCGATTTTTGCGGCAATGGAAAGGCCTAGCCCGGTGCCGCGATGCTTGGTGGAGTAGAAGGGCAGGAACAGGCGCTCGCGGATTTCGTCGGTCAAGCCTGGGCCGGTGTCGGAAACAACGACTTCGATGGCGTCGGCTTCTTCACTCAGCGATGTCTGCACGGCGAGCACGCGCAGAAGGCTGCCCTGCATCGCTTCGGCAGCGTTGTCGATGAGGTTGGCAAGCGCCCTGCGGATGGCTTCAGGATCGGCAAGCACCGGAGGCAAACCGGGTTCGAGCTTGCGCTGCACCGTGATACCTTCGAGCCTTCCGCCGAACAAGGCCAGCGCCTCCTCGGCAATCTGATTCATGTCGCATGGGCGCGGCTGCGGCGCGGGAAATTGCGCTAGAGCCGCAAACTGATCGACCAGCGTCCGCAAAGTGCCTACGCAGCCGAGAATCACCTCGCTGCACTTGCGGATGATCTTGGGCGAGTCTGGCTGGGCGCGATCGAGATGCCTTCCGATACGCTCGGCGCTGAGCGCGATCGGGGTAAGCGGATTTTTGATTTCGTGAGCAACCTGCTGCGCGACTTCTTTCCAAGCCATCTGCCGCTGAGCACGAAGCACTTCGGTCGTGTCTTCGACCACCAGTACCGATCCGGTTTTTCCGTGACCGAGATCCAGGCGGGCGCTGGTGACAGTCAAATGAATGGTGCGTCCACGGGCATGGAACTCTACTTCGGTATAGGCCGCTCCCATGCGACTGCCGCGCCGGATGACCCCGGCCAAATCGTCGGCGCACTCTTCGGGGAAGAAGCTCCGGATGCTTTCTCCGGCCAGAATGGCATCATCCTCGAGCCCCATCAAAGCGGCGAAGGCACGATTGGACTTCAGGACCGAGCCTGCGCCATCGAGAGTGACAACGCCTGACGGGATGGTTTCGACGATCGTCTCCAACTCGCGCCGCCGCTCCTCGACCGCCCGGTTGGCGGCGGTGAGTTGCGCCTGCGATGTCTCGGCCAATTGCCGGCTGGCATCGAGGTCGGCCGCCATGTGGTTGAAGGAACGTATCAGATCGGCCATTTCGCCGGTTGCAAGAGTCGACACGCGATGCTCGTACTTACCGGCCGCAATTTCGTCCATGGCATCGGCCAGCGCCTCAACGGGGCGCGTAATCTGCTTGGAAAGGAACAGGGCGACCCAGACGCTGGAGAAAAAGACGAAGGCCGTAATCAGCAACAGCATGAGGATGAACGTGGTGCGGACGCGGACGCGGGAGCGAATGAGTTGGCGGTATTCGGCTGCCCCATCACGGATATGCGCAGTGGTCTGGCTGAGGCCTTGCGGCACCGGCAGCGCGACGACGACAATTCGGCCCGATGCGTTGGCTGCCATGCCGAGCGCATATTCCCGGCCGGCGACGCGAAGCATCGTCTCATCGCTGCGCTGCGCCGCAGGGAGCAGAATTTGCGAGAGCTGCCCGTGCAGCAAATCGCCGCCAGAGTCCGAATCTCCCATCCACGCAACGAGGCTGGCCGCGCTCGATTCGGAAGGATCCTGAAAACCCGCGATGATGTGGCGATCCTTGTCGAAGACAACCGCAAATCCGCCTTCGAGCGTAATGCGGTGCGAGGCGAGGAGTGCCCGGATTTCTGCCTGGTCCGTATCGAGAGCACCCGACGTAGCAATGGATTGCGATTCAACGCGCGCGTCGGCGGTGGCGTATTGCGCCAATTCGAGGACAATGCGATTGGCGTCTTCGCGAAGGTCGGAGGTTGGCTGCGAGAACCAGCGGTCGATGGAGCGGTTCATGAGCAGGAAGCTGAACAAGAACATGCAGACCGCGGGAATGAGGGCAATCAACGCCGCGCCGACGACCAGGCGCGTGCGCAACCGCGCTCCCAATGCACTGCCGCTTTGATCGGCGTAGAGCTTGAGGATGTTGCGGAAGAGAAGCGTTAACAGCAACATCAACAGGAGGAAGACCAGTACGATGAGGCCGACGAAGGCAAGTGTTTCTCCGGATGTCACCGGATTGAGAAACCGTACTTCGGACATGTTGAACGCCTGCAGCGCGCCCAGCAAGGCGAACAACAGCAGCACCCCTCCCGCGAGCAGGAGCATGGAGCGCCGCTTAGGATCGCCGAGGAATGACATGGGGAGATTATAGAACTGGGAGGGGTCAGGGATCAGGGGCCAGGGATCAGGTAGGATAACGCGAACAAGTCAGCCAGATTCCGCGCGACGAAGGGATGCACTTCTATCTCCAGACGAGGAACTTGAGCCAACCCTCCCAGACGTCTGCCCAGGCGTGAGCGATCATGTTGGCGCGAAGGTTCCTGCGCCAGGCGGCCAAGGCGCCAAAAAGGATGCCGAGGACAACGATCACGATGACAGACTTCCATCCCTGGTAGGCGTGAAAAAGGCCGAAGATCAGGCCCTGCGCTACGACGGCAGCAGCGACATTGCCCGTGAGCGTGCGCATTTGAGTCTGCAGATAGCCGCGAAACACCATCTCCTCGCAGACGCCGGCGGTGATGCAGGTGGCGATCCAGAGCAGGACTTCAAGCAGGCTTTGCGGCAACAAGCTTTGCACGGATTTCGCGCCGCTTGGGCCGAGCAGGCGCCAGACTGCATAAGCAGCGCCTTCCCAGATGCCCCAGAACGGGAGCACGATGGCGAGATCCACGGCGACACTGCGCCATGAGTTCCATCGGCCACCGGCGAGCGACCAGAGGCTGCCGCCGCGGCGATGCACGCCAGCCCAGCAGTAGTAAAAGAGGGCCCAGTCCATAAAAATGGCGACGAGATAGACCTGGATAGCGACCCCGTGGCCGGCAAGCTGTCCGGCCGGCGCGCTCGCGCCGTTGCCGCGCTGCGCCAGAAAGCCCAGGGCCACGACTCCCGCCCCAATCAGCAGAAAACCGGCGAGATGAAGCCATGAGGCGATGGGTTGCGCCGGGTTGAGCGCTGGCGTGTGATTCGTTGTGGCATTCGATTCTGCAATCTCATTTGCCGGCATGGTGCCTGCCCTTTCTTGCGGTGCTGACGCCGGTTTGCGGCGGGCGTGGCATTTTGCGGAGCGTGACTAGCGTTTCCTCAGCCCAGCGCTGGTGCGCTTCCAGTTCGAGCTGCCCGAAGCGCAATGCCATTTTCCAGTAGGGCGCGTCAGGGTATTGCTCGCTATTGAGGACCTCTTCGCGCTCTATTTGGCCGAGTTTGGAGAGTACCGCGCGCTCCTGCTCTGCCATGCGCTGCACGAATCCGATCATGATCTCCGGGGCGACCTGGGTTCCGAAGAAAAGCTTGAGCAACAACTCGTTGCGAGGGATCTCCGGCTGAGGCTCGACCGCCAGCCACGCTTGCAGACGCTTGAGCCCTTTCGCGGTGATGGAGTAGATCTGCTTGTCGGGTCTTCCTTTTTGTTTTTCCGTTTTGCGGGCAACGTATCCGTCGGCGGCCAGGCGTTTCAAGTTCGGATAGATCTGTCCATAGCTCTCGTTCCAGAAATGACCGATCGAATCGCGGATGGCCTGGCCCAGGTCGTATCCCGACATGGGCGCGACGGCGAGTAGACCCAGCAGCACTTCTTTGCTCGAGCTTGCACGCGGCGCCATGTTTCTAATAGAAACATATCTATTAGATATACGTCAAGAAAAATCTGCAGCCTCACGGCGGCGTCAGATTTGCGAGCAGTCGAGCGGGCTTAACATCACGTTGCTGATGTTGCTGACGATGGGATCGAACGCGAAGCGCGGGTTGGCGGAAAGCTTCTTCCAGGCCGGATCGGCGCGGAAAACATCCCATTTGGCCTCGAGTTCAGCCATATCGGCAAAGCTGAGCATGTAAGTGAGGTTGGGCATGCGGGAGCCGATGAGAGTATCGCCGAAAAATACGGGATGGAAGCCGGCCGCCTTGAAGAAATCGAACTCTCCTGAGTGGAACATCTCAACCTTGCGCACGTGTTCGCCGTTGCTGGGACTTTCGTAGGTGCGGAGCTGAAACATACGCTTGGCTTTGGTTGCTGTAGTTGGCGGGAGAACGAGCTTCGGCCAGCCCAGAAAGGCAGCCAGGAGTGAGATTTCGACGCGTTGAAACGCCGGAGCGGCAGAGGTGGCGTTCCAGAACGGGTCAGCGGTTTTTGCGAATTCGGCGTCGTCGGCCAGGCGCAGATCAATTTCGGCGAGGGGTTCGACGGACGGCCCGGGGATCAGCAGGTAGTAGCTAGGCGTTTCCTGACCGATATCGAGCCTGAAGGCGCCGATAGGCCCCATTCCCAAGCGGGTCAGGGCCGGGATGAGCGCGCCTGCGAAGTAATTCTCAGTGAGCTTTAACTCTGGCCCAGTCAATAGGTTATAGCGGCGCAACTGATAGAATTCGCGCGCCGAACTCACAGGAGACTGAGCGCCGGCCGCGTCCGAGGCGGCGACGACTGAAGCGGCAAGCGAGGCGGCAAGAAACTGGCGACGTTCCATGATTCCCTCCCGGGTGAAGGTCCATTGTAAGCCGCCTTCGCCGAGCGGACCCGGAGGAGGCAGCGCGGCGACTGGAAATTTTTGGGCGCGGTCGAAACTTTCACAAAGGGCCAGTGTCTACCCTTGTGGGAGTCTTGCGGGATTCCCTTTCTGTTCGGCAACTCCCGCCGAAACCTGCGCCGCCGCTCCCTGGGGAACGGCGGCCTCTTTTTTGCGAGGCGCGGATCAATCAAGCTGCGCGCAGAGTTTCCTGCAAGGGAATCTGATGGGCGCGAGTTCCAACGCTCGCTGGCCGGCTTCTACGGGAGCTGCTTCAGCTTCAAGCCTTTGAACGTGATCTGGTATCCCTCGGCCTCCAGGCCGACGAAACCCTTGTTGAGCCCAACCTTTGTGGTGTTGACGACTTCTCCATTGACGGCGAGAGTGCAGGTGTCGCCAACGCAGCGAATGTCGTAAGTATTCCACTCCCCTGCCGGCTTGACGCGGTTCTCTTTCATATCCTTTTGCAGATTGAAGCGCGTGGGCGTGCCATCGACTGGCGTAAGGCCGAAGATGTAACCGCCGGCGAGAGATGTTTGCGCTTGATGCCAGATGGAGCCATCGTCGTTGTTGCGGAAGAAGACGCCGGAGTTGTATTTCGGGTTCGGCGTCGAGACCGGCGTGAAGCGCCACTTGACATGAAATGTGAAGTTGCCGAATTCGTGGTTGAAGCGGAGCCACTCGTGACCGGCGTTGCCGTCGCAAACGATCTGCCGCTTGGCGTAATCGATGTGCCATTGCGCAACCGCGCTAACGGGATGACCGGGCGGAATTGTGATGCGGGTCCAGACTTCATGCTGGGGGTCGTCGTGGCTGGCCGGGAAAAAGTCGACCGATTGGGCCGATGCGGGGACGACGGCTAGCAAAACTGCGAGACAGGGTATGGAGAAGAGTGCAGAGATCGAAACCCGTGCGGGCTTCGTGATTTTGCTGAGATTCCAGGACATACTTCTTCCTCTCGAAGATCGCCATCGATTGTATTGCTGAGGGGCAATCGGGAGGAAGCCCGCTGCGCTAACGCGCGATGAGGAACATGACCCAACTCAGCACAATGGCCGAGCCGACAAAGAGGACGAAGCAGTAGATTCCATAGCGGACCATGCCACGTGGAGTATCGCGCATGGTGATGCCGAAGACAGTGGAGGCGAAGAGCGCGAAGAGGATGACCGAGGCAAAATGGGAGGGCCGGAACACTTAGGACTTCCTCCCGGTGCGCAGATTGTGCGCGTCAACGGCGGCGATCACGTTGAGGAGGCCAGCGACGACGATAAACTTGGTGCCGTAGTCGGCCAATGTGGTTTGCACGGGATCGGGGCCAAGGCCAAGCATGCGGCCAACGAAATAGAGCAGCCCGCTGCCGAGGTCGCCCGCTACGCAGAGCATATCGAGAATGTCTTGCGTGCTGGTGTAGAGCTTGCCCTGCATGGCGAGGCCAAGGGCGAACATGGCAATGATGGAGGCGGCGAGGAGCAAGCCGCGCACCCATTTTCCGACGAGGAAATGGCCGGCGCCGGGGACGAGCCAACCGGCAATGAGAGGAAGATAGACGAAGCCTTTTTGCGAGGATTTGCCAGTGGCAGGCTTATTTGGAGTGGTGGCCATTCCTTATTGAATATACAAGGTCAGGCGCCAGTGACCGGAGGTCCGGGAACAGAGAACAGAGACCAGGGGGGCTCGTGTTTAATTGCCGGTGGGAATGATGCCGGCGTTCTCGACCATCAGAATCACGGTGCGTTGCGGAGCGCGAGTGCGATGCACGGTGGCGCGCGGAACCACAAATCCTTGGCCCGGCGCGAGCGTCACTGTTTTGCCCTCGAGTTTGTCGTCAAGGTCAATGAGAAGTTTGCCCTCGACTACATAGAAAAATTCGTCGTCGTTGTCGTGCTTGTGCCAGTGATACTCACCTTCGATGATGCCGACTCGAACGACTGAATCGTTGACCTTGCAGAGAGTTTGATTGAACCACTTGTACTCGCAGGCTGCGGCGAGCGCGTTGACGTCAATGAGCTCGAGCGGGCCGTGAAGAATGTTGAGGCGTGTCTCGTAGGGAAAGGCGGTTGGCGATTCTGGCACGGTCGGCCTCCTGATCGGCGTTGAAGCCGATTAGATTCTGACAAGCTCGCGCTGGACGCGACCGGTAACCCAGGCCTTGCCCGGAACGGTGAGCATATTGACTTCGCTGCGTACGCCGAATTCGGCCAGGTAGATGCCGGGCTCGACAGAGAAGCAGGTGTTGGGAAGGATGCGGCGCGCGTCGTGAGTTTCGAGATTGTCGAGGTGAGCGCCGGAACCGTGCAGCTCCTGCGCGATGTTGTGGCCGGTACGGTGCGTGAAGTAGTCGGCGTAGCCGGCGGCGAGAATGACGGAGCGGGCCGCATCGTCGGCTTCGAAGCCATAGATGGGGCGGCCCTCAGCGAAAGCACGCTCGATGGCGGCGATGGCGGCGTCGCGCGCGTTGCGGACCGTCGAAAAGATGAGCCGTTCCATTCCGGTGGGCTCGCGGCCCACGACGCCGGTCCAGGTGATGTCGTAGTAGATAGTGCCCGGCGCGTCCATACCTGGATTGGGACCTGACTCGCGACTTACATCCGGGCGGCCCCATATATCGATGAGCACAAAGTCACCTTCGCGGATAGGCGCGGTATTGTCTCGAGTTGGTTCGTAGTGCGAGTCAGAAGAGTTGGCGTTGACGCTGACGTTGGGGCCGTTCTCCCAGACCAGACCTTCGCGGAGCATGGCTTCTCGGAGCCAGACGACCATATCGAATTCGGTGAAGTGGGTTGCGCCACGGGAAGGGGGACGGAGGCGGCGGCCGATTTCTTTCCAGCCCTCATCGAGGATGGCATCGATGGCGCGCTGCGCGACCGCATGGCTGGCCATCTGTTCAGCGGTAAGGACGGCCTCGAACTGGCTGACGAGATCGGCGGAGCTGACGATTTGCTTGCCGAGAGAGCGCACAAATTCGACTGTGCCTGCGTCGACCATGGAAACGTACATGATGTCGTTATTGGGCGAATATTGCATGGCGATGCGCCCGGCACCGGCGAGCATGGCATCGAGGCGGGTGTGAAGTTCCTGCCAACTGGAATAAGGCGCTTTAGAGCCCGGCAGCGAGTCGAGACGGGTTTGCTCGACGCGGTGCACAAGTTTGCGCGGTTCGCCCGTGGCAGGAATGAAGTAGTACCAGCGGCGGGTGATGTGCGCCTTCGAGTCGAGGCCGAGGATGTGCGCGGCGATGGGGTCGCGATGATGGTGATCGTAAAAAAGCCAGCCGTCGAGGTTGGCGTCGCGAAGAGCCGATTGGATTGCGTCAAGATTCATAGCGGAATTCCCACGGGACCATGATACCCGGATACGGTGCGCGGGTACGCGATCAAGCAGTTGCGCGGCGCTTCGCGCCCTGCATTTTTATCGACACGTGGACGAGCGAGAGCGCAGCCGGCGTGACGCCGGGAAGGCGGCTGGCCTGGCCGATG
>CAZKJB010000048.1:0-16860 GCA_964552975.1 uncultured Occallatibacter sp. | reverse complement strand
AAGAGAACGTGATCAGCATGCAGGAGATTTTCAGTTTCCAGAAGAAGGGCATCGGGCAGGACGGCCGCGTGATCGGCGTGTTCGTGCCCACCCGGATCCGGCCCAAGTTCCTGGAAAGGCTTCGCGTGTCGGGCATGATCCTGCCGCCGAGCCTGTTTGAAAAAGAAACGCTGGTCAACTAAGAGGAGAGGAGGGAACCGAAATGTTGGTTTTTGTACTGATTTTCCTGGGCATTTTTGCAATGATTGCGCTGCCGCTCGTGGCCTTCAGTCCCTCCAATCGCTCTAAACAGGCGCTGGCAACACTCGATTCGGCAATCAGGACGGAAGGCCAGGTCATCCGTCCGCTGAAGATGAACTTCCGCAAGGACGAACTTGTCAGCAGCATTCCCTGGTTGAATAAGAAACTTGCGAGCTTTGAGCTGACGCCGTATCTGCGCAGACTGCTCAGCCAGGCCGAGTTGACATGGAGCCCGGGCCGCCTGATGATCGTGTGCGCAGCCTGTTTCGTTCTTCCGTCGTACTCGCTTTACCAGTACTATCCGAACCCTCTGGTGGCACTCGGTGTTGGCGCGCTTTTAGGCTTCGCGCCCTTTGGGTTTGTGCTGTTCAAGCGCGCCAGACGTTTCAGCAGTTTCGAAAAAGGATTGCCTGAAGCATTGGACCTGATGGTCAGCGGGCTCCGGGCTGGGCAAAGCCTGCTTGCAGCAATGGCCCTCGTGGCCCGCGAGTGCGCCGACCCTATCGGCACCGAATTCAAAATCCTTTTTGAAGAGCAGAACTACGGCCTGGAGATGAAAGAGGCCCTGGAGAATCTGTTGATCCGGGTACCGTTGCAGGACCTAAAGATCGTGTCGACCGCGATCATGATTCAAAAAGAAAGCGGCGGCAACCTGGCCGAGGTGCTCGACAAGGCGTCCTACATCATCCGGGACCGTTTTCGCCTGAAGCGCCAGATTATGGTGCACACGGCACAGGGAAGGTTAACGGGTTTGATTCTCAGCTTGCTGCCGGTCGTGCTGGGCATCGGCATTTACTTTGTTGATCCGGGGATGATCAGCATTCTGTGGCATCGCGACATTGGCATCAAGATGTTGTGGGGCGCTGCGGGATTGACTCTGTTTGGCGGATTTGTGATCTGGAAGATCGTCGACATCGACGTGTAAGGAGAAGTATGGGTTTTGCAGTTTTGTCATTTTTCGCCGTCTTCCTCCTGTTCGCCAGCGGCGGGGTGCTGCTGTTTTATCGCGAAGTGATGCTTAAACGCATCAGCGAAGCGATCAGCCCGCGCCGCGAGCAGAAGACGTTGATCACGCAAATCAAGAAGACTGGATTCTCGATCGGCCACATCGTTGAGCGCTTTGAGCAGATGATGCCGAAGAGCGACCAGGAAGTCTCGGTGGTTTTGCAGAGGCTGACGCTGGCCGGCTATCGCGGCGAACATGCGGTCAAGATCTTCTATGGCTGCAAGGTACTCACTCCGTTGCTGTTGTCGGCATTGGCAATGGTGACCGGATTAGCCAACCTGGGCCCGTTTTTTGTGTACCTGATGACCTTGGGCGGAGGATTTCTGGCGCCGGACTTCTGGCTTGGAAAGAAGATTACGTCCCGTCAAAAGCGGCTCGAACGCGGCCTGCCGGATGTGCTCGATCTGCTGGTTATTTGCATGGAGGCCGGCCTGAGCCTCGATCAGGCGACGGCTCGTTCAGCGACCGAGTTGCAAAGTTCGCAGCCGGATCTTTGCGACGAGCTGGGGCTTGTAGTTCTGGAGCAGCGCGCGGGGCGCGCCCGCTCAGAGGCATGGAAAAAAATGGCAGAACGCACCGGCGTTGATAGTTTGCGCAACCTGGTGTCGATGCTGGTGCAGACGGAACAATTTGGAACAAGCATCGCCAAAATGCTTCGCGTTCACGCTGACACGATGCGAACGCAGCGCGTGCAGATGATCGAGGAGCTGGCAGCTAAGACTTCGGTTAAGCTTGTTTTCCCGCTTGTGTTGTTCATCTTTCCTGCGCTATTTCTGGTTACACTGGGTCCAGCCGCAATTGTGATGTTTGAGTCGTTCAGCGCATTGAATAAACACTAACGCAGGAAGGGGATTCGTGATGGACAGTACCACGATTATCAGGGGAGTTGCAGCAGTTCTTGCAGTCGTTATTCTGGTGATTTTGATTCAACGCCGCCGCACAAGGGTCAAGTAAGCAAAAGTGCGGTGAACTCCGCGGCATCCCGAAACGGTGGGGTGCCTCTGCGGGGATCAAGGGTTCTGTTGTTCAGAGGGTCGTGCCGCCCCGGCGGCAAACGCCGCAACGGCCTGCACGGGCAGCGGGGCAGGGGAAGTGTACTCTTTCGCGCACCTTTGTCCGCGAGGTGAGAGGGCAGCAAGATGGAACTGGTGGAAAGTGCCGCCTTGGCGGCTCGAAGACGAAGAGAAAAAGAATCTGCGGCGGGTATGCCACAGGCGAAAGGGATCATGGAGTCACGGACACATTGCGCCTACAACCAGACACGTGAGTGTTTTCTCGGCCTGGAGGTAAGGGCTGCCGATCTTTCGTCCGCAAGCGTTGGGGAACTGATGACAGCGCGGTCGCTGAAATCCGGTGAGGGCTTGTGGATGACACCATTCCGGGGTATTCCGCCGGCAGCGGTGCCGGCCCCTCTTGACCTCATCTACCTTGACCGGGACCGCCGGGTGATCGACCTTGTAGAGTCGTTTCCCACATTTCAAGTGAGCTCATCCAGCCCCAAGCCGGAAAGCGTATTGGCCCTGCCCGCGCATTCTATCTATTCGTCGCAGACGCAGCCTGGCGATCAGCTTGTACTTTGCGTGGCCGAGGAGATGGAGCAGCAGTTGGAACAGTTATCGGGCACGCGCAGCGAAGCAGGAGCTGCAGCAGCCGCTGACATTACCGGCGCCGCGCTGCTGCGCGAAAAGCCGCTGTGGAGCGGCGGCCCAGGGCTATTGGAATTGGAAAGCCGCAACGTGCAGGACGAAAAAGTGGCGCAGCAGGCGCACCAGATGGATCTGACGCAGCCGGGCACAAGAACGGTTAGGCCGCCGCGCAACTGGCTGGAGCGCTGGTGGTCACCGGACCCGCGCAAGGCGCCGCGGTCAGAAGCTCACGGGCTTGCGGCGTATTACTGGAACGGCGCGGCTCCTGTGGCGCATGGAATTCGCGATATCAGCGCGTCGGGCCTTTATGTAGTGACTGAGGAGCGCTGGTATCCGGGCACTTTGGTTTTGATGACATTGCAAAGGACCGATTGCGGAGAGGAAGTTGCGGAGCGATCCATCGCCGTGCAATCGCGCGCTGTGCGCTGGGGGCCTGACGGGGTGGGACTCCAATTCATTCTCGCTGGAGATGAGGATTATCGCAAAGGGAAGACGCCGATGCTTGACGCTGCCGGCAGGAGAGAATTCGAGCGATTCCTCGAACACTTGAAGAATGGCAATTGAAGAGCGCCATCGAGCGCAGGAACGGATTCTTGGCGAACAGCGCGGTCCAACCCGAAAAAAGGGCCGGCTGTGCCCGGAGGTAGAGCAATGAACATGGTTTGCAGCCTGCGCAAGCAGGCGATGTCGATTGGCCGCTTTGCGAAGCGCGCTTTGCGTTTCGGGGGCGAAGACGGCGGGGCACTCGTGGAGTTTGCCGTCACGCTGCCGCTGTTTATGACGGTGTTGACCGGTACGGCCTCGTTCTCGCTGGCGTTCTATAGCTTGCAGCAACTCGGGAATGCCACCTCCAACGCAGCGCAGTTGGTTGCGGCTGAGCAGGGATTGCTCACTGACCCATGCGCGACGACGGTTACATCGGTCACAGGATCGTTGCCGGGGTGGACGGCGTCGAAACTTACCTATACCGAGACGATTACGGATTCCAGTGGCACCGCTCACACCTACGGACCCACGACAGGCAGTTCCTTTTCATGTACTGCGGGTGCGGCGCTTGAGGCGCCAAACGAACCAGTCTCCGTGACGGTGAGCTACTCGTATACGTGGCTTCCAGTATTGGCATTCAGCCCGTCGAGCAGCCTCACCTCGTCAGAAACGGCGCTGGCGGATTGAAGGCGGAGAACCTGATGATGAAAAATATCAAATTTCGATTTCTACGCAAGCCCCTCGCCGATCAGCGCGGCCAATCTGCGGTTCTTGTTGCCGCGATCCTTGCAACCACGATTGCTCTTGCCGGAGCTTCGGTCGAAGTTGGCCATATCTATTACGCCTACCGGCAACTTGTGGCCTCAACTGACGCTGCTACCCTGGCCGCCGCGCAAGTCATGCCCGACATCACCGAGGCGACGACGTTTGTTACCGATTACAGCTCGGAGACGGGGAAATATAACTATTCGAATCTGCTGCAAAATGATTCGATTACGCCCACGTATTTTTGCTCCAGTACCGTCTCGACCAAGTTGAACATCAGTTGCCAGACTCCTCCGAGCGGCGAGGGGAGTTGCACGACCGGCTCGACTTGCAATGCCGTCAAGGTAGTTCAGACTGCCAAGGTGAATCTCTGGTTTGGTGGGCTGATTGGGATTCGGACATTCAATCTTTCAGCGACGGCTACCGCAGCGATGCGGGGTGGTTCTGACATTCCATATAACATCGCCGTGATCATCGACACCACGGCGTCGATGACCAGTACAGCGAACTCGAAGGATGGATGTGGCAACGGCGCTACACAAATCCAATGCGCGGTCACCGGACTTAAGACAATGCTGCAGCAAATGGATCCGTGCCCTCTCAACACGACCTGCAGTGCAAGCGGCGCGTACGTAGATGGTGTGTCGTTGTTCGTATTCCCGGCAATAGCGGCGGGACATACATCGAGCGATACAACTTGCCCCACAACGAATCCTCCGATTGTGCCCTACAACTTTATCAACGTCTCAACCGGGTCATCGCAAAATCTCAACATGCAAAGCTCGACGACGGGCGCAAATGGAAGCTACGCGGGCACCTACGAGGTTGCCAGCTTCAACAATACCTACAGAGCGAACGACGACGCGACGACACCACTGTCGGGGAGTGACCCGCTCGCGGTAGCGGCAGGCGGCGGCGGAGGCAGCTGCCAGGGCCTTCAGGCACCAGGCGGCTACGGCACTTATTACGCGCAGGTCATCTATGCGGCGCAAGCCGCGCTCGTCGCTCAGCAGATCACCTATCCGAGTTCGCAAAACGTCATGATCATTCTTAGCGACGGCGACGCTACCGCGTGCGCCACCAGCGCGAATACTGCGGCTGGCGCATGCAACTCCAAGGCCGACCTTGTCGCGCTGAACTGCCCGACGGCCGGTGGCACAGGTTGCAACACGACGACTAACCCGCCTCTGAATGGCACGGGAACTAAGACAAACAACCCCAACGGTTACCAATCGGCGACTTATCCCTCGGCACTGGGCGAGTGTGGCCAAGCCGTGCAGGCGGCGCAAGCTGCAACGAAGGCAGGTACGACCGTCTACACGGTCGCCATGGGCTCGGAGACGACGGGAGGTTGCACGACCGACGCGAACTATACGATATCGGCTGGCTCCACGTACGGTGCAGAAAGCTGGCCGGCCGGAGCCTATGCCGGGCAGCCCTGCAACGCAATCGGAGCGATGGCATCGAACGTCAACACGTTCTTCTCTGACAACACAGGTGGATGCTCTGCTACAGGCGGAAATGCCAACTTCACATCAATCGCCTCGATATTCCAGGCGATCGGAGAAAGCCTGACGGCAGCGCGGCTAATTCCCAACGGCACCACCTAGTGTTTGTCAAGTAATCAGGGGAAACCAGTTGAAAAGGGTATAGGCATCGAGCCCGTACTTTTTTCTTTATGCAGCGGCCGACGAAACGCGCACAGGACTATTCATAGTCCGCTGGAATGATGAGCAGTACCTCGACCCGCGCGATTTGCCCGTCTTGCGTGGCCGGCCTGAATTGCCATTTTTGAAGAGCGCTAAGAATGAACTGGGCCTGCGGGAAGGGCTGCGGGAAGACGATAGTAAGCGTTTCGAAGTGTCCCGATTGATTGACGAAGCCATGAATCATCAGAGCATCGGCATCGACGGAATCGGGCGCCAGGTTGGGGCGCACGATGTTATACGGCCAGGGCGCTTCAAGATGTGCGATGGTGCCACCGGCGGCTGCATCATCGGGGCGCGGGACCGAGTATTGCAGGATCCAGCTCTTGGAGAGACCCACGTGTAAATAGGCGGTGTAGGCAAGCCTGCCATTCCACACTTGTGCGATCTCGGGAAACTGATCTTCGAGCGAATTGCCGACCACAACGACGCCGAATCGGCCGTCCTTGGGCATTGAGATGTGGGTTGTTCCAGGCCCGCCGTCCTGATCGGAAGCGGAGTCCGTTCCGCCGCCGGGACGAGATGCGTCCGGTTTACTCGTCGCCTGAGTGGGGCCGGAATCGCTGCTCTTGGTCGTTGGACTCTGGCCTTGGCCCGCTTGTCCAGCCTTAGCGTTGGCACTACCCGAACCTGGCGCCGGCATATTCTGTGGCTTGCCCGAAGTCGACGTTCCCTGCGCGTTCGCCGCAGCGCTTTCACTCACCGGCGGCAGAGTAGCCGTTCCATTCTTAATGCGCAAATCGGAGAGAGAAAGAATTGCAGCGGGAGTGGGCTGAGCCGCCACCTGCGAGATGGTTGTAGGCGGCGACTGCACCTGCGGCAGTTCGTGGACGGCGATGGGCGTGGTAGTGCTTGGCGTGATGATGCTTTTGGCCGAGGGTGTAAAGGTGGACGAGATGGAAACGTCGGCCACCTTCAATTCCTGGTTGGGCCTGTCGACAGTGGGCTTGACGTCAGCAGCGGTGGGCTTCTCAGGCAACGGCGGAACGATGGTCTTGACCTGTACCTTGCTGGGCGTCCAGATCATGACTTGGGGCAACGGGATCAATTCTGGGAGCGTGATGGGGTGAGGAACGTCAGCCTGTATGAGCGTTTGTGGTCCTGGCGTGGCTTGCGCCACCTCGCGCAGGGAAGGCGGATGCGGGGACGAATCGCTTGCGGAAGAGGGCGAGCTCTTGGCAGAACTTGGACCTGGGTACGCAATTTTGCTTTTTTCGGTGCGCGGTTGTTCGTCAGGCATGATCAGGTTGAGCTCCCTGACCGTGTAGTGATGTGCTTCAATTCTCGCGAAGCGCGGCGTGTACGCAACACTGAACCAAACGATCGCGATGGCCGCACCATGAACAATGGTGGAAACCAGAAACGAAGTGGGTCGCTGGCCCGGATCGGACCCTTCAGCGAAAAGCGAGATCGTACGGGGAGACCTCATCGATTGCTCATTTCTCCGGTGGGAGTTTCCGAACGACCATTCAACTACAGTCCGTGCGCAAACGGAATCCCTCTTTGGGGATGAATCCGCCCTGAAAGTGCAGCCTCACCCCGCACATACCGAAAAAGTGCAATTGCGCCAAATGGCTTCACAGTTCAAGATACGTCATTAGCTGCATCAAGCGGACTGTAACGAAAGTTGTACGAGGCTGAGTGATGCATTTTTCTCGATTTTTTGGTACCACTTTCAGCATCGCTCATTTGAACGCGTTGCCTCATGGCTCTCTTGATACCTCGGCGATAGATAGCGGCAATTCCTGCACGATCCGCAAGGCACTGAGGGAATACACTGAAACCGCACTGCCAGCCCCCGAACCGATGGAAATGATATGGCAGTGATCGAGAACGCGGATTTCAGCAAGATTGCCGGGTAGTGAAGGCGAGGCAGGCGCAGAAAGGCGGAGTTGGCTAACTGGCCGGCTCCACTAGGAATTGGAATGAACAAGAGATTGCTAACGATCCTGCTCGTTGCATTCGTGATAGCCGGCGGCTGCGCTTTTCTGGTCTATCGCATCGTAGGTGTGCGAATGGCCGCGGCAAAGCCATTGACGACGACGCAAATCGTTTCTGCGGCCAAGGACATTCCGCTGGGTGCGGTAATTACGACCGCCGACCTGAGCACGATGACGATCGCCGGCACGGTGCCCAAAGGCGCGATCCTGAAACCGGAGAATGCCGTCAACCGGGGCGTGATCGTTTCGATCTCTCAAGGCGAGCCGGTTCTAGAGAGCCACCTTGCCGGTCTCGGCTCGGGCGGCGGATTGGCGCCCACAATTCCTGACGGCATGCGCGCGTGCGCGGTCAGAGTGGATGAAGTGGTCGGCGTTGCTGGATTCGTTATTCCTGGCATGCGCGTCGACGTTCTGGTTTCAGGCAATCCGCCTGGCGCAGAGGGAGTCTCTCAAGGCATGGTGACGAAAACCATCCTCCAGAACATCCAGGTTCTCTCCGCCGGCACCGACATCCAGAAGGATGCTGAAGGAAAGCCGCAACAAGTGCAAGTAGTCAACCTTTTGGTGACGCCGGATCAGGCTGAGACGCTGAGCTTGGCCAGCTCTTTGAAGATCCAACTCGTATTGCGCAACCCGCTGGACACGAAGATCACGAAGATCTCTCCAAACTCGATGGGAGGCCTCTTCGCCGATCAGAATGCTCCGCCGCATCCGGTAGCGGGACCAGCGCCGCGAAAAGTTGCCAAGAAAGATACGAATACCTTTACCGTCGAAGTGATCAACGGCTCGAAGTCCAGTGACGAAAAATTTACTACACCCGGGGGCACGCATTGAGAGCGAAGATTAAGTTCGCCGTCGCATTTTGCAGCGCGTTTTGGCTGGCACTGGGTGCCGTGCAGGCCGCGCAGGCACAAGCTGCGCCATCTCAGCCTGCCGCGTCACAGGCCGCGCCGCCGCAAGCTGCGCCATCTCCACTCCCGTCTTCGGGAGTCAGTTTTGAGGACTCCACAAACGACCTTTCGGTGGGCGTGGGCAAAGCGGTTCTTGTCGATTGCGCGCAGCCGATTCGTCGCGTCGCCGTGGGCATTGGCGACATTGCCGAAGCAACCGCCGTGAGCCCCACGGAAATCATGGTCAACGGCAAAGCCCCCGGTGAAACCAGCCTGATTATCTGGGACATCCGCGGTGGACGCCAGTTCTTTAACATCATCGTACGCGCCAGCGCCGCGATTTCTGGCGACAATCTGGACGCAGTGCGGCGCGAGCTGAGGACCGAGTTACCGGGCCAGACGATACGAGTCTCGTTCGACAACAACAGTGTTTTTCTGCGCGGCACTGTGAAGGATCTCACAAGTTCGGCGCGCGCGGTGCAAATCGCTTCAACGCTCGGCAAAGTAGTCAACCTGATGAATGTGTCGGTGCCCTCCTCCGATCAGCAGATTCTTCTCAAGGTTCGTATCGCCAGCGTCGATCGAAGCAAGGCCACGCAACTCGGCATTAACCTGTTCAGTCTCGGACTCGCAAATGCGGTGGGAGGCGTGACGACTCAGCAATTCAGTCCGCCGTCCATCTCGGGTTCCTCGGGGTCGGGATCCACTGGCTCAATCAGCTCTTCGGGATATCAGGCCACCTTTAGCAACGAGTTCGGATTACTTGCCTACTTCCCCGGCCTGGGCGCGGGCGCCGATATCCAAGCTTTGGAGACCAAAGGAGTAGTGCAAGTGCTGGCGGAGCCGAACGTGATGGCGACCAATGGCAAGGAGGCCAGCTTCCTTGCTGGCGGACAGTTCCCTTACCCAGTCGTACAAGGCACAACCGGTGGCACCGCAACTGTAAGCATCGAGTTTAAGGAATATGGTATCCGTCTCAACTTCATTCCCACGATTACGCCACGTGGAACCATCCGGCTGCAGGTGGCTCCCGAAGTGAGCGCCCTGGATTATGCCAATGAGGTCGAGCTCTCGGGTTTTCAAGTCCCAGGAATTACGACGCGCAGGGTGAATACCGAGGTCGAGCTGGCCGATGGAGAAACCTTCGTGATCGGCGGCCTGCTCGACAAGAGCATTACTGACACTTTTCAGAAGATTCCATTCATTGGCGACATCCCCATTCTCGGCAAGCTCTTTCAGTCCGAGTCGAAGACCAAGAACGACACCGAGCTGATCGTGATCGTGACCCCGGAGATTGTGCAGCCGATTCCGCCGGATGGAAAGGTGCCGGAGCTCAAGTATCCAGACAAATTCCTGCCGCCCAATTCGAATGTTCCAATGCATCAGCCAGACGAGAAGACCGCAGGAGCCACTCCAGCGACCCCTCCGACGTCGGTTCCGGTTGAGACATTGATTGATAGCATGAAGCCTGAGAAACCGCTGGTTATCGAGGGCACAAACGGCGTATTCGGAACGGCGGGAGCGCCGATCAATTCAGGTGGTCCTTCTACCGGCGCGGCTCCTGCGGGTGCAGCGCCGCAATAATAAGGCTTGCGGGTGCCTGACACGCTCGAAAGAAGCCGAGACCTGCGGGTGAAGCCATTGAAAAGGATCGCCAGGAGCCTGGGGCAGTTCTTTGCGACGCCGCCATCGGCAGCCCCGAAGGGTCCGCAGCAAGTTGTTAATCGTACGCGAGGCACGGTGCTCGTCAAGCGGCTGGAAATCGCGGGCACCGGAGGGTCGCGCAGCAAAGGGTTGCTCGGGCGCGATGAACTGCCACCCGGCGAAGGATTGTGGATTACGCCCTGCGAATCAGTCCACACGTTCTTCATGCGGTTTGCTATCGATCTCGTTTATCTGGATCGCAAGCTTTGCGTGAAAAAAGTGCGCAGCAATGTCGGACCTTGGCGCATGTCGGCATGCCTCACGGCGCGTTCAGTGCTGGAACTTCCCGTGGGCGTGGTCAGCGCGTCGCACACTGAGCGCGGAGACACCGTTGAATTCGCCCCCGCTGTTTCAGACACGTCAGATTAAGTCCACTCAGACTCAACTCACAATTTGATCAGGAGCCAAGCGAGAAGAACTCTTGGCTTGTCTTGCGGGCTTCTCAGCATCAGGCAGCCGTGCCTTGCACCTCGGCGGGCTCAGACTGGGCGCTCCACTGCTTCCATAAGGCCAGCGCCACCATCACTACGGTTGCCACCGCAAGCGATCGCGTCAGGTAGGGAGAAGCGATGAGGAGCGAAGCCTCAAACCGTACCGTCAGCGACCAGGTCAGCACAACGCTTAGAAAGATCAGTGCTCGCCGGTAGAGCTGCATTCCAATATAGCCCGCGAAAGCGCCAAAGGCGAGACCCGGAATCAGGTCGATGACGTAGTGCTCGCCGGTAGCGAGCGTCGCCAGGCAAGTGCCGGCGAGAAAAGCGGAGGCGATGGCCTTCCAGATCTTGCCAGGAGCGAAGAACAAGAAGATGAAGGCCGTGGCGACATGCAGCGAAGGAAATGCGTTTGGCATTCCCGCAAGGCGAATCGCGTCTGCAGAAACAGTAGGAGGGTGCAACCATTGAGCTCCGAACGCATAGATCGGACCGCATGCGGGAACAAGGCCATAAAGAAGCGGCCCGGTGACCAACTCGGCGATGTAGGCCAGCACGACTGAGCCACGCTGGGGGCGATAGGAAGTAACAAGAAACCAGACGATCATCATCGGAACCATCATCTGATAAACGATCCAGAGAGGTATCCGCCAGGCGCCTTGCAGCAATTGCGCAATCGAAACGGCCGTAAGGCCGAGAGATTGGTCGATGTGAAACAAGGCGTGATCGTACTTCCACGGGAAGAGTCCACCTTCGCCACTCATCAGAATTTTGAGAAGGACACCGTAGAAAAGGTTCAGAACGAGTGCAAAGACGAGCAGCGGGCGGGTCTTGTCCTTCTGGTCTTTGAGCATCCAAAGCACTGCCAGAAAAAGAACCGCAATGCCCATGATGGCCGGATCGAAGAGCATGTGAATTGCGCGCATGTGCCGCTCCAGCTGAAAGTGTCAATTCATGGATTGCGAGACTGGGAAGCACGCAGTGGCATCCGCACGCGTGTAGGCGCCAGCGAACAAGTACCATGCAAGCCAGGCCGGCGCGATCCAGAGATAGGCAACCGAATGGGGATCGAAACGTATGAGTTCGACTTCGATGGCGAGATAAATGAGCGCGAGTATAGACAACAGGATTCGGGACGAAGTTCGAGAAGCCGCAAGCAGGATCGCTGGTATAGCAAGAGTTTGATCGAAGATCCAGCCGAAGGGCGCGACGATAAGAGAAACCAGCATCAACGAGTTGCCGTTTTCAAGCCAATCCCATGTGTGACGGCGCGGCCAGAAATAGACGAGAGCCCAGGTGCAACCCAGCATGGCCGGAACGAATGCAAGCCACTCGGCTCGAGGATTGACGGCATCGCGCAGGACGTCGCCGAAGCAGGCGGTGAATTCGCGGGTGACATCTGAAGTGCGCATGTAGTAAGCGTATTGACTCCACGCTGAAGGATCGATGCAGGCAGTGATTGCATTGCCAACCGCCATGGCGGCCACGCCGCCGGCAAGGATTCGATAGCTTCGCGAGACAACGATCCACACCAGAAGAACCAGTCCAAAAGGAAGGAACAGGTGCGGCTTGATCGTGCAAAGAAAGAGAGCAGCGCCGGCCGCAAACGGACGAGTTTTGTGAAGGCGAAGAAAGAGAATCAGGCCGAAGAGCAAAATGATTGAAGTCTGCCCCAGAATCACGCAGAAAAGGGCAGGTGGAAAGCAGTACCCAAGCCAGTCAAGATGATTCCCGGCCGTGCCAACCATCTTCCAAATCACGCGCACAGATGCAACCAGGAGACCCAGCATGAGCAGCGACCATGGCAGCGCTGCGGCCTGCGCGCTGAAAAAGCCCAAAGGCCAAGCCAGAGGCAGTGCCCACGGAGTGTTTCGCATGTAGTAGGAAGCGCCGCCCTGAAATCCAGCATCCCGCTCAATCAGGTTTAATGCTGCGGGATCGTACGGATTGTGATGATTCACGAGCTGCTGGCCGGTGGCCCAGTAGACGATGAAATCGCGTCGGGCAACGATGGCGCGGTTAAAAGGCATGATGCTTAGAAAGAGAGTGGTGAATACAACCGCCAGGGCGCACGCGATCGCAATAAACAGAACACTGTAATCGCGATCATCGTTCAATGGTGGGGTGCCTTTCTGTCAGAATCAACGCAATTATACCCACCACTCGGGAACGAACCATCCCGCAGAAGAGGCAGGTAACTCGCAACGAAGCGCCTGACAAAGAGTTCATTGCCTCGAGGGAATCTAACTGGTAATCAACTGTGGTTCCAGCACTTCATGTCTGGCGGACGCGCGCGCAAAAAGATACCAGGCGAGCCACGCTGGCGCGGTCCAAAGCCAAAGGGGAGAGATGACCTTGATGAAGCAGAGTTCAACGTAGGAGAGAAGGATCAGCATCGCAAGAATCGTTAACAATGGCCGGTTGCGAGTCGTGTAGGCGCCGTACATTAGGGCCGGAATCGCCAATCCCTGGTCGTAAAACCAGCAGTAAGGCGCAACCACCAGCGACACCAGCATAAGCGGAGCGCCGTTGGTAACCCAATCCCACTGACCGCGGCGCCGCCAAAAGTAGATAAGAGCCCAGATGCTGCCCAGCGCAGCCGGCAGGTATTGAAGCCATGTAGCGCCGGGATAGAGCCAGTGGCGCAAGGCGTCGGCGAGGCACGGGATGAACTCATTATCGACGGCGGGCGAACGCATCAAGCGGCCATAATCCTGCCATGCACTCGGGTCAATCGCAAAAGCAACCGCGCTGCTGAGAGCGAGTGCCGCTACGAAACCAGCCAGCAATCGATAGCTGCGAGAGACAACGATCCAGGCAGCCAACGCGGCCGCGAAAGGCAAAAACAGGTGAGGCTTCAGCGCGCAAAGCCAAAGGGCCGCGCCGGCGGCGAAAGGCCGAGTGCTATGGAAACGCAAAAACAAAACTAATCCCAGCAACCCGAATAGAGCCGTCTGGCCCATGGTCAGGCAGATCAATGCCGGCGTAAAGGAGAGCCCAAGCCAATGTATGCGATTGGGTGGCGAGCCATGCAGCTCGCGAATCATGCGTACAGAGACGAGCAGGCAAGCCAGCAAAAGAAGGGTCCAAAGAATGGCGGCGAGACGCAGCGGAAGAAAACCGAGCGGGTAGGCTAGCGGCAGCGCCCAGGGAGGGTTGCGCATAATGAGCACCGCCTTGGGGGTCAGGCCCGCAGAATGCTCCAGCGTTGAAATGGCGTCCCGGTCGTATGGATTTCCGTGATGAACAAGCTGCTGGCCCGTAGCCCAATAAGAGACAAAATCGCGCGAGGCGGCCAGATTGCCGGCAACGGGAACAGCAAAGATGAAGAGGGTGGTTATGGCAAGAGCCAATCCCGCGACGACCGCGATCGATATCTCGGCAAGATCGCGATGTTCCTGCGCTGGGGGAAGGTCCAGCTTCCTTGCCATGGGTTGTATTTTACGGCAGTTCTTCCGCGATCGAGACGGCTCGGGCAGCAAGGGTGTCGGTAGCTGTATCGACCCGGTTACGAGCAATGCCGAATCGATGGTTCGATCGCATCGAGACCGCAGGTAGTGTATACGGGGCCGAACAATCGATTAGAGCCAGTAAACCGGCGTATACACCCCCCGTAAATTCTTCAGAAGTGTCGAAACTATAAGAGATTGATTCTAAATGCACTGCGAGTTGTCCGAGAATGGCACGCTGGATGCTGTGTAAAGGGCGACCCGGCTGAGGCTGGGCACTCAAAGTCTAGGAGAAAACTAAATGAACAACCTCTTTCTGACTCTCTATGTCAAGCTGCAGAACCTGATGACCCGTGAGGAAGGCCAAGATCTGGTCGAGTACGCCCTCCTGGTCTGCCTGATTGCTCTGGCCGCCATCACTGGTGTGAACAAGGTTGCCACGGCCGTCACCACCGTGTTTAGCAATATCAGCTCTTCGCTCGCGTAACACCTGGACGCGCATTTCGTCCCAGGCCTCAGCAGCTTTTCAGGAGAAATGCGCGCTGGAGAAATTGCCGGCGCGCACTCTCTCTCGAATCTCAACTGCTCTGATCCAGAGCAACAGCAACGAGGGATCTTGGAACAGCCTTCGTTCCTGTTTACGATTCAGCCTGTTCCAGAAACAAAACCGGGTTGGGCCGGCACAGGCCGGAATATCACAAAATAGGAGAACTACAAATGAAGAGCTCACTTCTTAAGCTGTACGTGAAATTCCAGGGCCTGAAGCACGGCGAAGAAGGTCAGGATCTGGTCGAATATGCGTTGCTCGTTGCTCTGATCGCGCTGGTGTGCGTCTCGGGTGTCAACAATGTGGCCACCGCAGTCAACAGCGTTTTCAGCACCATCAGCAGCTCGTTGGCGTAGTTCCCGACGCACGACGTACTTTCAGGAACTCAACACCCCGGCAGGAGGGCTCGAATTCAGCTTATCGCTGGAGCGTGCTCTCCCTGCAAGGATTCCCCGAACTGGAACAAACATTAGACCGCAGGCAGGCTAAGTCAGCCTAATTCCTTCCTGGGACGATTCCGGTTCCTTTCTTTTTGTAAGACACGAGAAATCGTGGAGACAAAATAAACCGGCCCAGGCCGGAACTCGAAGATTTGGGAGAAAAACAGATGAACAGCACTATTCAGAATTTGTGTGTGAAACTCCAGAGCCTCAAGAATGGCGAGGAAGGCCAGGATCTCGTGGAATATGCCTTACTGGTTGCCTTGATCGCTCTCGTGTGCGTTTCCGGTGTTAACAATGTTGCCACCGCGATTAACGGTGTGTTCAGCAGCATTAGCAGCTCGCTGTCGTAGCTTCGAGTAGTTCAAGAAATCCCGGGCCTAAGCAACTTTGCAGGAAGGATATTCGGCCGCTCATCGCGGAAGGTATCCTTCCTGAAAAGTGTAAGTTGGCTTCACAAATTCATTGCGGGCAACAGGAATAGAGAAGAATCCTGTTCATTCGTTTTGATTATTCATTCTCCTTTATCAGTGAAAGGCAAGCGATCTTATCGAAAAAGTAAGCGGAAAGCCTTATGCCGGCGTGGGCCGGAATCTCAAGGATAGGAGATACGACCAATGAACCGATTTCTTCTGAATTTCACCATGGTGATTCGGGACCTCAGGAGCAGCGAAGAGGGCCAGGATCTGGTTGAGTACGCTCTGCTGGTGTCGCTGATTGCTCTCACGTGCATCGCCGGCGTGAACAAAGCGGCTACCGCGATCAACTCAGTCTTCTCTACGATCAGTTCTTCATTGGCATAAGTCATCCGCCTCATCGGCCGCAGACATGCGGAACCAACGCAGCCGAGTGACATCAAGGGTCGATCGCCAGTTCCAGACCCAGGGCCAGGAACTACCCCAATACCGCGTTCGTTTTCGACCGGCTTGCGCTGGCACATCTCAACATATGAGGAGTAGGCAGTTGAGAAACCGACTTAGTGACACATTTCTTTTGTTCTTCGTAAAGCTCCAGAACGTGGCTACCAGCGAAGGCGGCCAGGATCTGGTCGAATATGCGCTTCTGGTCGCTCTCATTGCGCTCGCCGCAATCGGTGGAGTGAAGCACGTGGCCACAGCCGTTAACGGCGTTTTTAGCAACATTAGTACGACGCTGGCATAGCCTCGGGGAACGGGGCCCGGCGACAGGTTCTTGCCGGGCCATCCGTTTGATAACGCCAAGTCCAGCGCAACAAAACATACTGAGCCTCCGCTTTGCGGGAGAGTTGGCACGGGGCGTTCTCCGCCGCCAGGCCAACTCGCCCGCAATTTTTGTCTACAATCAAGGATGAATGGGTCTATGGCCCAGCGGATCGATCACGCCGAAGTCGTATGGCCAGACAATACGGAGCCCGCTGATAATTTGGAGAGGGTCCAATACAACCGGAGCCGATAACTGTGGCTTGTGGAACCGGATGTGATTCCATTTGGAATTTGACCATACTCGATGTCCCAGCCGGCAGCTGGAGCCGCGGAGCCAATCCGCGGTTTTAGACCGCAAAACGCAAAGGTTCGAGGAGCGAATCCATGATGAATGGTAAACGGATTGCCGTTGTGAGGCCTGCGTACAAC
>CAZKJB010000047.1:0-16870 GCA_964552975.1 uncultured Occallatibacter sp. | reverse complement strand
GTTTCCGGTTAGCTGTCACGGCAGAGGTCGCGGGTTCGAGCCCCGTCGTCCCCGCCATAAACACCAGAATCCAGGTCGTTTATGGTAGATGTTTCCTCGGTTGTAACTTCCTCTAGGGTCCTGAAGGGTCCGATCGAAAACCCTCCATCGAATAGTGTGTTGCACACCTGGTTCTGTGCGACGCGCTTCTCCTCGCTCACAGCCTGCTGATAGATAGCAAGAGTGATCCGCGGGTTGGCGTGGCGCAGCATCTCCTGGGCAACCTTCACGTCCGCGCCATGCTGCCGAAGCATAGTGCCAAGACCATGACGGAACGAGTGCCAACCAATCCTTTTCTTGATATCCAGCCTGGTGAGAGCCGGCCGGATAGCTTTCTTGAGGATCGAGTCCGGTGAGATCGGTGTGGCCCCATTCATCCGGATGGATGGAAACAGGAAGTCGTCGTCACTCTTGTATAGCGAAGCCGACCGCCACTCCTTCATCGCGTCGACCAGGAACTTCGGCAATGGTACAGGCTTGCGCGAAGCTTCTGTCTTGGCGTCGCCCATGACGTTCCGCCAAACCGAATGCAGCACGCTGGCCTGGTTATTGTCGAAGTCGATGTCACGCCACCGCAGTGCGATGAGCTCACCACGGCGCAGACCAGTTGTACCAGCCCAGGCAACCATCAACCGTTCACGTGGCCCCAGCTCAGTCATCAGAGCCTGGAACTCCGTTGCAGTAAGGATCTCCGGGATGCGGAGACGTTTAGTCGAGGTCCGCACATCCTCAATCGGATTCCTGGATGCCCACTCATGACGCTTTGCATGACTGAACACCACCGACATGATGTTGCGGATCTTCGCCTTGGTCGCCGGACTCGCCGGCTGACCGTTGGCTTTCTTCAGGTCGCGCAGCCAGGCTTCGACCTTCACTGCCTTGATGGAGGCTAGGCTGTGCTCGCCCCACTGCGGGACGACGTGAAGTTTTAGATAGCTCTTGTACCCCTCCACGGTGGAGTAGGCCTTACCTGGAAGCTCGACGCTCAGGTAATGAGCGACAAGCTGTTCCAAGTTCATGGGAGCGAATGCTGCTCCCTCGTTGACGTCAAGACGCGCCCCTGCCTAAAGCAGAAGTTGGAGAGTGGGCTGCGCGCTACGAGCCTCGCAGCAGCGAGCGCGACGATTTGTGGCATGGCAAGTTGCCGCAACAGGACATAAGGCGATCGCGCCAGGGCTATTACGGCTCGGTGAGCTTCGTGGATGAGCAGGTGGGGCGCATTCTCGAAGCTCTTGAACAGCGGAATATGCTCGACGATACGTTGATCGTCTTCTTTTCCGACCACGGCGACATGCTCGGAGATCAGAACCTGTGGCGTAAGACCTATGCCTATGAGCCTTCGGCTCACATTCCGATGCTTCTGCGCCCAGCCCAGGGCATGAACCTTGGCCCGAAGGGACAGGTCGCGGAGCAGCCAATCGAGATACGCGACCTTCTGCCTACATTCCTGGATGTGGCTGGAGCCCCGATTCCGGAGCATCTGGATGGCAAGAGCCTGCTCCATCTCCTTCGCAGCAAAGGTACGGATTGGCGGCCTTATATCGATCTTGAACATAACGTGTGCTATGACGTTATCAATCACTGGAATGGGCTTACCGATGGAAAGTGGAAGTACATCTTCCACGCCTACAGCGGAGAGGAACAGCTCTTTGATCTAAAGAGCGATCCACATGAACTGCGAGACCTCGCCAAGCTTCCGGAATTCAGTGGGACTTTATCGTTGTGGCGCGATCGCATGATCGAACACCTGAGAGAACGAGGAGAGGAGTGGGTGCGCGACGGCAAACTCGCGGTGCGCAAGCAAAGCATGATGCTTTCACCGAACTTCCCTGGTTATCGGCCTCTGGAATCAGCGAAGGGATAGGCCTAGATCGTGATTCAGAAACCACAGCTTTCGAGGAAGTCAGATCGGCAGAGCTGGACCTTCGAAAGAGTCTGGGTTCAGAAAACGAGCGGGTATCGGCACTCTAACTCGGGCGAGGGGCCCATGGGCTCTCGACAGGGTCGGTGAATTTGGTGGTCGTGCCGCAGTCGCGGCAGCAAATTATCTTCTGAAGGAAGTAATTGCCATCCTCAATTACTACGCCGGCAGCCATCGCTTGAGCGAGCTCTTCAATCGTGAGTTCTCGTACCAGTTCGAGCCTGACCACGAGCATGAAGACCTTTCCAGACCCGCAATGCGGGCAGTACGGATCGGTCCAGTCATATTTCTCCCGCGTCATCTCGGTGCTGGTAGTGGATCCCCCGCCCGCCCTTGTCGGTGAAGCCTTCGTATTCTTTGGTCTCATTGCCATCCTTCTCTACCTGAAGTAGGTCGTCATGCCGCATACCTTGCACTCAAGTAAATCTGGCCAGAAGAGTTCTTCATCCTTGAGGGTCACATCAGCGGGTGTGATAGGGGCGGGCCTGCCGTTTTCGTAGATTCTCCTAAGACACGAGATGGCACAGCCGTATAAAGTAAATGTCTTTGAGCCGCACTGCGGACAACGCGGAGTCTCTGCCATGAATGTGGTTCCGGCCATGTACTTCCGGTCGAAGACATCTGTCCTGGGCTTCCCGGGCAATGCGTGAATCCTGTTTTCTCGTGATGCCATGGTCTCCTTTGCGTCGTCGTTGAGCTTGTGATCATTGAGATTTTTGTCTAGCGGCCCTGTGTTTCATAACCCACGCCTTTTGGGACAGCCGGATTGGGTATATCCGGCCATTGATTTTGTGGGGTTTAGGCGGCGGGTTTTTCGAGCCCTTTTGGAACACCATCCTGCAGCACTCGGTGGATGGTGGCCCGGGAGACCCGATGGCTCTTCGCGAGTTGGCCCAGGCTGTGGCCCTGCTCCCGTCCTCGCAAGATGGCGGCGCGGTCGAGGACTAGAGGCTTGCGTCCGATGTGTTGGCCTTCGAGGCGGGCACGGCGCATCCCGGCCCGCACTCGCTCGATGATCAGGTTGCGCTCGAGTTCAGCGATCGCTCCGATGATGACGACGATGGCACGGCCCAGCGGCCCGCCGGTGTCGATCTGCTCACGGAAGCTGACGAACTCGATGTTGAGCCGGTTCAGCTCATCGAGCACCTCCAGGAAGTGCTTCACCGACCTGGCGATTCGGTCTGAGGCCCACACCAGCACGACGTCGAACCGGCCGCGGCGGGCATCCTGCATCAGGGCATCGAGTCCCGGTCGCCGCGCTTTCGCCCCGGAGATCCGGTCGGTGTACTCTTCGACGATCCGGTAGCCGCGCTGCTTGGCCATCTCGTGAAGGTCATAGAGTTGGGTTTCGGGGTGCTGGTCGAGAGTGCTGACTCGTAAATAAAGGGCTGAGCGTTTCATAGGGAGTTCGAGCCTAACATATATCTGAGATATGTAGAGTGATCCGAAGACCCCATTCCCAAGGACTCAGAGGCCCAGTACTTCCAGAAGGACGCCATGATGGAAGGCGATCAGGTCGAAGTCGTCCTGGCGCCACAGCAACAGCTCATTACCGATACCACCGGTGACAGCCAGACCGTCAACATCGCCGGCACCGTCCACAAGGTGAACTTCCACACCCTCTTCCCGAGGATCCCGGTCGACCAGGATCTCTGTGTCCCGGGAACCTAAGCCATCATGTCCCTCGCCCCACTCGATCTCGAGAACACATCCGGCGCCCTGAACCAGCCGAAGGTCATCTACGCCGGCGATGCCTATCAGGGCCAGCCTTACATCGTCGTCACCGAGGACAACATCATCCTCGTCGGCGACGCGAACAACGTCATCAATGTAGGACCGGACTTCGGTGTTCTGCTGTCGGGCAAGCTGAGCCTATCGGCGATGCCGGACCAGATCGCGATCGGTGGAGGATACTGGCGGCTGAACCCGCTGCTCACCAGCTGCGTGCCATCGACGACGCGAACATGGTCGTTTAACCAGGTGCCTTCCCGGCCGGAACATATATATGCCCCGCGCACGCGCGAAGGGCCCGGCCCGGCTCCTCCTCCTCGGCCAGCTCAGCTCCCGGCCACCAGGTCCCCGCTCCACCACATCCTCCACCACATCCCGTGGCGAGGGCTCCGCGCCTCAAGGCCGTACCTCAAGGCCGTCCCCGCATCTCTCGCCCGGGCTCCGCGGCTCATCGATTCCTGTTATTCAGATCCCACGGCTCCGCCGTTTTCCGGCCCGCCGGTAGGCCTCTCTCTATATAGAAGCCGGTTTGCGCTCTCGGATCCCCGCTCATCCACCCTGCCTTGGCGGCCCAGCTCGAACTCGATCTGCTGGTCTATATCTCCGAGCATCCAAGCATCATCCGGTTATCCGATGTCTCGAACTACGCTCGGCGAAGGGTCTGGGAAGGGGGGCAGCAGAGGGTATCGGAGGGGCCAGGACGGGGTCAGCAGAGGGGGTCGAAAATAGTTAAAATGCCGCGCCGGGATTTGTGTTGACGTTTTTACATCCGGGAAGCCATTCCCTATGGGGTTTAGAGGTACCACTGGAAGTTATGAACCATTCCGCACCGGCAGGCTTCCCCAATCTTCCTAAACGCTCCACCCGCAGTATAGGAACCTTCACCAAAACCCGAGATTTGTCTGTGGAAATGTCACAGAAAAAGGGCACTTGAACACCCCTCTTCTGCCAGTCTGGCACACACGTCTTCCGGGTATGGAATGGCCATCTCTGCCACATGTGATGCCCCTGTTTCTCTCCCTTGAGCGCCGGCTTCGTTGCAGGAAATGGGATGGTTGCCAAACGGCAACTATCCCGATGGAGCTGGCTTTTCAACGCCTCCAGTCTATAGTTGCGATATGGCAACTGCTAACAGCCTGAAGAAGTTTGCACAACAGGCCATGAGGGTTGAGCGCGTTCTTAATGAGCAGCACGCTGCAGGATCCCCTGGCAGGGTGATCTATCTGCTTACGCTTGCTGACAGCATCGCGGGTGTCTCCCAAAAAGACGTGGTCGCTGAGACAGCGCTCCCCAAGGACGTCGTGAGTAAACTGGTCAGCTCCCTGGTCGCCGCCGGGCTGCTGGCACAGACACGTGAGAGCTCTGATCCGCGGACCAAGAGGCTCGCAACTACCGGTGCCGGCAAGGAGCTGCTACGCCGCCTCAAAGCTGAGCTTCAACCACCCAGTTCAAGTCCTCCAACGACTGAAGATGAAGCTCCGCCGGGTGGTTTCGACTTCAACATCGGGGAGGATGGATAGCCCGCTGCACATCCCTAGGATCTCCTTGTCCTGCCCCCGGACTCTGCTCTACTCTGTCTCGCTCTGAGGCTCATCAGCCGGCGCCGGGGAACGGAATCGGATTTGGGAAGAGGAATAAGAGTAGGCCACGGAGGGGGCCGAGAATAGCTCAAACGCCACATAAACTTCGGTGACGAAAGATCTGGCAAGAGAGGCGGGAATCAGCTGTTCCCAAAGTTCGACTGATACTTATGAACCGTTCCGCACCGAGGACATTCCCCAAAATGCCCAAACGTCCAACCCGTAGTATAGCCACTCCAACCAAATCCCGATTCTTGGCGGTCAGGAGATCAGCCCGCTATGCGAATTCCGCAGCCCGCAGGATATCCGGCCGACCATCCGAACCCTCCCCTGGGCCGCCCAGTCCCGCCCCTGCCGGTACTGCGCCTAATGGACCAGGTGCACTCCTCTCAGTCTCACCCTCAGGCCCTGCCGTTGAGCATGTTGCTTCTCCAGGCATGTGGTTCCCTTTCTCCCGCAGCATCAGCACCATGTTCTTCCTTCCCGCCACGACGATCGATTCCAGGATGCCCTCTTCGAAAATCTCACCCTGGTATTCCACCCGGCGAATACTCGGTGCCGATCCCGCGTCCTTGAGGCCCAGCTTAAGTAAGTCTGGCATCTGCGCGTGGCAGGGTGGCTTGCCGTTCTCGAATTCTTCCAGTGGCACGTTGGCTATGACCAGCCTCGCTTCAGCGTCGCCCTTGCCGTACCCTTCATAATTCTCGTGATATGCCTGCGCCTGTCTTGCCCTCGATGCAAAGATAAACCAGTCTTCCTTGCGGTCCTCTGTGAATACCCAATACAACCTAATTCTCTGCTTGCCCGCCATCCATACCCCTGTTCTCCGCCCGCCACAATCAGCCGCGGGGGATGCACAGCATACCATGACATATCTCAGATGTGTCAAGAGGATCAGAAAATGCCCTCGGACAGGGTCAGTATTTGGCTTACCCGCCGCTGGCCTCCGGATCTACCGATCCGGCCGGCTCCTAAATACATGCCTTCGGATGGCGTCTTAGGGGATGAGGACAGTCAGAGTCCATTTCGCAGGCAAAAGGACACCCGGCAGGAACGAGCAGCGGCGGAAGGGTGGGCGGCAGAAACATCTTCTACCCGGTCAATGAGTGACAAGGCCTGTTGGCAACAACTGATGCTGTCGACCTCCGGATGCCGGACTCAGTAGCAACTATGAGGCGTTTGTTCTTGTTATCCTTTTTGGCGCCATTTCCATTGCCTGAGAGAGCAAGAATGTACGGAAGATTCCGACGATGCCTGCTGGTTCTGGACCCGCAGGATATGCCATCGAGAATCGCCGTGACAGCTTCAACCCGTTTACTCTAGCGATCTTTAGCGTTCCGAGCAAGAGTTGATTCCGGACTGCCCACCTCGAGACGAAAGTGACTCCAAGGCCGGCTTCCACCGCGCTCAGCAGACCTTCGGTCGAGTCGAGTTCCATGCTGATCGTCAGTTCCTTCGTCCTCACTCCGGTCTTCGAAAGCGCTTGCTCCACTACTCTCCTTGAGCCGGAGCCAAATTCGCGCATGAGCAAAGGCTCGCCCTTCAGATCCTCTACCTTGATATCGTGATTGGCCCATTCATGAGTCGCGGGAACAACCAAAACCATGTGATCTTCCATGAAGGGTTCAATATGGAGGTCTCTCCGCTGTTCCGGACCTTCGATGAGTGCCATCTGAATCTCGCGAGCGAGGAGGGCTTCGAGCATCTCGTTTGTATTCCCGCTGCGAGCCGTGACTCTGACCTTAGCGCATGTCCGCCGAAATCCAGCCACGAACGTTGGTAGGAGATATTGACCGATGGTCTGGGAGGCTCCCAGAGCGAGTTCGCCTGCATGTTGTCCAATCGCCTCTGCCACAGCGGCAAAGGCTTCATCAGAGATCTCCTTCATTCTCTCCGCAAGGGGAAGCAGCGCCTTTCCCCCGGCTGTCAGGGCGATATGTCCACCGCCGCGATCGAATAGAGGCACGCCGAACTCATCCTCAAGCGCCTTAATTTGCTGGGTGATCGCGGGTTGCGTGAGCAACAATTCTTCCGCTGCACGGCTGAAATTCAGATGCTGTGCGACCGCCCTGAATACTCGAATGCGGAAATTCTCTATCATGACCTCTCCGTCTCCTGTCTCCCTTGAAAGTCCAAAGGTCTGCGCCTGTTTGATGGTCACAGTCTTGTCTGGCGAAACCTATCTTTAATTGCACCTGGCTCTGGGCTGGCAATGGCGTATAAGGACTCACGCGAGATTGTACGAGCAATCAACGAGGCAAGCAGATTGCATGGCAGAATGATCGGCAGAAGACGCCATTGCCCGGTCAGTTCTACAGCCATCAGAGCTGCCATTAAAGGGGCGTGTGTCACAGCCGCCATCAGTAGTCCCATGCCGCAGATAGCCAATATCGAAGGCTCCAGATTGTGCAGCAAGTGACCCATCGCGAGACCGATGGCAGCACCGGCGAACAGCGTAGGCGTGAAAACTCCTCCCACCGTGCCCGTTCCCACGCAGAAGGAAGTAGCGACCAGGCGAAGGGTAAACACGCTGAAGATTCCGAGGAGCACCATTTTGTTCTGCAGAATTCCCAGGAGAGCGGCGTCGCCATTTCCCCATACCTTAGGCTCGATCAGACCGAGAGCACCCACTGCGAGACCACTCCACAGGAGTGCGAAGGGCAGACGCTTCGCTGCTCCGGAGAAATGAAGAAGCCTACGATAGGCCGGACCAACTGCGCCCAGAACAAGAGCCAGAGGGAGAACCCACAGCAGATCGTGCGTAATCAGCAATGGTCCCCTTATGGGGAAGAGAGGGCCGGCACCCAGTAAAATGCGGCTAATGAGCCAACCAGTACTTGCGGCCAAGAGCAGTTGAGGAATGTCGCTCCAGGCCCATTCAGCCAGGACGATCTCCGTGACGAAGAATATTCCAGCGATCGGTGCCTGATAAGCTGCCGCTACCGCGGCGGCAGCGCCATAGGCTACCTGTCGCGACAACGCCAGCTTGCGTAGGGGAGATCGCTTTCCCACCCATGAAGAGATTGCAGCAGCGAATTGGATCATCGATCCTTCTCGCCCGATTGCCGCGCCGGTGGCTACGGAAAAGGCAGAACAAGCAGTCTGCCAAACCGTCGAAAGGAGTGGAACTTGACCATTCCTGAGACGAACGGCTTCCACATATTCTTCAAAGTGCAAATCCGATGCCCACCTTCGCTTCATCCAGACGACAAGGGTCGCGAATGCCGCTCCGAGGGTGGGGGTCAGGATACGTCGCGCGGATGGCAACGTTGCTGCCGCGATGGGCAACATGCCTGTCTGTTGCAAAAAGACCCACTGAAGAAGCCGAAAGAAGAGCCTGACTGCGACACATGAGAAGCCGCTGGCTGCTCCGAGAACAATAGCCCAACCGGCGGATGCTAGCCACGATGTCACCACCCGCTCAGTGCCTCGGACGTTAGTGACCGTTGCGGTGGTCATGCTTCTACCAACTCTCCAGCTAACTCCGTAGCAGATACTGTCCGCGTCTTTCCAGGGAGTGACCTCACGCGATCAGCAAGTGTCGAAGCAAGCTCAACGGCCTGCTGCCGGATTTCAGGAATCGCGATGGACTCGATCAGGTCGCCAAGGCGGCCCGGGCCAAGATTGAAGATGATTTCTGAAGCGAGACCACTGACGTCGATGACCGCTCCATCCTTCGAACAATGGAATCCAGTACCTAAAGAACCGGAGGTTACGAGTCCTCTGTTGAATATGTTTTGGAGAAGAGTTGAGGGGATACGGCGGTAGTTCATGCTCGGTCCAGTGCAGTTGATGACTCGATCTGCATAGAAGCTCCCATTGTCATCATGTGCGCGAAGTGTTATGTGCGCGCCTGCAGGAGAGGCATCGACGGTCTTCAGGTGGCCTTCACGGATCTCGAGGGTGCCGTTACTAAGCTCGGATTCGATGACGTCGGCAATCGGCGGCGCCATGCGGTGGCGTACAACTTCCCATCTGCGCTGCAGGTGGCGGCGAAAGCGCTTCTTTTCCTCGATTGGCAGACGGAGCCACAATTCGTTGGTCGTCTCACGGAGGCTATCGATAGCGGCCCTCCACTCCGCGCCTCCATGAATTGCAGCGCGCAGAGCGTGGAGATATGCGACACAGGTAGCCGGTGTATCTGATGGGATTGCAGATGAACTCAGGGATATGTAATCGTCATGCCGATTCGGGAAAATGCCGTGACGAGACAGGGCAATGATCCTTCCGCGGTGTCCGAGTTCGCGCAGTCTCAGCACGGCATCGACCGCGGTCAGACCTGTTCCGATGAGAGCAACAGGCGCGCCGGAATCCAATCCCTCGTATGTTTCCGTCGCCCACGCATTGTGGCGATACAAACCCGAATCGGACGCGGCCTTCGAGACTCCCGGAAGAGGCGCAGGATCGAAGTTTCCGGTTGCCAGAACGATCGCGTCGGCCCGTAGCTCGCATCCGTTATCCAACGCAAGGACTGCGCCGGAGTCTTGCTGACGGACATCAACGACTGTCGCGATCTCCTGTTCGATCGAGCTCGTCGATGCCAGGAGAGACTGGATGTACCGTCCAAATACTGCTCGTGGAGCGAAGGTTTTCTCCGTCGCAGCCGGGTCATGATTCCTGCGGAGCCAATTGAGGAAGTGGTTTGGTTGATCGGGTATTGCGCTGATTGTCCTTGCGGGAACATTCAACAGGTGGCGGAGGCTCGGAGTTGAATAGGCCAGGCCAAGGCCGAAATTAGGTTGACGGTCGATGAGGATTACGCGTGCAGACGTTCCCTGCCGAACCAGGTGAAACGCCGTGAGGGTCCCACTTACCCCTCCGCCGATGATTGCGATTGTCGTAGTTGGTCCTTTTCGAGTAGTCATGTTTCGACATTAAAGCGAAACTTGCGCCAACCGAATTTGCAAATTGTTATGCCGTATAAGCAGGGGCCCGATATCGATTCGAAGGGTTTCTCGCTTATACGGCATCACCTTTACTGCTTGGACATGGCAGCTTGTGTGGATCAAGACTGGATATAGAAAAGGAGAAACACCATGAGCAAAATCATCAAATCCACACTCACGCTTGGTCTGGTTGTCACAGCAGCGGTTCTACCTTCATCGCCGGCAGAGGCGGAGATCCACTCTAAGTCGAAGGAGCTGGTAGTCATGGAGTCCCGTGATCTTCCGGAGCAGGCGCAGGCGCCGGGCAACTCACTCTTTCTTCACTCCGACAATGCAGGAAGAACATATCTCTACGTAGAGCAGCAGCAAGGAACTCGCCTATCAGTTTTCGACGTTACCGATCCGGCTCGCATCAAGCTTGTGATGAGCACGGCGTTCGCAACAGATGGCGCTTTTGATTTCGTTCGTCCTCTCAGCAACAATGCTGAGCTCGTGTATTTTCGTGACGGTCAGAAGGAAGCCGTACTCGATCTACAGAAGGCCAAGAACCCCGTGTTTCGGGTGATTTCGGCGGTAACAGATCTCGGTCCGTCTGAGACCTTGGGAGAGAGCGGCTTTCTAGTCGCGAAGCAAACCTACAAGTACGTCTCTGCAGTTGGGCATGACTACCAAGTGCTCGATATTTGCGCTTTTGCACCGACTCAACTTGCTGTCGTCAAGGACGTGAGACATCGGGTCACTAACAATGAAACCGGCACCACGTTTCTACTAGGGCCCAACGGGCTTACGGTTGTAAGACGCCTCAGCGTCGAGAGCGACTACAAGATGCATCAGATGCAGATGCAGGGGAATTAGGTCGATGGCTTAGAGTGATTCTCGAATTAGAAGAAAGGCCGTACCGCCGATCATGGCGTGCGGCCTGGCCTATCTCTTCTGCCTACTTCTCTAGGGCGGAGATGATAAGCCGTGCAAGCTGAATCATGATTCCAATTTCCTCTCGTGCCACCTCCTTCTGAGATATCTTGTTGGACTCATTCCGTCACCAAGCCCATCCTTCATTGTTCATTCCGGTTCGCGAGGTCGAAATCAATCTGACGTTTTGTAGCGGGTTCGACAGTGGACCTCTTAGTACCATGCCCGGACCCCGAAGATGAAGCGTGATTGCCCCACGGGTTCTCCGGATTTAGGCGCAAGGATCGCGGTACTCCCAAACATTCCGTTGTAAGCAAAGCCAACATATGGGGCCAATTTGCGGCTGAACTCGTAGCGCAGACGTATCCCCGTGTCGATATCGGAGAGTCCCCTTCCAATTCCGCGCCCAGGGTCCTGCTTGCTGTAGAAGTTCAACTCGAGCTCGGGTTGTGCGACCAACCGTTGGGTTAGCAATAGATCATAGGAGCTCGATATTCTAGCCGCCAGGTGACCTCCATCGCGAAAATAGAAGGTTGGCTCAAATTGAAAGAAGTGTGGAGCGAGTCCTTCTATGCCTATCGCACCCCAGACACGCTTCGGGCCCGAATCGAGGTCCGCTCGTATTCCTGCCTGAGCATCGAAGTACCGCATGCGCGGGATTGGCCGGTCATAGAAAGCTTCGTGATCGCCATCGCTCATCGCGCCGTTATCCACGAAACCTTCCGACTTGAGCCAGAGTTTATTCATATCCGTCCCTGTCCAGGCCTGTCCGTCCCAGCGAACCTCGTTATCTGATCCGCTCGTGCGCCCTTCGAGTTGATCGAAGAGAGCGTGCACAAAGACTTCGTTGCCCATAAGAGGTGGTTTTGAAGATGTCTGCAGTGCAGTCATTTGTGCGCCCACTCGTGCTACCGAGAAGGAGAGCAGAATGATATCAACGGCCATGGAGATAATGAGTGAAGGCAGATATCTGGATGGAGCTTTGCGTTGTGCGAAGGAAGTCATGAGACCACCACCATTCTGAACATCCCGGCCTCCATGTGGTAAAGCAGATGGCAATGGTAGGCCCATCGGCCAGGTGTATCTGCACTGACTAGATAACTGACGCGTTCCGCCGGCTTCACGGTAATGGTGTGTTTATAGGGATTGAATGCTCCGTGACCGTTTTCCAATTCACTCCACAGGCCATGGAGGTGGATCGGATGTTCCATCATGGTGTCATTGATGAGAATGATTCGTACGCGGTCTCCGAGCTTCAACTCGATTGGCTTAGCATCGGAGAACTTCTTGCCGTTGAAGCCCCAGATGAAGCGCTCCATGTTGCCCGAAAGATGCAGTTCGACCTCTCGGTTCGGGGGGCGGGCATCCACTCCGCGATATCGGGCACGCAGATCTGCATAGGTAAGTATGCGCCTTCCATTTTCTTGTAAGCCGCTTCCAGGGTCATCCAGCCGCTCCCTTGCGCCCGCCGTAATTCCAACGACTTGCGGTCCTATATGCATCGCCACCGGTTTTGCAGGAACGAATGTGACTATGCTGTCGCCGGCGCCCGGCACGGGCACCGTGTTTGGACCGGGTTGCGGGAAGGGGACCGTACCCATCCCGTTGCCCATCGACATTCCCGTCGTTGATGTTTTCCGGGTGGCCGCGATGTCGGCTTCCTTCATTTCCGCCATGGTCATCTCACCGGAGCCGCTCATATCCATTCCCGCCATGCTGTTCTGATTACCGCCAGCGGACTCGCCTTTGCTCAGTCCTGGCATGGAAGGCATCGTTGAATCTCCCATATCCATTCCCGCCATGTCCTGCATGTGGTCGTTGGTGGTGACCTTCCCCTTTGCACGCATGTCTTTTGCACTCATTCCGTCAATCCCCGCCATGTTCATGCCAGCCATGTTCATGCCACTCAGACCGGACATGCCCATGTCGGCCATGCTGCGCATCGGTCGCGGGTCCATCTGCGGAATGCTGCCGGTCATTCCCCGGGTCGGGGCAAGCGTGCCACGCGCGTAGCCGCTCCGGTCCTCTGACTGAGCGAAGATCGTATAGGCGATACCTGCCTGCGGTTGAACGATCAGGTCATACGTCTCAGCGGGAGCGATGCGGAATTCATCTACCGTTACAGGCTCAATGTCATTGCCGTCGGCTTGCGCCACAGTCATCGGTAAACCTGGCATCCGAATATCGAAGAATGTCATCGCCGAGCCGTTGATGACGCGAAGGCGAACCCTTTCGCCCGGCTGGAACAGGGCGGTCCAATTCGAATCAGGAGTGTTTCCATTAATTAAGTAAGTGTAAGTGGCACCGGTAATGTCAGCTAAGTCCGTCGGCGACATATTCATACGTCCCCACATCATGCGATCTGAAATCGTCGCTTTCAGACCAATATTTCGTACGTCAGAGAAAAAGGTGCCGGCCGTACGTTGATGATAGTTGTAGTAGTCACTTTGTTCCTTCAGATTGCTAAAGACTGTCTCCGGGTTAGTGTCGGTCCAGTCCGTTAGCAGTACCACATACTCCCGATCAAACTCGATCAGGTCCTTCTTCCGCGGGTCGATGACGATCGCGCCCGCTATTCCGGTCTGTTCCTGGAACCGGCTATGGCTGTGATACCAGTACGTGCCGCTTTGGACCACGGGTATCCGGTAGGTGAATGTCTCGTTCGGTTCAATTCCTGCAAAGCTGAGGCCAGGTACTCCATCCATGTCCGAGGGTACTCGGATACCATGCCAATGAATGGACGTTGCCTGCTTCAGACGGTTAGTTACGGCGATCGTAGCCGTTTCGCCCTCGCGCCATCGCAGTGTCGGACCCGGCACCGAGCCATTCACGGCCGTGGCGATCCGGTGACGTCCCGTAAAGTTCACAGAGAGATAGTCCAGGCTCAGGTCGAAATGATTTCCCGTGAGCGTGCCCGGCACGTTAAAAATCGGTTCTCCATAAAGCCGACGTGCATCCCAGTCGAGAGCAGCGAGCGTTCCTCCGACCGCGATCCCTTGAACGAAGCGGCGGCGGGTGACCGCTACACTCTGGGGGCCTTCGATAGTCTTCACCTTGTGCATAAAGCATCCTCACGCGTTCTACTTGAACACTCGTCAGGGATTTGTGACGATCTCGTTACCAAGTGGTATTGCAGAAAGTCAGGAAGAGGCCGACGTTTGCTATTGGGTGTTTATCCCGGTGTTCCTCACCGTTTGGCCTCGGCCCTCGCCAATATCACCGCTGACTTTCGTGAAGCCTCCTCGTAATACCGCACCATCCGCTGCGGCTCGCTTGCTTGATACGGGGCCAGATTATGCGCCCAGCGGAAGCCGATTGGCTGGTACCAGAGTTCGGCTTCCACCGTAAACGGACCGGCGGCGTTCCCTGTCGAGACCAGATACTTTACTGTGCTGCCCTTGTCATTGAAGGCGGGATCGTCCATCGCGCCGCCCCGCACGGCGATGTCTTTATCCGCGGTGGCCTTGTCGAAGCCGTGTGGTAGCAACCGGCTATCCTTCACATAGCCAACGGCATGCAGCAAGCCGGTCGTCACCTTGCCATTGGTATCCTCCATGATGGACTCGTAGATTTCAACTTGGTCCGGCCGCGTAATCTCGCGGTAATAGGGCTCGTATTTCAATGGATCCTCGTCGTTGTCATTTCCGACTATCGATCCGTCCGGTTTAATCGCACCCGAGTCGAACACCGTTCGTCCACTGCCATCTCGCACGGCCACGTGCAGCCACGTCCGTCGCGACGGGTAAGCAGTCGGCAGTTTGTGCCCTGTTAGGTTGTCGACGTGAACGTCGATCGCGAGCCTATTCGCCGTACGGTCCATTCCGAGAATCGTCACTTTTGCCGATTGGCTCCCGAGAAACTCTATCGTGCGAGCGACTGCCGCGTTCAGTTCGTCTGGCTGGGCTGCTGTGGCTAGTTCATCCCGATGATCCTGCAGGATTCCCTGCATCAGAAAGTTCGCTCCGACGAACACGTGCCGTCGCATCCCCATCCGGGGTTCGCCATATAGCGCCGTGATTGCCACCGGCTCTTCCACCCGCGGCATGTGGCATTGCTGGCACGTCTCGCGCGTCTTTCCCGACGAGTAGTCACTGTGCTCCCACTCCTGGTATGGCACCTGTTCGGGAAACCGCGCTATCTTCTCCCCGTGCGGCCCGAGGGCATCCGTATAGAGCGTATGGCAACTTCCGCAAAGTCCCGGGTCGCCCATGTGGTGCCCTTGCGTAGGCCGGTAGGTCGCGGTGGAGGAGTGCATCACCGTCTGGTGCCCCTTATCGATCTCGAACGGGCCAAACTCCGGGCGCTCGCCGTTCGCGTCGGCCTTCGCAATCGTCACATTTCCCACAAACGTCGCCGGCGTCCCCAGTCCCACGTTCTCGATCTGGTGGCACACCGAGCACGTAACCCCGTCCTCCGCAGCCTTGTCTCCCTTGGGAAACTGCTTGAACGGAAGCCTGGTGAACAGGTCCGTGTGCTTTCCCGCGGTCCGGTCCGCCATGCGCACGGCAGGCATATGGCAGATGGTGCAATCGTCCTGAATGGCCTGCTTCGACTCCGGATGATCGATCGACTCTCGCCGCACGCTTGCCTGCCAGTAAGGGTCGCGCGAGGAGTTTGCCATGATGCTGGCGCCCCATTGCAACCCGATAGATATGTCTTCGCCCTGGCTCGTCTTCAGTCCGTTGTGGCACGCGACGCAGCGATCGGACGTTCGGAAGACGATGCTGGAAGACAGCTTATCGCCTTTCGCGTTCTCGGTCTTCGTTTCAGAACGGCCCCGCAACATTGGCAGGACCAAAGTTGCCGCGAGCCCCGCGACCATAGCACATCCATATCGGCCTCTCATCGCCAACCTTCCCATAGCTTGCCGTCCGCGCGGTCCCACAGCAGATAAAAGAGCACTTGCGGGGCTCGGTCGCTGGTGTTTGTAAATGGTTCGCTCACGCCAAACCCCGCGCGAACGTGCTGACGCCGGCTGACTGTGATCTGCATCTCCGGTAATACATTCCAATCAGTGCTGGCGCCCGGTTTGAAGTCCCGCGTAGCCAGCACCTCGACCATTGGCGTAAACATGCGTCCAAGCATGTGGTCGGGAGCGACGGCCTGACCCACCGTCGACCGCCAGAACATGGTGCGCGGCGCCACACTCGTGTGGAAAGGAAGGTCTGCCCCAGCTTGGAACTGGAGAAACGTATTGTCGTGAAACAGCTGATCGAACGCCGCGAAGGGTTCAAACTGCGTTGTCCCGGCGCCAAACCCGCGTTTGCTGTCGCCGCTTGGCAGGAGAAATCCGCCTTGCAAGCTGAGGATTGAACCGGTCCGCAAACTGGAGAACACCTCCCGCTTGACCCCAAGCGTGATATCCCCAAATCCCTCCGTCCAATTGTGATTCTGATCAGCGTAGTTGACAGGAATATCAGTCTCGAGCTGCGTGCGCGCATCGAAGATGGTCCGCTCATCAATCACGTCCGTCGTCCAAGCCGGCGCTCCCGAGGCGCTCGCTGCAGTCGACACCACGAGTTCATCTTCGGGAAATGCCTTCTCCGTGACCAGCGCGCGCGGCAGATTCAACTCGCCCGGAGGATCATGGTGGACGTTCTTACAGAACCCTCGCATATACGCGATCACATCATTGATCTGCGAGTCCGTCAGCAAGTCTCCGAATGCCGGCATGATCTGCGACAGTCCTCGCGATGGACCTCCATGCACAATTACGGCCTTCCAGTTGCCGTCCGGCTCAGGCGTCGTTCCAGAACAGTCGGTAAAGTCCGGGAATGTATCCGGCCTCTTGAACACTGTCA
>CAZKJB010000046.1:0-16951 GCA_964552975.1 uncultured Occallatibacter sp. | reverse complement strand
GTATTGATCGTCGGGGGAGCTTCAGTGACGGTGACAGTCTGAGTCGCAGCTCCGACTGCTAACGTGATTGGAAGCGTGAGTTCCTGTTCCACGTCGAGGGAGATGTTCTGTTGTACAAAGTGCTCGAAGCCCGCCGCCGACGCCTCGACACTGTACTTGCCCACTGGCAAATAATCGATGCGGTATTCACCAACGCCGTTCGTGGGCGCGGAACGCGTGTAGCCCGTGTCGACGTTGGTGGCCTTGACGGTCGCCGTGGTCACGACGGCGCCGCGCGCATCGTTGACCGTTCCGACGATGGTGCCGGTGATTTGTTGCGAGAATGCCATCGAGCTCGCGCCGGCAATTAGAACCAGCAGCGCAAGAAGCCGCATGCCGATGCCGTGGGGCAGGAGTTTCTTCAGTTTGTTGGTCTTCATTCTGTCCTCCTAAAGGTTGACTAGTGTGTCGATTGGGAAACGCTCCTCGGTTTCATGAGAGGGCGCCCCGCGTCGTTTTTTTTCAGCGAGCATCGTTGCAAAAATGCCCGGAACGGGCATTTCTCGCCTTCAAACAATGCTCTCTGGAAACTGCACTGATGATATTCCTGGGCGAGGGATCCGGTCCAATTGATGGAGAACCCTGCGCCTGAATCTGACAGCAAACCCGATGTTTGCCCATTGCAATAATCGGTACAGTCCTCAATTCGGTGCTGCTCAAGGAAAAATGCCACAACTGCCAGTGCGGACCCCATAAGACCCCGCGATAACGTCCACGATCGGCCCCGGACTGAGGCCGCTCCGTGCCGTTTTCCGCCGCAAAACTGGACCTCGAGTTCGACGCGGGGTCCTTTTTGCAGCACAGATGCACTAAATGCAGGGCTTTAATCACCAGCGCAGGTTTTACAGAGGGGCTGTCGGAGTTGACAAGTGACTTACCGTTTGGCTCAATTTCTATCGAGCTATCTTTATGAATTCATTACATTTTTTCTGCCGTTTCAGGGGATGTGTCAAACGTATGTGAAAGGCAAATTGAACGGGAGCGAGGATCCGCATCAAAGCTGGCCTGGAAATCGAAGCCAAGGCCTTGTCTAATCTGCCGCTGCGCGACAAGCGCCGGGGGGACAGCACCGATTGTCGAGTTTCGAATCGGTCATTCCCTATTGCGGAGGCGTGCCGCGCGGAACCGCAGGGGTGGCTCCGCCCATCATGCCTCCCTCACTGACGGCTGATGCAGTAAAAACACCATCCTTCAATGCGCCGTCCACGCGCACAGTGTCTCCCACTTGTATGTCCGCCAGGGTGACTGGGTCGCGGCGTTTGCGGAAAGTGGTGTTTTCGTCAGCGACCGCAGTATGCGGGGCATTGTCCATCACGCCGGTGAGCGTGATTTTCGTGCCGTCGATGGCAGTGACTTTACCCATCAGCCAGGTCTTGCCGAAGTTGGCTTCCATTTCTCGCATTTGCTGCACACGCTCGGGATCAACGAGCGCAACCGTCGAGGCGCCGACGGTTTTGGCAGTGGCATCGGTGTCGCCCATAACGGCCACGACGTCGCCCACCTTGATGTCGGTAGCCTTGATTTCCTGCGGAGGATTGCCGCGGCCCATGCCCTGTCCGGCGCCATATCCTCCGGCGCCCCCTTGGCCACCTCCACCTCCGTTGCCGCCGCCCGATCCCTGCGCTCCGCCCTGGCCCATTTGTCCACCGCCACCGGACCCGCGCATGCCAGCGACTTGCTTCACGATTCGGGTGTTGGAGCTGAGATGAACAGTGTAGACTTCGCCCATTTCGGTTTTGATGATGTAGTGATCTGCCGCAGCCTCAGTCACCGTTCCCATCAAGCCGCGCCCCATCATCCCACCGCCAAATCCACCGCGGCCGCCGCGCTGGCCGTATCCTCCTCCTCGCCCGGAGCCCGCATTCTGGCCGGCCGGAGGCGCGGAACCGGCGTCCTGAGCGCAGGCCGTCCCAGTGACTAAGATTGCGATGAATATGGCAGACAAGAGACGCATCTTCATAAGGACTCCCGGTCAGCGGAGATGCCAACCTACCAAATAGACGCGGGAAACAATGGGATAGACGACGAACGGTTTTCCTGGCAAGAATTCGACTACTGGCTCCGTTGCTCGGCGAGGAGTTGCTGGAAGGCGGGGTTGTCGCGGAGGCTAGCGAATTCAATGTCGGCAGCGACTTTCTTGCGGCTCGTGAAGCCTTCGTCGAGCGCCATGCGGAGATATTCGAGCGCGCAGTCAGTGTAGCCCGCGCGCACGCAACCCAGCGCCATGTAATAGTTCATCGCGCCGCGTTCCTGCACGCTCGACGGATTCTCGACATGCGGACTGTCGTGATCCGAGAAGATCTGCGGATCGATCTTGAGGGCGTGCTGGTAGGCCTCCCAGCCCTTGTTGTATTTATGTTCAGCCAATAGATTGGTGCCCAGATTCTTATAAATCAGGGCGGAATCCGAATCGAGCTTAATCGCTTTGCGATACAGGCGGTCGGCCTGGTTATAGTCTTTGACTGATGCGTAAACCGTGCCGAGATTATTCAGGACCTGGGAGTTGCGCGGATCGAGCTTGAGCGATTCCCTGTAACAGCGAACGGCATCTTTTGTGTTGAACATCATCTGGTAGGCGATACCCATCTTATTCCAGAGCGCTGCGGTTGGATGCGGAGCTTTTTCATAGGATGCAATCGCAGCCTGATAGCGCTGATGAGCAGCAAGAGAGTCTCCGATGTCTTCAGGAGAAGCCTGAGCGGCCGCGGCGTTAGCGGGGGCAGATGCTGGAGGCTGGCCGGTTGTCTGGGCCGGCAGAGGTCGAGGGGCCCCAAGCGCTACTGCGAGAAGGGAGAGCAAAACCCAACGGATCCGAACCAACCTGCACATATGACCTCCTGTCGGAGGAACCAGGGGGCGATACACCAGCGAAATCGTCCGAAAAGATTAGAGCACTATTAAAAAGCAAATGCTAGTGCCCTCATATAGACTCTGGCAATGCCGGTGTTACAAAAGTTCAAAAGCCGGTCCTGGCAGAGCGCGGACCACCGGTGGACTCGGCTCCGAGCAAGTCCGGGCTTGAGTCCATCAGCTTGAATATTTATCGCACGAATCATGTTGCGTTGCTGTGACGCGCGACTGTTATTTTGCTCTTGATGCGAGAAAAAAGGTGCGCGTTGCGCGAAGCGCCGGGTCCAACAGACTCATCAAATTGCTCTGGACGCTTCAGAAGTAGGAGACGGTACATTGACCACTACAAGTTCCCCGTGTCTCGAATCAAGCATCGCAGACCGCTTTCGCGTTGCACGCCGGCAAACGCTGGAATTGTGCAAGCCGTTAACGCCAGAAGACATGATGGTGCAGTCGTGCCCTGAGGCCTCGCCGGCCAAGTGGCACCTTGCACATACCACGTGGTTTTTCGAGTCATTCGTGCTGCGCGAATTTCTGCCTGGGTACCGGGTGTTCAACGCAGATTTTCAGTGGTTATTCAACAGCTACTATGAGAGCTTTTCAGCGATTCCCGAGAAGCGGCTGCGATCGTCTTTCGCGCGGCCTGCTCTCGATCAGGTCCTTGCCTACCGCGAGCAAGTGGATACCGCTATGGAGCGGCTGCTCGAACAGGAACCGGAGCCGGAGGCACTGCGGCGGACCGAATTGGGCGCCAACCACGAGGAGCAGCATCAGGAGCTGCTGCTTACCGACATTTTGAATGCCTTCTTCACCAATCCGCTGCGGCCGGCATATCTCGAGAGCAGAGACCGATTCGTCAAGAAAGCAGGGGAACAGGAAAGTATTGCCATTCCGGGAGCCCCGAAGGTGCAGTTCCAGAGATTTGAAGGGGGACTGCGCGAGGCAGGCCACACTGGCGGCGGGTTCTGCTTCGACAATGAGCTTCCGCGGCACCGCGTGTGGCTGGAGCCGTACGCGATTGCGGACCGCCTCGTCACGTGCGGCGAGTATGCGGAATTCATGGCTGATGGCGGCTATCGGAAGCCGGAGCTTTGGCTATCGGCTGGGTGGGACGCGGTGAAGTCGAATGGCTGGCGAGCACCGCTCTATTGGACCGAAGAAAACGGCCGCTGGAGCGTCTTTACGCTGCATGGAGAACAGCCGTTGGAACAGCTAGAAGCTACGCCGGTCAGCCAGGTAAGCTATTACGAGGCAGACGCTTACGCTCACTGGGCGGGACGCCGGCTACCGACGGAATTTGAGTGGGAGGCTGCCGCTGAAGGACAGCCCATCGAGGGCAATCTGCTTGATTCCCGGTATTTGAGCCCTGTCCCGGCATTGGATTCCGCCCAAAGCAAGAACGGCACGAAATACGGGGATTGTTGGGTGTGGACGTCGAGCGCCTACCTTGGCTATCCCGGATTTCGTCCGCTGGATGGCTCACTTGGCGAGTACAACGGCAAGTTCATGAGCGGGCAAATGGTTTTGCGTGGCGGATCCTGTGTCACGCCGGACCGGCATATCCGTTCCAGTTACCGCAATTTCTTTTCCCCCGAAACCCGATGGCAGTTTTCCGGCATCCGTTTGGCGTCGTAAGCCCCACGGCTGCATCCAATTGAGAGTCCATGAGCGTCGCAGCTTCCCTTACCACACTTGTCAGCATCGATGAACGCGTCGCGGAGGCGGTCCGGAAAGGACTCTCTTCCCGGCCCAAGCGGCTGCCTGCATGGTTGTTTTACGATGCGGCCGGCTCCGAGCTATTCGACCAGATCACTGAACTCCCCGAATACTACGTGACGCGAACGGAGCGGGGGATTCTGGCGTCGAACGCGAAAAATATTGTGGCGCTGGCCGCTGCAAATGCGCGTCTGCGCATCACGGAACTTGGCGCGGGATCGGCCGACAAGACGCGACTGCTGCTAAAGGCCGCAGTCGACCGGCAGGGCCCGGTGATCTACGAGCCAGTGGACGTTTCGTCGAGTGCGCTGGATGCGGCCCGCAAACGGATCATTCGTGAGATTCCGGGCGTCATCGTGCTTCCGCGCGTGATGGACTATACCGACGGCGACGGCAGCCGCTTTCATCTCGATCCGGCGGCAGCCGGAGAGCGTCGCCTCGTGCTCTACATCGGTTCCAGCATCGGCAACTTTGAGCCGCACCAAGCCGCGCGCCTTTTGCGCCGTGTGCGCGCAGGGCTGCAGCCCGGCGATGCGTTCCTGCTTGGGGTCGATCTGGTCAAGAACGAGAACACACTGCTCAACGCGTATGACGATGCCGCCGGCGTAACGGCAGCCTTCAACCGCAATATTCTTGTCCGGCTAAATCGGGAGCTCGATGCGAATTTCGAACCCGAAGCGTTCGCGCACCGCGCGATCTGGAACGCCAGCAAATCGCGGATCGAAATGCACCTTGTGAGCCGCACTGCGCAGCGGGTTTCGATCGGTGCACTCGATATGGATTTGGATTTTGCCGCCGGGGAATCGATCCACACGGAGAACAGTTATAAATACCAGCCACAGCAAGTGGTTGCGCTAATGGCCGAAGCGGGAATTATGACGGAAGCCGCGTGGACTGACCCGCGGGAGAAGTTTGCCGTGTGCCTGGGGCGAGCCGAGTAGAGCTCGCCCCCACAGCGCCAATTCATCTACTTCGGCGCGGCGATCCGCACCAGCAAAATGTCGTGGCTGGGAATCTCCAGCGGCATGTTGTCAGCGAGTGTTACGTCTTTGCCGGTCCACAGATCTTTGCCCTTCAAAGGCCCGTGCAGCCCGAGCTTGGCCAGGCTCAGGTGGAACGGGTGCGTGGAATAACGGTCGGATCCCGCGTTGATGACCGCGATCGCCAGGGCTCCGCCAGAGAGATGGCGAATCCACACATCATGCTCACCTTCAGAGTAAGCGCGCGTGCCTTCGCTGCCGAGGCGATCCTGGTCGATGGCGATGACATCGTGATTCATAAGGATTCCACGCACATCCTGCGTCATGTTGGGCAAATCGTTGCCGGCCAGGAGTGGCGCCGCCAACATGGCCCACATAGAGAAGTGAGTGCGATTTTCAGCCAGCGTGAGCTTGCCGTTGCCTACCTCCAGCATGTCAGGGTCGTTCCAGTGGCCAGGCCCCGCATATTTGGCCAGTCCGGCTTGCTCATTCAGAATGGTGTAGATGCTGTTCCAGTTGGGCTGAATGTCTCCTGTTGTGCGCCAAAGGTTGGCGCCAGCGCTCGGCCCCCACTCCCACACCGCATCCCATCCGTACTGGCAAAACGAATACACAATCGGCCGGCCAGTGGCCTTGAGCGATTGATTCATCTTGTCGTAGGCGGAGATCATCATGCGCATCTGTGCAGCCTTGTCGTCGGGCGCCTTGACGAACATGACTGCCTGGCGATAACTGCACAAATCGTACTTAAGGTAGTCGATGCCCCAGGATGCGTAGAGCTCGGCATCCTGAGCCTCGTGGTCGAGCGAGGCAGCAAAATGGGCACATGTTTGCGGACCAGGTGAAGAGTAGATGCCAAGCTTCAATCCCTTTGAATGCACATAGTCGGCCAACGCTTTCACATCGGGGAACTTGGAGTTTGTATGGAGTACGCCATCGGTGTCGCGATCACCCTCCCAGGTATCGTCAATGTTCACGTATACATAACCGGCGTCCTTCATCCCCGTAGCAACAAGCTGATCGGCTGCGTTGCGGATGTCCTGGTCGGTGACGCGGCCAGCGAAGAAGTTCCAACTGTTCCAGCCCATCGGCGGGGTTGCCGCCAACATCTGCATTGGGGCAGACTTTTGGGCGGGTTTCTGTACGGACTTCGGCGCGACCGGGCTTTGTGAGACGCCGGCGAGTGAACTGAATGCAAGCGCAGCAACAGATAGAAAGAAAGTCGAACGCATAGCAGATTCTCCTCAAAACCTTTGCAGAGGAATCCTAACCTGCCGGTCCGAATTCCTGCAACGAAAGAGGCGCGGCGGTGATGGCTGAGCGTCGGCTGTCAGGCGAGGAGATTGTCGATCTTCTGGCGCAGCTCGGCGACTTCCTGCCTCAAGTCTTCGATTGCAGTTTCAAGTGCGGCCACTCGCTCATCGCTGGCCGCGGCATCGGTGCCAGGTGAGGGCACCCCGGCGGCAATTGCAATCGATTCGACCGGGCCGGAGAACAGATGCGCGTAGCGCGGCTCCTTGGTGCCGGACTGGCGAGGCAGCATTGCAGCCAGCGGCGGCTCACGCTCCATCAGCTTTTGCAGCGCGGCAAGCACGTCAGCGATTTCATCGAATCGATGGACGCGCTCGGTGCGGCTGCGCAATTCTCCCGGCGTTTGCGGGCCACGCAGCAGGAGCACGGAGACCAGCGCTTCTTCAGGGCGGCTGAAGTTGAAGGCCTCACCGAGCCAGTGCTCGTATTTCGTCACGCGGCCCTCGGCCGAGCGCGCGCGACCCGCCAGCCCCTTGTCCTCGAGACCATGGAGGGCCTGGCGCACGTCATCCTCGTCGAGACTCATCACGGGCTCGCGATTCGAACGTTGATTGCATGCGTTGATCAATGCGTTAAGCGAAAGCGGGTAATATTCCGGCGTGGTTGCTTCCTTTTCCATCAGCGCACCGAGAACGCGCGCTTCCGCGGAAGAGAGTCGAGAGAAATCGGAGGAGGGCACGGCTCTATTTTCCCATGGACCGGCTGCTGGAATCGCTGCACTCGGGATAAAGAGCCCTTTTCAATGTAGCAATTCAATGCCCTGGCTGAGCCGAAGAGCGGGCTTCGTCGCTGCTCATCTGGCAACGATTTTCTTTAGGGCTGCGCTGCCGTCCTCGACCCTTTGTCTGAGATACTTGTTTGTTATGCCCATTGAAGACCTGCAACAGGCTGCCCAGAAAATTGCCGGATTTCTCAACACCCTGAACAAGCTAGGGGGAATGCGCCTCAAGTTCCGCATCACAGCGGGCGATGGCGCGCGTGATCCGCAGGGAATTGAAGCGCGCCAGATCTACGTTGAACTGGCTGGTCCCGATGTGCCCATGGTTGTGCAGCACAACGGCGAATTGCTACGCGCCCTCGAGACACTGGCCGCACAGATGCTGCGCCTCGACCACCACGAGCACGACATGGTGAGCTTCGATGCCGCAAACTTCAAGGCGCTTCGCGCACAGGAACTGAAACTCGCTGCCGAAACCGCTGCCGAGAAGGTGCGGCACTCGGGCGTTCCCTATAGTTTTCCGCCCATGAACAGCCGCGAGCGGCGCCTGCTGCACCTGGCCTGCAAAACCCTGGCCGGCATTGAAACGGCCAGTGTGGGCGAAGGGCAAAACCGTTTCCTGGTGGTCTATCCCGAAGGAAAGACCAACCTGCCCGTAACGCCGCAGATCAAGCCCAGAGGCTTTGGCCGCAGATAAGTTTGCGGCACGGTAACGAACGATGAAAATCGCAACGCTACTGCTGTTCGCTGTTGCTGCGCTCGCATCTCCGGCGCAAAAACGGCTCGTGCTGATCGACCAGGATGGCTCCGGCCCCGGTGGCTCCGATCAGATGGCCATGCTCGCACTGCTCCAGTCGCCCGACGTCGAGGTGCTTGGCATCACCATCGTCACCGGTGACGCGTGGCGCGATGAAGAGACCCTGCACACCCTGCGGATGCTCGAGCTGACGGGTCACTCCGACCTTCCAGTCGCCAAAGGCGCGGTGTTTCCCCTTGTTCGCACGCAGGAACAGACCCGCATTGAAACAGCACTCGATGGCAAAGTGATGTGGCTTGGAGCCTGGGGACGCGTTGCGCCGTCGCTGAATGACAACGCGACAGGCGTCACTCCGTCTTCTCCCGCGAGGTTTGATTCGCACGGTCCTTACGAAATTCCACCCATGCCGGAAGGCCTGCCGGCCATCAAGCCGCTCGACGAAGACGCCGCACACTTCCTCATCCGGCAGGTGCATGCTCATCCGCACCAGGTCACAATCTATGCCGCCGGACCGCTCACCAACATCGCGCTGGCCGTCTCGCTCGATCCGGATTTTGCCTCGCTCGCCAAGGGCATCGTCATCATGGGTGGCAGTCTCAATCCGCAAACTGCAGATCCCGAGTTCGCGACGAGCCCGCGCCACGAGTTCAACTTCTGGTTCGATCCCGAGGCCGCGCACATTGTGCTCCACGCCGACTGGGCCCGCATTGACGTGACCACCGTCGATATCTCGGTCAAAACGCCCTTCTCGCAGCAAATGTTCGATTCCATTGCGAAGGCCCAGGCGCCTGCTGCGCGCTACATCGCCGCCTGGAGCCGGCCGCAGTCCTATATGTGGGATGAGCTCGAGGCCTGCGCGTGGCTCGACCCTTCGGTCATCACCAAGGAGCAGCTTCTATATATGGATGTCGACTTGAGCCACGGCCCCAGCTACGGCGATACGCTCACGTGGCCAGAAAAACTCAAGCCGTCCACCGGCGTTCGCCTCGTCCACGCGCAGACTGATCTCGACCTCGCACGATTCCAGAAAATGTTTGTGGGCCTGATGACGCGCACGCAGTAGCCAGTCGTTCCACGCAAGCGACCAATTGGGCGACGGCGGCTCGAGGTGATCCACCACCACCGGCTCCCTCGCGCTTCAGTCCGATTCGTCGCCGCTATCGCGGTGGTGCTTGTACTTTTCGATGCTTTCGTTCAAGTGATCGGGATCGACGGAAACCTGGACGACATCCAACTCGCGGCCGTTCAGATCGAGGATGAAGAGCCCCATTCGATTGCCGTCAGGGCGCGAGAAGATCAGCGTTTGCTCGCCTCCATGGCGGCTCGTCTCGCGGATCATCCGCTCCCATCCCTGGCCCAGCTTTTCCTCGACCACGCGGTTCAGCTCTTCGCCATCTACAGTCTCTGTGAAATGTTCGAACTCAGCCACATGCACGCCGTCTACGCCGCCATGCGTCGCCGTGCCGGCGACAAGGCTTGCCAGACCCATGAACGGAATGCGCGTTGCATGCACGTGGTAGCGGCTTTCGATGGAGTCGACAACGCCGTCAAACCCGCCGGTTCCGCTTGCCGCATGAGCGATCCACGGAACCACGATCATCAGGCAGAGCGCCGCGCAGCCGAGAGGTACAAGAAAATGCCGTGTCATTGGGTACCGTCCTTCTTCGTCTGATCGTCCGTTTTGGTTTTCTTATCTGCCTTGTCGGATTTGTCCTTATCGGCTTTGTCCGTCGGCCCCCTGTGGTGAGTGTCCTTCTCAACGTCGCCCAGCGCGCCCAGGCCGCCAATTCCCTTCAACTCACCCAACTGGTCCATGCGGATGGGTCCGAGGATCAGCACAATGCTCAGCTCTTTCGGCTCGGCGGAAAGAATGAACAAGCCGTGCGGCTCGCCGTTCACCAGCTTCACAAGGATGTCGGCCGTCTCTGCCCCGTTGCGCTCGCGCGAATGCACCATCGGCGACCATTCGGGAGTTTCGAAGGCCTGGCGCAGCTTTTCGATGTCGTCCATCGAGTATTGGCCTTCCTTGTCGAACTCGTAGTCGCGGACGTAGATGCCTTCGAGTCCCTCGATCAGCTGGCGTACCGTCGCGTCCGAGTCTTTGTCGTTCATGAATTTGGCCGCGAAGCCCAGCATGTTCTTGTTCAGGGTCACTTCGGTTACGTTCGCCGCGCGTGCCGAAAGGTCTTTCTCCAACTGGGGGGGCAACACCAGCGGCGAAGAGTTCTGGGCGAGTGCCGGGCTCACAAGAGCCGCGGCCCCTAGCAAAAATGCAAGCAATCGATTCTTCATTTCACTCTCCCTACTCTTTCGTGTTGCGCTCAGCCATTTGCGCGTTCATCTCTCGCAGCGCGTGACTGGTAATGCGCAGCGCGGTGAATACCTGCCGCTTGGCTTCTTCGCCCTTGCGCTGTTGCTCCGCGTTGCGCCACGCCAAAGCGCCGCCCACGGCGCCGGCTAACACCACTGAAGCCGCTATGCGCTGCCACCAAAGCACACGATGGTGCGAGCGCTCGGCGCGGTGCCACAAGCGCCCCATCACTCCGCGCTTCAGGCTGGGCGGGGCCGGTTGGCGCTGCATCGCCTCGCGCAGCTCGCGTTCAAAATCGTCCCTTGGTTCGACATCATTCATTGACTCAGGCTCCCCTTACATACTCCTTCAAGTGGGTTTCGGCTTTTGCTCGCAGCAACTTCAACCCACGCTGCAACTGGCTCTTCACTGTCGCCAACGGTGCGTCGAGCACGGCCGCAATCTCCTCCGGCGTCAGGTCTTCCTGGTAGCGCAGTACGAGCGCCGCGCGTTGCGCCTCGGGTAATGTCGCAAGGAGTCCTTCAAGACGCGCGCCGAGCGGCGAAACTGCCGGCTCTGGCCGCGCACCATGGCTCTCTTCGATCTCGACCCAGAAATCCATGCGGCGGACTCGCTTTTTTCGCAGAGCATCGGCCGACCGGCTCATTGCCACGCGCCGCAGCCACAACAGAGCGTGCAACGGCGATTCGAGCTTGCCCAGATTCCGGTCCAGCTCAAGAAAAACATCCTGAGCAATCTCTTCGGCCAGGCCACGATCACCGGTCATGCGTAACGCGAGAGAAAAGACCATCGACTGATGCTCGTCGACGAGATTTTCGAAGTCTGGACGCCAGCCGGTGGCCATAAATCGCTGCTACCTTCTATTCCGCAAGAACGCGGCGCAGGGGATGCAGGGAGTTACGAAACTGAAACGGAAAAGTTCAGGAGTGAAGGCGGGGTTAGCGGAGCGGGCAGAGCCCGAGTGTGTTTCGTCTCCAATGGACTGCGCAGGGCTTTCGTGAGAGCACGAAATCGAACGGACCGGCGCCAATGTTGTGCACGTTTTCGACCGTTTTTAGCCGCGGTTTTCGGGTCGATTTGTTGATCGGAAACGACTTAAGAGCAAAATCAAGCAAAAAATGAAGGTATTTTTTTCTTCGGTCGAGGGCAAGCATCGGGTTGCCGCCGCGCGACGGAGCGGTTATCAAAAGCGCGATCGGGGTACTTTTCCCCCGACTCTTCCGGCTCCGGTTTTTCGGGTCCGATTTCTTCAGGCTCCTGCATTTTTCGAAAGCTCCTTCAGTTTTGAGCTTAGCGAAAACGGAGAATTAACCGGCAAGTTCGCGAGACTTATATTCAATTTGGAATGAGGAAGTTGAGTTGGATTTTTGGGGCTGGGGAGTTGACAGGGAAAAGCGGAGTTAGCGGGGCTAGCGAGGCTCTTCACTAAAGCTCTTCCTGTGGGTCGAGGTTTCGGTGGTGGACCGAGCGTGCCCTTTAAACCCGCGTCCTATAAGGGGCCGGGAGCACCTTACGTGAACACTCCGTCTTGTGAGTCGGAACTTCGCGCCTTCGTTTCTGACCCGTAACTTCCGAGTAGGCAACAACACGCCCGGAACGGTCAGTTTGAGCTTTGTTCCGCCGCTCCGACATTCGTGGTATGCTCTGGGCCAAATGGAGGTTTCGCCATGAGGCGTGGTGTTCTTGTTGCGCCTTCAATTGTTGCGGCACTCTCCTGTCTGTTTAGTTCCGGGTGCCTGGCGGCACAGGACGACGGCCCGATGCATGCACCAGATTATCGGGCCCAACAGTTTCTGATCGCGCTTTACATCGGGCCCAAGCCGAATGCGCCGTTCACGGCCACGGCGAAAACGGTGTGGGTCAAGATCATGCCTGACGATTCGACTATCACCACATTGAATGAGCGCACTGTAGCCCGCGATATGGATGGCCGCGTTTTTCAGGAACGACGCTTTCTGGTGCCCGATGACGGCAAGCATCAGCCAGGGTTGCGCGTGCTCGAATACACCGACCCTCTGCAACACACCTTCTATCTCTGTAATCCCAATTCCAGGAGTTGCGACTTAAGCAACTATTTCCCGACCGGGATTCAGCCGCTCACCCCGGAAGGCTTACAGCCGGATGGAATGACTTATCTGAACCGCGAGAACCTGGGCGTTGATACTTTTGAGGGACTGGAGGTGCAGCACTCACGCGAGACCTTCACGTACTACCGGCAAACCATAGGCAACACCAAGACCATCCTGCGAACTGTCGAATACTGGTACTCGCCAGTGCTAGGCATCAACGTGCAGGTAAAGCGCCATGACCCGCGCGACGGCGACCAGACTCTTTGGCTTACGAATATCTCGCTCAACGCTGCCGATCCGGAAACTTTCAAAGTTCCGGCCGACTATCAGATCTTCGATCGCCGCACTCCTCAACTTCTGCCGAGGGGTCCAGTGGAAGAGCCGCGTTGATTCCAGATTTGGCCTCCGACTCTTAGTTCTGGGCGAATCACCGGCTATCCGGAAGTTACGTTGTCGTTAACTTTCCAGTCTTCGGCGCTGGACTGCACATTCGGTGACGCACCCAACGTTCCCTGCTTCTAGAACAGATCCGGAATCGCGTTGAACGCAATGCGTGTCGGCGCGGCTTTGTAGGCGGTGAGCATCGCTGCCGGGGCCAGAGTGCTCATGCCGTATTTGTCATTGAGCTGGTCCATCGTTGCCAGCAGGCGTGTGCGGCTCTGCTCTTCTTCAAGCCCGTCGAAGAGTGCGAGCGTATGCAGGCGGTCGGGAACCAGGTTGTTCAGTTGCACGCCGATGAAGTACGGATGCTGATACTGCTCGCCGGATGGGCGCGAATCCCATAGCCGGCGGAGCGCGGCGATCAGCGTTTGATTATCCTGGCACTCGCTGAGCTTGAGCTCGCTGCGCCAGCCTCGCGCGGGCACGCCAAACCGGCTCACCGGAGTGTTTTGTCCGCGCGGAACCGCGAAGCCGATGGCGAGGCCGATGTTGCTCGCCCAAAGTCCCGCGGTGCGCAAGCGCATTGCCGCTTTGTGCAGAAGCTTGTGCGCCACTGCCCAGGCTTTTTCAGGGTTGCGCATCTCAGGCGCCAGCACGTGCGAATGGCTGATGGATTTCTGGTGTTCAGCCTCCGAGCGCTCGAAGTCCTCGCCGCGCAGCCAGTGCCACAGCCGCTCGCCCCACACCGATCCCCAGATTTCGCCGATCCGCTCGCGATCAAGCGCGAGCAAGTCGTCCATCGTCTTCAGGCCCTTCTCGTTAAGCCGCTTCTCGGTGCGCTCACCGATACCGGGCAGATCGCGAAGCGTGAGCCCGTGCAGCGCCTCGGGCAGAATGTCCAGAGTCAGCGCAACTAGGCCATCGGGCTTTTCCATGTCGCTGGCGATCTTAGCCAGATAGCGGTTGGTGGCCAGGCCCACAGAGCTGCGAAGCATGGGACCGACGCGCTCGCGGATGGTGGATTTGACGCGCATTGCGAGCTCGATTGCAGCCAGCAGCGGCCGCTCGCGGCCCATCAGCCGGCAAGCCATCTCGTCGATGGAGCAGACTGCTGTGACCGGAACGCAACTCTCGACAGCTTCAACCACGCGATGGTGATACTCGGTATACAGCTCATGCCGTCCCTCGACGAGGACAATCTCAGGGCACATGCGCTTGGCATCGGCGACAATCGTTCCCGTCCGCACACCGAAGGCTTTGGCTTCGTAGCTTGCTGCGATGCAGCAGGTGGTGTCGGCCATCATGGGCACTACGCCCACCGGGCGGCCACGCAGCTCGGGCCGCGCCTCCTGTTCGCAAGAAGCAAAGTAGGAATTGAGATCGACGAATAGCCAGTTGAGGACTGGACCAGAGCCTGGACCGTCGGCAAGTTCGGCCTGGGGAGCGCTTTCCGGCTCCTGTGGGTTCCCGTCACTCGCTAAGCCGAGCTGGGAGAACTCTGCGGGCCACTCTTCCGGAGCATGAGCCAACTCGCGACTCTCACCCTCACCACTCAGACCAGTCGTCATGGGCTCGGGATTAGACGCGCTAGCCATTTCGAGTCTATTTTCGCCCTTTGTTCTCCAATGCGCAACTATATTCCCGTTGAAGGGGTCGAATCCATTACCAAAGGGTCCTGGCAGCCAACCATTCGGGTGCGGAATGCGTCAAAATGAATACTCCGGATAGCGCTCTTGTACCTCTTTGACCCCAGGTCGGACCGGAACGTCAGGAGTGAACCCGAAGATGCAACACTTAGCCCATTGGCTCGCAGTAAACGGAAGCGTTCTCGCAGTGCTGATCACTGTCGGGGTTGCCGTGCTTTTGGTTTGCTGCCTGGAATGCACACATTGCGGCTGTCCTGAAAAGGACGAAATGTTCCATCACAGGGAAGTCTGAGCCCCTACCGCGCGATCCCGGCCGGTGCCTCCGGCTTCAAATACTCTTCAAAATGCGCAAGAATTCCGTTGTAGAGGTGCGTCCGCACGTCGTCTCCTGAAAGAGAGTGCGTTTTGCGCGGGTATATCTGCAGATCGTAGGGAATCCCATTTTCAATGAGCTTTTGGACGAATTGCACCGTGTTTTCGATGTGTACATTGTCGTCGCCGGTTCCGTGCTCGAGAAGCAAATGTCCCTTCAAATTTGCGGCCGAGTTCAAAACGGAAAAATCACGATACTCGGAAACATTGTCCGTGGGCAGGCCGAGATAGCGCTCCGTATAGATCGAATCGTAATCGCGCCAATCCGTGACGGGCGCAATGGCGACGCCGGCCGTGAAGCGGTCAGAATGCGTGAGCGCATAAAGCGTGAAGGTGCCACCCCAGCTCCAGCCCCACCAGCCGAGACGCTTGGGATCCAATTGAGGATATTTGGCGAGCGCCGCATCCATCACGGTTAACTGATCTTCGAGTTGTACTGGGCCGAAGTTGTGATACGCCGCCTGCTCAAACGCTCGCCCGCGCCCGGCCGAACCGCGATTGTCGGTGTGCAGCACCGCAAAGCCGTGCTGGGCAAGCAACTCGTCGAAGAGCAGCTCGTTCTTCCATTGATTGACTACTAGCTGCACACCCGGCCCTCCATAAGGATTGACGATCAGTGGCGCCGTGGCTGGATTCGTGGCGCCCTCAGGCAGCAGCAGCGTGGCTTCGAGCGTAGTGCCGTCATGCGTCTTTACTTCAAGCTGCTCGGGCGCGCGCAGATGGTAGGAATCGAGTGCATGCGTCTCCCAGAACACGTGGCACCCGGCAGACGCGCCGGGAGCTGGCGGCTCGCCGCAGATGCGGATGACCGGCGGCTGCATACGCGAAGAGAACTTGTCGGTAAACGCGCTGCCATCGGGCGCGAAGCTGGCTTCGTGAAACCCTGCGCCAGCGCTGAGCATTTTGCGCTCGCCATCGAAGTTCACTTTCCAGACCTGCTGCTCTTGCAAGTTGCCCTCGTTCGACGCAAAATCCACGACTTTGTGCGCGGTATCGACGCGGTACACGTCGCCCGTTTCAAAATCGCCCTTCGTAAGCTGGCGTGTAAGTTGAGCAGCGGCGGCAAGAGGATTCACCTGGTTGTAGCTATAGAGATAAAGGTGATTATGTCCGTCGCTCCAACTTGCGAGAACGATTGCGCCGTCGCCCACCGTAACGTCGTAGTTCTCGTCAACGAACTTTTCGTCGGTGATCCCAAGCATCTGGTGCCCGTCTCCGCCCGCCGCATCTGCAAAAAATACGGCGCGGTGCTTGTGATCGCGGCTCAGGGTCTCAATCCATAAGGTCTTTGGGTCGACCCAGCCGAAGCGGGGAATGTAGTCGTCTCCCTCCTGGAGGGGCAGCTTGATCCAAGCTGTCTTACCGCCCTTCGCGCTAACGACTCCTACGCGCACTTCAGGATTTGGATCGCCAGACTGCGGATAGCGCTGCCATTCAACCAGCGCGTGGCTGGGAATCCAGTCAGTGAGCGGGTACTGCGGCACCTGGGATTCGATCATTTGGAGATAAGCGACGTTTTTCGAGTCAGGCGACCAGAAATAGTTGCTCCGCACGTCGAGCTCTTCCTCGTACACCCAGTCCACTTCGCCATTCAGAGTGGTCTGGCCGTTTTCGCTCGCAGGATTGGGCGCAGGCAGCAAGGCGGCGGTCGGTGTCCCTGGATCGCGCATCCTGACCACTGCAAGTGTGTGATCGCGGACAAAAGAAATGTTCGAAGAATCGGGCGAAAACTTGGGGTCGTCGCCGGAGGCGATTCCGGCAAAGCCCATCTCGAACCCGATGCCGTTTTTCAAATCGTAAA
>CAZKJB010000045.1:0-16966 GCA_964552975.1 uncultured Occallatibacter sp. | reverse complement strand
ACCTCCCACCAATTGCCGCGGATCATGGCGTCCTGCGGGCTGGCCACCTTCCAGCCTTCAGCATCTTTAAAGTTGACGGTCGACTCTTTATAGTTGGGCGCATTAATGGCAGGCGGCGCGGGCGGATGATAGGGCGGTCCGACGCGACACCCGCCGAGCAGGACGAGCGAGCCGAGCGCGCCGACTGCGAATAAAAACGGAACTCGGGATTTGGGATTGAGCATGTTCATCATCTTTCTCGTTTTACGACGCCGTTCCTTCTGCCTGCGCAGGCATGCGGCCGGGGACCCTCTTGAGCTCGCGGAAGCGGAGGCGGTCCATCAACATGTAGACAACCGGCGTGGTGTACAGCGTGAGCAACTGGCTCAGCAGCAAGCCACCGACAATCGTAATGCCCAGCGGCCTGCGCAGTTCAGAACCGGTGCCGCTGCCAAATGCGAGCGGCAGCGCGCCGCAGATGGCCGACGTCGTAGTCATCATGATGGGGCGGAAGCGCAGCAAGCAGGCCTCGAAGATGGCGTCGCGGGTGTTCTTGCCATCCTGGCGCTCGGCCTGCAGTGCAAAGTCAATCATCATGATGGCGTTCTTTTTCACAATGCCGATGAGCAGAATGATTCCGATGATCGAAATCACATTCAAATCGATATGGAAAAGCATGAGTGCCAGCATGGCTCCGACGCTCGCCGAGGGCAACGTGGAGATGATGGTGAGCGGATGAATCAGGCTCTCGTAAAGGATGCCGAGAACAATGAAGACGGCAAGCAGCGCGGTGATCACGAGGTACTTTTCGCTGGCCAGAGAGTCCTGATACGCTTGTGCAGTTCCCGCAAAGAACCCACGAACTGTGGGAGGCATCCCCAGTTGCTGTTCGATTTCACTCACTTCGCGCGTAGCGTCGCTGAGTGAGACGCCGTTCTTCAGGTTGAAGGAAACGGTCACCGACGGGAACAGTCCTGTATGGGCTACCTGCAACGGAGTCGTGTTCGTATGTGGCTTCATCACAGTGAACAGCGGCGAAACCATATTGATTCCTGCTGCATTGGAAGACTTGCCCGGTATGAAATAGATATTGTTAAGACCCGAGGGATCCTGCCAATACTGGGGCGCCACTTCCATAATTACGTAGTACTGGTTCAGCTGCGTATAGATCACCGAAACTTCTGATTGCCCAAACGCGCTGTATAGCGAAGTGTCGAGCGACTGAGATGTTTGTCCCAGTCGAGCAGCGGTTACGCGGTCGTAGGTGAGCATCTCCTGCAGGCCGCCGTTTTGCTGATCGGTGTTCACATCTTGCAGGTCGGGCAGCTTCTGCATGCGCTGCAAAAGCAATGGTCCCCAATGCGCAAGATCGTCAATATTGTCTGACTGAATGGTGAACTGGTACATCGCATTTGAGCCGCGCCCGCCGATGCGCAAATCCTGGGCCGCCTGCAGAAATGCCGAGGCGGTTGGCAAGCGGTTCAACCTGGGCCGCAGGCGATTGATTACGTCCGCCGCCGAAGTCTGACGCACGCCGCACCCTTTGCTGGCCTCATTGCAATTGCTGCCCAGCGGCTTAAGCGCAATAAAAAAGAAACCGCCGTTGGAAGAACCCATGCCGCCGGTGTAGGCATTCACGTGGGCCACTGCGGGGTCTGCATCGATGATCTTTGCCAGCGACACGACGGAGAAATTCATGAAGGGGAAGGATCCGTCCTGTGGTCCCTGCGCGCCGCCCATCAGGAGCCCGGTGTCCTGCTGAGGAAAGAATCCTTTGGGAATTTTGTAGATGACGAGGACGTTTAGCCCGATGGTGAGAAGAAGTACGATCAGTATCAGGACTGAATTGTCGAGTGCCCAGACCAGTGAATGTTTGTAGATCTCGAGCATGCCGTTAAAGATCTTTTCGTTGGTCCGATAAATCCAATTATGTTTCTGGCCTTCTTTATGCGATTTAAGCAAATGCGCGCACATGCATGGGGTAGTGGTGAGCGAAATAACCATTGAAATGAGGATGGCCGCCGAAAGCGTCACCGCGAACTCACGAAAGAGGCGACCGACAATGCCGCCCATCATCAGGATGGGAATAAAGACGGCAATGAGCGACATGCTAATGGAGAACACTGTAAAGCCGATCTCCCGAGCACCTTGCAGTGCCGCCTCGACAGGTTCCATACCGGCTTCGAGATGGCGGGTGATGTTCTCCATAACGACAATGGCATCATCGACGACGAATCCCGTGGCGATGGTCAGCGCCATCAGCGACAGGTTGTCCAGGGTGTAGTCGAGGAGGTACATGATTGCGAAAGTTCCGATGAGCGAAACAGGGACGGCTACGCTGGGAACAAGAGTGGCGCGCGGACTGCGCAGGAAAAGAAACACCACCAACACCACCAGACAAATGGATCCGACGAGCGTCTTCTCCACCGTGTTGACGGAAGCGCGAATCGTTGTAGTGCGGTCAAGCACGATGGTGGTAATGATTCCGTGCGGGATCACTGCCTCGAGAAACGGCAATTGCGCTTTGATCCGGTCGACGGTTTGAATAATGTTGGCGCCGGGTTGACGGAAGATAGTAACGAAGACAGCGCGCTTCCCGTCCGCGTAGCCGGCTGTGCGGAGATTCTGCGTCGAGTCCTCGACATCGGCCACATCGGAAAGGCGCACTGCCTCACCATTGTGATAACCGACAATCAGCGGCCGGTAATCGACGGCATCTGAAATCTGGTCGTTGGTGATGATGTCGAGGCTGACGCCGTTGTCAGACAATTGGCCTCTCGGCTCATGCGAATTCTGCAGGCTCAGCAGCGACCGCACATTCCCTAGTGTCAGGCCAAAACTTTCAAGCTTGGTGGGGTTGACCTCTACGCGCACGGATGGAGTGGCGCCACCTTGGACGCCCACCTGCCCGACACCCTGGATCTGCGAAAGCTTTTGTTCCAGGACGGTAGAAGCAAGGTCATAAAGCTTCGTCACCGGGTACTTATCGGAAGTGAGACTGAGGAGCATGATCGGCGAATCGGCGGGATTCACCTTGCGATAGTTCGGGTTGGACGGCAGATTTGCCGGCAAGTAGGTTCGCGCTGCGTTGATAGCGGCCTGCACGTCCCGCGCCGCACCGTCGATATTGCGGCTCAGGTCGAATTGCATGGTCACAGAGCTTGTACCCAACGCACTCGACGAAGTCATCTCTGTGATTCCGGCTATGTGACTGAACTGGCGCTCGAGTGGCGTCGCCACTGAGGAAGCCATGGTCTCCGCGCTCGCGCCCGGCAGGCTGGCATTCACGCTGATCGTGGGAAAATCCACCTGCGGCAGCGGAGCTACCGGCAGCACGGCGAACGCAATAGCCCCGACAATAGCAACAGCGATCGTGAGCAGAGTGGTGCCCACGGGCCGGTGTATGAATGGGGCCGAAAGGTTCATGCGCTCTCCGTGCCATGCTTCGGCTCACCGGCGCTCGCCTCTGCTGAGAGGCGACGGCCGGTGATGCGGGTGCCGAGCCGGTCAAAGAAGATGTAAATCACCGGCGTGGTGTAGAGCGTAAGCACCTGGCTCAGCAGCAGTCCGCCGACCATGGCGATACCCAACGGGCGGCGCAATTCCGAGCCAAGGCCACTGCCTGCCGCGAGCGGAATGCCGGCGAGCAGTGCGGCCAGCGTCGTCATCATGATGGGCCTGAAGCGCAGCGTGCTTGCCTGGTAGATCGCTTCAGTCGAGTCCAATCCGCGCTGTCGCTCGGCCTCCAGCGCAAAGTCCACAATCAAAATGCCGTTCTTGTTCACGATGCCGATCAGCAGGATGATGCCGATGATGCCCACGGCGTTCAAATCCTGACGACCGATGATGAGCGCCAGCAACGCTCCAACACCCGCCGACGGCAGCGTCGAAAGAATCGTGATCGGATGAATAAAGCTTTCATAGAGAACGCCCAGAACGATGTAGACCGTAACCAGCGCAGCCAGAATGAGCAAGGCCTCGTTCGAAAGCGAATTGTGGAACGACGCCGCGGTTCCCTGAAAATCGGACTGCAGGCTGGGCGGGAAGTTCATGTTCTTAACTACTTTTTCAATGTCGGTGATCGCCGTTCCCAGTGAAGCGTTTGGAGCAAGGTTAAATGAGACCGTGACTGACGGAAACTGGCCCTGATGGTTAATTGAGAGCGCCTCGGTGGTGTCGACCATCTGGGTGAAGGCGCTGAGCGGAATGGCGTTTGCGCCAACCGAGGAGGTAGTAATGGCAGGCCCTGATCCTGCGCCGTTCGCCAGCACGCTGGCAGGCGTGCTGACGGTCTGCGAGGACGGAGTGTAGCGCACCGATGTGGTTAGAGCGTTCGATCCCGCCGATGCCGAAGCCGAGGAAGAGAACGACGTGGACGCGCCCGCTCCGGTCGCGCCTGAAGACGCATTCGACTGGATGTACAGGTCACTAAGATTCTTGGGATTCTGCTGCCATTCCGGCGCAGTCTCAAGAACTACGTGGTATTGGTTCAACTGCGTGTACAGGGTGCTGATCTCCCGCTGCCCGTACGCATCGTAAAGTGTGTTGTCGATCGTAGTGGGCGCAATACCAAGCCGCGAGGCGGTGACGCGGTCAATCGTGAGTTGAATCGCGCGTGCGCCCGTTTGCTGGTCGGTCGCCACGTCTTCCAGTTCGGGTACCTTTTTCAACTGGGCCGTGAATTTATTCGTCCACTCATTGAGCTCGTCGGTGTCGGGATCTTCAAGCGTGTACTGATACTGCGTTCGGCTCACACGGTCGTCTACCGTGATGTCCTGCACGGGCTGCATGTATAGGTGCATTCCAGGCACTTGCTGCAGGTTGTTCTGCAGCCGCCGGATCACATCGGACGCGCTGATATGGCGCTCATCGACTGGCTTCAAGTTGATCGAGATGCGCCCGCTGTTCATCGTGGTGTTCACGCCGTCGGCGCCGATAAACGAGGACAGGCTTTCGACTGCAGGATCCTGGAGAATAATCTGCGCGACCTGGCGCTGTTTCTGAGCCATTGCGTCATACGAAATCGACTGCTGTGCTTGCGAGATGCCCTGAATCACCCCTGTGTCCTGCACCGGGAAGAATCCTTTGGGTATCACGATATAAAGAAAGATGGTGAGCGCGAGGGTGGCCAGCGCAACCAGCAAGGTGATGGGTTGGAAGCGCAGCACCACTTTCAGCGTCCGTCCGTAGAACGCAATCAGCCCGTCAACGAGCTCTTCTGACTTGCGATAGAACCAGCCCTCTCTGTCCTTCGGCTCGTGGCGAAGGATGCGGGAACACATCATGGGCGTCAGCGTCAGCGACACAACTGCCGAAATAACGATCGTGACGGCCAGCGTGACGGCGAACTCGCGGAACAGCCTTCCCACTACGTCGCCCATAAAGAGCAGCGGGATAAGCACGGCAATCAGCGAAACGGTGAGCGACATGATGGTGAAGCCGATTTGTCCGGCGCCCGTCAACGCTGCCTCAAGCGGCGTCATGCCCTCTTCAAGGAAGCGGGTGATGTTTTCAATCATGACGATGGCGTCGTCCACCACGAATCCTGTGGAAATGGTGAGCGCCATGAGCGACAGATTGTCGAGCGAGTAGCCGAGGAGGTACATCACGGCAAATGTTCCGATGAGCGAGAGCGGAACGGCCACGCTGGGAATAATGGTGGCGCGCAGGCTGCGCAGAAAGAAGAAGATCACCATGACCACAAGGCCGATTGTCAGCATCAATTCAAACTCGACATCATGAACCGACGATTCGATGCTGGTGGTCATGTCAGTCATTGTGGTGACATGGATGGATGCGGGAAGATTCGCCTCCAGCTGCGGCAGCACCTTTTGGATCGAGTTGACGACGGTGATGGTATTAGCGCCGGGCTGGCGCTGGATATTCAGAATGACCGCGGGTGTAAGCGTCGGCTTTGACTGCCCGCTCGTCATCCCCATCCAGGCGCCCTGCTTGGTGTTCTCAACGCCGTTTACAACGTTGGCCACATCCTTAACGAACACGGGCGCGCCGTTGCTGTAAGAGATTACGACGTTCTGGTACTGCGAGGCGTCAGTGATCTGGTCGTTGGCGTCGATCTGGTAGTCCTGGCGCGGCCCATCGAAGTTGCCCTTGGCGGAGTTGACGCTGGATTGAACCAGAGCCGTCCGCACGTCTTCCATGTTTAAGCCGTAGGACGAAAGCTCTACCGGATTGACTTGAATGCGGACTGCTGGTTTTTGGCCGCCGCTGATGCTCACCAGTCCCACGCCGTTCAACTGGGAAAGGCGTGGCGCCAGGCGCGTGTCGACCATGTCCTCCACCTGCGACAGCGGAAGGCTGTCGGAGCTGATGGCCAGCGTGAGGACGGGCGCGTCGGCAGGATTGGTTTTGTTGTAGACCGGGGGAACCGGCAGATCGGACGGCAGAAATGTCTGCCCACCGTTGATCGAGGACTGCACTTCTTCCTCGGCCACATCGAGGCCGAGTGACAGACTGAACTGAAGAACGATGACCGACACGCCATCGGCGCTGGTCGAAGTCATCTGGCTCAACCCCTGCATCTCGCCAAACTGGCGTTCCAGGGGAGCCGTTACAGTCGTCGCCATTACATCGGGGCTGGCGCCAGGATAGAAGGTCAGCACCTGGATCGTGGGGTAATCAACTTCGGGCAGCGCTGAAACCGGCAACTGCAGGAAAGCGACGAGTCCCGCCAGCAGAATTGCGGCCATGAGCAGTGATGTAGCGACCGGCCGCAGAATAAATGGGCCAGACGGACTCATGGAGCGCCCTCGGTTGTGTCGTAGGTTGTGTTCGGGATGGTAACTTTTGAAAGCGTGACTTCCGATCCGTTGATCAATTTTTGGAAGCTGCTGTTTGCTACCACATCCCCAGGATTGAGTCCCTGTACCACTGTATTGCCCTGGTCGGTGCCGCCTGACTTTACCGTTTTCATCACGGCTTTGTTGTTTTGAATAAGGTAAACAAAATCAGCAGAGCCGTTGTGCTGAACCGCCGACGATGGAACCAGGACCTGGTTATCGAGCGTCTTCACCAGCAGCCGCGTATTCACAAACTGGTTGGGAAAGAGCATCCCGCTCGCGTTGTCGAATTGCGCGCGCAGTTTCACGGTGCCAGTCACCGTGTCGATCTGGTTGTCGATGGTGATCAGCTTTCCCTTCGCCAGCAGCTTTTGTTGCGTACGGTCGTAGGCTTCAACGCTAAGCGTCTTTCCGCTGTGCATCTGTTCCACAACTTGCGGCAGGTTGTCTTCAGCCAGCGTGAAGATCACCGTTATGGGCTGAATCTGCGTGACAACCACAAGTGGCGTCGTTGAATTGGCAGTCACAAGGTTGCCGGGATCGACAAGGCGAAGCCCCACGCGCCCGTCTATGGGCGAGGTAATGTGGCAAAAGCCCACCAGAACCTGATCGTACTGGACCGTTCCCTGGTCGTTCTTCACGGTTCCCTGGTCCTGCAGCACAACTTTTTCCTCGTCCTCGAGAGTTTGACGCGGAATTGCATTGCGTGACCACGCATCCTGATAGCGCTTCTCGTCCATCTGCGCCTCGGCGAGCAGGCTTTGGTCGCGATCCAGCGCTCCCTGTGCCTGATCGAGTTGGGCAGCATAAGTCCGGGAGTCGATGTCGATTAGCGGATCGCCTTTATGAACGGTCTGCCCTTCGCGATAATGAACCGCCGTGATCACTCCGGTGACCTGCGCAGTGATGGAGTCCATATAAACCGGCGTGACCGTGCCAATGGCATCCAGGTAGACACCGATGCTGCCCTTTTTCGCGGTGGCGACAGTTACAGGTATAGTGCCGCCGCCTGCCGCGCCACGGCCTCCCCGCCCTCCACCTGCCGGCGTTGAGGCGCTCACGCTGTGTTGGCGCCACACCCATACAAACAGAAGTAGGAACAGGACGAGAATGATCGCCCAGATCCAGAGGTGGCGGCGCTTTTTGGCGGGGTCGGGAGTTGGTTGACCAGAAGCAGAATGTGAAACAGACAAAGGTTGATCCATCGTGTTCTCTTATCGTTCGGTTACGAACATTCGATTTGATTGGTTACATTTTCTCATAGTCGAAATGAAGGGCAGATTTCGTGAGCCGCTAAGCCAGCACGATACGTCCGGCTTGCTGTTGATAAGGCCTCAATGATTGGCTTTCAGAATCAGAAGGGGCTGCGCCGATCGAAGCGAGAATTGTCGCAACTCAACCCCACGTGCATATGCACTTTCTGAGGGACGGACGCGGGCAGTAAATAGTTGCAAGAATGGAGTATGAAGGCGAATAGCCAAGGATTTATACATCGAATATGGACATCCGACCGAATGTGGGCTGCAGTATACGGAATGATGGCTTAGATGCAAATCCCTGCACTCGGGTAGTCAATTTTGCCCAATGAAAAGTGCGGTCGCGTCCCGGCAATCACATATTGTGGGACGGTTCGCTGCCTTCTCGCCTGTAGGCCGGTTTGCACCTGGGTTCTCGTGGCCATGGCCTCGTCGCGACATAATGGATGAGGTGAGCCACTTTCTCCAGCGGCAAGGATCCTGAGGTTTCCCGATGAGCGCTACGAACTTTCACGTGCTTGCCAAGCCGATCGGGCCGATCTGCAATCTGGATTGCAAGTACTGCTTCTATCTAGAGAAGGAGGCGCTCTATCCTCAGGTCGAGAAATGGGCAATGCGCGATGAAGTTCTTGAGAGCTATATTCGCCAATACATCGAAGCCCACGACACTCCGGTTGTAAATTTTGCTTGGCAGGGCGGGGAACCGACGCTGCTTGGTGTCGACTACTTCCGCCGTGTAGTGGAGCTCGAGAGGCGACACGCAAACGGAAAACGGATCGCAAACGCCTTCCAGACCAATGGTGTGCTGTTGAACGATGCGTGGGCGGAGCTATTCCTCGAGCACCAGTTTCTGATTGGCCTCTCCATCGATGGCCCGCGCGAATTGCACGATGCCTACCGGGTGGACAAAGGCGGGCAGCCGACATTCGATCGGGTAATGCGAGGAATGGAAGTCCTGAAGCGGAACAAAGTCGACTTCAACACTCTCACCACGGTGCACCGCGCCAATGCCGATTCGCCGCTGGAGGTCTATCGCTTCCTTAAGGAAAACGGCAGTGGCTGCATGCAGTTCATCCCCATTGTGGAGCGAATGGCCCAACAAGTCACCGGCGACGGACTGCGCCTCATCTCTCCTGATTTTGCCGGCGCGGCAAGTGTTGCGCCATGGTCCGTCGGACCGCGCCAGTTCGGTAGCTTCCTCTGCGCCATCTTCGACGAGTGGGTCCGCAAGGATGTCGGCCGCAACTTTGTGCAGCTCTTCGATGTCAGTCTTGAGCTGTGGTCGGGAATGGAAGCAAGCCTTTGCATCTTTCGCAAGAAATGCGGCGCCGCATTGGCAATCGAGCACGGTGGAGATTTGTACTCCTGCGATCACTTTGTGTACCCCGAACACCGGCTCGGCAACATCATGGAATCGGCTCTGGCGTCACTGGCCGATTCTGAACAGCAGCATCAGTTCGGTGATGCGAAGGAGTCCACGCTGCCAAAATATTGCCGTGAATGTGACGTGCGCTTCGCATGCAATGGCGAGTGCCCGAAGCATCGTTTTGCTAACACACCGGATGGCGAGTCCGGACTGAATTACCTTTGCGCCGGCTATAAGATGTTTTTCCACCATATCGATCCATACATGCGCTTCATGGTTTCGGAACTGGCCGCTCATCGTCCTCCGGCCAACGTCATGCGCTGGGTGGCAGCAGAAGATGCACGCGCAAGGCCGGGAAAGCCCGGGCGCAACGATCCCTGTTCCTGCGGGAGCGGCAAGAAATTCAAGAATTGCTGTCTAGCTGGCCGACCCTGAAGTGACTGCTCAGGTCAGGAGCGCCTCCGCGATATGCGTCATTGTTTTGGCGACGCTCTCGTCCACTGTTTCTTTGTCGGTAAAGCAATGCAGATCGGGTCGAAGGGGCGATTCATAGGGATCGTCAATTCCCGTGAACTGCGCCAGTTGTCCTGCTCGGGCTTTCCGGTACAGGCCCTTCGGATCGCGGCGCTCGCAAACTTCGAGCGGAGCATCAATAAAGATCTCAATAAATCTCGGGATCTGGCTGCGCAGTTCTTCGCGCATTGACCGGTAGGGCGTAATCGCTGCGACAAGGACAATCACTCCATGCCGCGACAAAAGCTCCGCAACGAATCCAATCCGGCGTATATTCTCCTCGCGCTCGCTCCTGCTGAAACCCAAATCGCGCGTCAAGCTTTTTCGAACCGCGTCGGCATCCAGCAGCTCGGTTCGGTAACCATGCTTCTTGAGTTCCTGGTAAACGATTTTGGCGACGGTGCTTTTGCCGGCTCCGCTCAGGCCGGTAAACCACACAACGGCGCCCGAAACGAGCTTCGCGTGTTCAACGGCAGGCGGTGTCAGCGGTTCCGTACCGGTATCACCCATGAATCAATGATCAAGCAAGTTCGATCCAAGAGGGGATATTTTTCGGAAGGGATGTTTTTCGCGCCGCCCGATCGCGGTGGCCGATAGCGCCCATTGAATTTTTCGAAGCACGGCACGGGCTTATTCAGGTCGAAGAAGTTTGTAGGCAAGAAAGGTGGCCGCCGCTTGCTGCTGAGGCACAGCGGGCCGAATGACCCAACTCTTTCGAAGAAGAATGACAAACAGGCGGCGCGCGCCACCATTCCACTAAAGTTCGCCGCTCCGACTCAGTAACCGCGCATCGAGCCGAACCTTCTGCAGTTTGTCCATGCTGTCAAGAGGGCGAGAAACAACTCTCGTTGCGCCCAGATCGAGTGTGGCGAAGCGCAACACCCGGGCACTAGACCGTCTCGATCAGAACAGCACTGAGTGCAGGGACATAGCAATTGAGTTGTGAACCATTCGCGGAAAGGCTGTAAGGCGCTGAAGGCGCAAAGGCTCCGTTCACTGCGATCGGCGAGTCCTGAATGGTGACGCCGGACGTGGCCGAAAGACTGGGCGCAGTGGCGTTCGGCGAGAGTTGCGTCATCGTGGTCAGGGTCGCTTTGCCGGCTGTCTGCGGCAAGGATATTGTCAGATCAAGGTTCTGGGTCGTGTCCTTATTTACAATGACGAGGTTCAAACCACCGCTGGGCGTCTTGACTGCGTAAGCAGTAGCGTTGATCTGACCGACTGAAAGATTTGTTTGGTACAGTTCGCCCTGACCGGCCAGGCTAAACATCGTCATGCCATAGAATTCCGGACGCGCTTCCACGACTTTGCCGGAGTTGTCGGCGATGGGTGCATAGCCGTTTGCATCACCGCCGCCATGAAGGTTGACTCCCGCGGCCCCGCCCTGTGCGCAGTTGAACAGAAAGTCGATGACCCATAGCGCAGATGCGTACGAATTGCTGACGCCGACCGCACCACCATTAAAATATGAGTTGCATTCAGCCAACCGGAACGGTATCCCAATTTCCTTCGCAGCCCCATTCAACAGGCTGAGACAATTCACAAGTTTTGAGTCAGAGGCGATGAGGTTCACGGCCGTCGAGGTGGAGGAATGCCCGTCTCCGCGATAGTAGTGCTGGGTGAGCATCGATAGGTTGTTCTTCGTGAGCGATTGACCGAAGGGAATGGTCCACGTCGACACGTTGCTGCCGGAGGCGGGCCCAGTGATCGAAACTCCGGGCGTTACGGCCAGGATGGCGCTACGAAACTGTTCCCAAAGCGTTTCAAACTGGGCAAGGGACCAATTGTTTGCAAAGTAACTTCCCACTGCCCCGTAACCATCGCACTCATTCCCAATTTCGACGCCAAGCAGTGACGAACCCAGTTGTTTAGCAGCATACGCAACCTCGGCAGCGGCAAGCTCCGGTGTCGTCGCTCCGGTGGCTGCGCCGCCGAGATTAATGCCGTAGATCACCTGCCAGCCTGTGGCCTTTACAAAAGCGGCTAAGGCTGCGACGTCTGACGGGGCGATTTGCCCGGCAGTCTGTCCGGGACCATCCGGAGTCCACACACATTGATCGACAGAGTTTCCGCCGATGCGAAGGACATTCGGACCAAGAAGCGTAAAAAGACCGATGAGGTCTGAATTGGCGGCAGTGAAAAGTGGCTCGCATAAGGCCGACTTCTCGTAGGATAGGCCCACGAAGCCGGAGCCAATCGAGCCAGCGCTGTTGGCTGACACACTCAGTGACGCTTGAGTAGAGGAGCCCGACGGGGTTGGCTGCGGATCGACAGCTATCTGTTGGCCAGTTGGACTGGCAGTCATCGTCAAAGCCTTGTTACAGCCTGAAAACAAGACAGACGTCGAGAGTGCCGCGATTCCCTTGAGCAGGTTTCGCCGCGTGGGGTCTTGGGGGGGAGTTGATGTGAGCATTTCGCCGATCGGAGCGATGGTTTCGCTCACTTCATTTCATCGGCACCAGGGCTCTGGCACAACCCCAATTGGTACCTCCTAAACCCATTAAATTGTAATCACTTAGAGTAATATTACCGGTGCGCAGATTAGCGAAAACTTATGTGGGACTTGTAATTCGTCAGAGGAGTGATAGGCACTGCCAGTCTTCCGCATTTCCTGGCGTCGTGTATCGGCATCGCTCCGCTTTGGCGACGGGATCGCCATGGACAAGCATCCCCTGATTGCACGTTGGCCCACAGGCGAGAGTAATTTCTTTGGAACGAGCGTGCGGGGCACTGCAATGGGGCCGCTTGGAGACTTGCGCACAGGTGCCAGGCAGCCTTCTATGCGTGACCACCAGCCCGGATGCTTTCAGTGCAGGCTTCGCGGGGCAGGAGCGCAACTTGGATCGGCAGTGCCCCCTTTGTGGTACGAAACAGCACCATCTGTGGTACTGACTCGTACCCGACGGTGATCTAAGCTGCGGGTACTGGTCGGTACCAAAGCGCGCTTATCAAGTTACCAAAAAGAAAATCATAGACTGCGCTTCGGATTGAGCGTGGAACGTAAAGTTGTCAACGCTGCATCCGGATGCCAGTTGCATTGAGGCAATTGTTGCTATGGAGTCCCCCAATTTATACGCCCTTGGTGAACAAAAGTCCGGCTCGACGGGATTTAAGGACAAATCGTTCCTCCGCTCGTCGCGGAATGGGAACTGCCTACCGCCGCAAGACGAGTGGCTGCGCGAAACATCACTTTCGCCCCGTCCATTTCTCCTTTCATCCAGTGTCACGTGGGTAGCGCTTGATTTTGCACTTGCGTTGACTCCCGCGGTTCTTACGCAAGCCAGACACACTAAGACCCCGATATCTCTTCACGTCACCAGTTCCTTGCTCCTTGCGGCATTGCCATTCGCCTTTTTCGTAATTCTGGCATCGCATTTGTCGGGGCTTTATCGAATGAACGCAAAGCCCTCGACATTCCTCGATCTGTTGAGCATCCTGCGAGCGGTTACGATGGCGGGGCTCGGACTATACAGCCTTCAGAAATTGTGGGGCGCCGCTGCGCCGTCGAGCGGCCTTATCGCCGGGGAGGCCATCCTGACGGGTACGGCCATGTTCGCTGGCCGAGTGTTGTGGCGGAGGCGCAGACGCCAGCTCTGCCAACGCGAGATCACAGTTCGAAACTTTTTCGTTGTGGGGGCCGATGAGATTGGGCGGGACGTGCGTCTCTATCTCACATCGCTGCCCTACTCCGGCTATCGTTTCCAGGGCTTTATAGCAATGTGTGAGCCCACGGACGACGAACTCGCCATAAACGATGAGGAGATTGTCGGCGACATCCATGACGTAATTGAAATCGCCCGCTCGAAGTTCGTCGATGAAATCATCTTTTCCCGGCGTCCCGCTACCCCGGGAATCCTGAGCCTCGTGCTGCGCCAGGCACAATCACTGGGAATCGCGGTCCGGCTCATTCCCAGCATCACCGAAACTCTGATCGACAGGACGGATGTTCAGTATGTCGGTGATCTACCGACTATCGCAGTTTTCCAGCCGAGGCGCCGCAGGCTCTCTCTGTCGATGAAGCGCGTGTTCGACATCGTTGTTGCTGCATGCGCATCGTTTGCACTCTTGCCGTTGCTTGTAGTGATTGCGATTGTGATTAAGCTGCAATCTTCCGGGCCGGTGTTCTACCCCAGCAAGAGGGTGGGGCATAAGGGAAGAGTCTTCACCTGCTATAAGTTCCGGACGATGGTCGATAATGCGGCCGCAATGCAGGAACAGCTCTTACACATGAATGAGCGCGAAGGAGTGCTTTTCAAGATAACGAAGGACCCCAGGGTTACGGTTGTAGGAGCGTTCCTTCGCAAATACTCTCTGGACGAGCTACCGCAGCTTTGGAATGTGATTCGCGGCGATATGAGCCTTGTGGGGCCTCGCCCATCGATGAGCTCGGAGGTAGCACAGTACGAGGCTGAGCATCTGCGCCGCCTCGATGCGGTTCCGGGCATAACCGGCCTGTGGCAGGTTGAAGCCCGCCGGGATCCGTCGTTCGAGAAATACATCACTCTCGATAGCAAATACGTGAACCACTGGTCGCTGGGGTTGGATATGAGAATCCTGCTGCGCACCGTCACTGCCGTCATTCGTGGAACTGGAAGTTAGAGCCAATCTCCGCGTTCAGAGTTCAGATGGATCAGGTAGTGGATAAGTGGAGTAGGAGGCGACACCGATGAGCACACAAAACGAGTATCACTCACTGCTGAGTGCTGCTGCCGAGGACGCTAACGCTTCCGTCGGAACGTGGACGCCATTCCAGAGGTTGAACATCGGATCAATTGCCATCGACCAGTATTCACAGACCGCGCTGGTTGACGAAGTATTGCATCATGCTTTGTTCGGCAGAGTCACTCGCCAGGTTGTCACTGCCAACGCTCAGTTTTATGTCCTTGCGCAAAAATCCCGGAGATTCCGGGAATGTCTGCGAGGTGCTCATTACATTTGCGCGGACGGAATGCCGATCGTTTGGGCGTGCAGCACGCTCTACGACGGCCGCGTTCCTCGCATCGCCGGGGTAAACCTGATCGAGAAACTCTGCCAGCGCGGCGCGGCCCACAGACTCCGTGTTTTCCTGCTGGGTGGAAGGCCCGGAGCCGCCAGTCTCGCTGCTGACATCCTCAAGAAGCGTTACCCGGGAATAGTGATTGCGGGTGTTGATTGCCCGCCCTGGGGATTTGAAAGACGTGAGGAGTCGCTGCAAAAAGTGCTGGATAAGATCGCCTCCGCTAAACCGCAGGTTCTCTTTGCCGGGCTCGGCGCTCCAAAGCAGGAGTTATTCATTCGAAACCATGTGCGTCGTCTCGGCGTACCTCTCGCAATAGGAATCGGCGGAAGCTTCGAAATTCTGTCGGGAAAGCTGAAGCGCGCGCCGATGTGGATGCAGTCGAGTGGCCTGGAATGGGCTTATCGGCTTGCGCAGGAGCCGGACCGGCTGTGGAAACGATACCTGATTGGAAACGCAGAGTTTTTGTGGTACGTGATGCGGTCGCGTCTGACCGGCGCATCAACCAAGATCAACGAATCCGCATTCGAGTCGCAGATAGGAACGCAGGGATAGTGGAACGGCAAGACAACTGGTTCGAGCGATTGCAACGGTTAGGACTCGGAGGAAACCCGCATTTGGGTAAGTGATCGGCCCTCAAGAGTAGCAAGTGGATGAGAGGACTTATTTGGTTGCGGCGACGGCACCGGAATCTGCCACATATAACACGCCGCAGAGTCATCGAAAGTTAGCGCCAAACGTGCCCGGTAGTTCGATCGGAAGCCGGGAAACTATTGAGAATGGGTAGGTGTTTACCATGCGTAAATTCAAAGTTGCTCGATTGAGAAATGTGTTGCTGCTTTCCCTCGCGTTCGGCGGCAGCTCGCTCCTGTTCGGCCAAGTGATGCCAGCGGCCGTATCCGGTCCTAACTTTGGCGCCTTCGTTTCGTTTGGTGGGCTAAGGACTCACGTGATCGCCTACACCTACAACGCGCTTGGCGTTGATGGCGGCGTATACCTGCAACAGTCTCCCCTCCGAGGATTCGAGGTGCGCGGCGCGACATATCCCTTTTACGCTCGATACTCGCAATCACCGCTAACCGCAGGCTATCGCGTGGATCTGCGCCAGCCACGTCTGCCTGGTTTTGAAATGGTCGCGTACTTCGGTGGGGGGATGTCGCTGGCTCAGGATGCCGGGCCTCATTATGTGGCGACGCCTGCACAATGGTCACCTTGCTGGCAGGCGAGCCAAAGCATGACCCTCCCCATGGGGCGGTGGCAATGGAAGACCTTCGACGCGACTTGGACGGAGACTTACACACCTTTAAGGAGTCTTAGTGGCATCTCTCTTACCACGGGAGTCGCGTACACGTTTTCAAGACCTGGGAGATGACCGCAAGCGCTCGTCGTCAATCCCGAAATAGCAATCACATACCAGACTGGAAAATACTTTGACTTGGCAAATTCAATCTAACTTCAAAACGGCGGGCGCGAAGCACAGGAGGGAGCTGACGATTGGCGATCTCTATGACCTGTGTGTGCGCCGTTGGACCGTTATTGCCGTGCCCCTGGTCGTCATGCTGACAGCAGCGGTCTTGCTGTGTGTCTTCAGCCAACGTCGTTATCAGGCAACCGGGCAACTCCAGGTACAAAAGGAGTCGCTCGATGGACTCGGTCTGTCGGACATGGTCGGAGACGCGTCAGGCGCCACCGATGCCCTTGATGCCAACATCACAATTCAGACCCAAGCTTCAATTCTTCAGTCGGACACGCTTGCCCTACGCGTAATCAAGGATCTCAACCTGGAATCTACGCCAGATTTTCAGCCGCGTTTCGGAGTACTTGGATGGATCACCGGGCTCATCTCGCCTGCCGAAGCCAAAGATCCTCCAAATACCCCTCTGGAAGAATCACCAGGACGGCGTTCACATGCGTTGGTTGTTTTTTCGAAGAATCTCAAGGTGAAGACGGTGCCGGGCACGCGTCTTATCGACGTCTCCTATACAAACCCCGATCCGAAGCTGGCAGCAGCCGTCGTCAATCACCTGATCCAGGCACTCGAGGACTTCAGCTTCCA
>CAZKJB010000044.1:0-17152 GCA_964552975.1 uncultured Occallatibacter sp. | reverse complement strand
ACGAGCACGCCCCAACCGCAGCGTGACAAAAGGCCTCGAAAAACCCGCCGCCTAAACTCCACAGAATCAGGGCCAGATCTGGCCGATCCGGCTGTTCCAAAAGGTGTGGGTTGTGAAACAGGGCCAACTTCGCTATGGGTGGCGATAAACCCGAGCAGAACTGCGATCACGGATGCCATGACAACAACTCAACATAAGCCGACTTACTGCTACCCATCCGGCTATCGATGAGTGCACCGATCGAGGTTTGAATCCACCCATCAAATCAGCTTCAACCGTATTGGATCAGCGGTTCAGTCGCCAGTACTCTTCGTTGAGAACGCTGGCGAAGCTGACCCAGGCCAGGTAAGGTGCCATTAACCAGGCTGCGATCACCGAAACCCGGGCGAACGCTAGTGTTGTCATCAGAATGCCAATCCACAGGACGATAACCTCCACGAGGGCCCAGCCAATTTGGTGCCATCGGAAGAATATCAACGACCAGGCAAAATTGAGCGCTAGCTGACCGATGAAAAGAGTGATCGCTACTGACTTCCATGGTGAAGGGGCTGCGATGCTGACCTTCCACACCGCAACTGCCATGAGTCCGTAAAGCAGAGTCCAAACCGGGCCGAAGACCCGGTTCGGCGGAGCGATGGACGGCCGCGCCAGCGTGCTGTACCAACCGCGAACTTCGTTGCCGGTCCACGACGCACTCGTTCCGGCGATTGCGAAACAAACCAGAAGCCAAAACAACAAGACAATCCAGCGCATCTCTTTCCTTTCCTTCTGCGAGTTATGCCGCTCTTAGCGGTTGGACTTCTGGGCGCTAAAGCGCCTTCTCAACTGATCGGAGCGGTAGCGAAAGATCTTCTCAATGTCTGGACGCACAAGCCATCGATGCACGGCAAAATCAAATGGGACGGCATACTGCACAAAATCGCGCATCAGGGTTCCACCATCCACACGTTCAAAGGTGTGTTGATGAACCCACTTGCGATAGGGACCGCGCAATTGTTCATCCACAAAAACGTGCGGCGGTTCCCAGACGTTGATACGTGTTCGCCACCTTAGAGGCAGGCCGTGAATCAACAGTTTGTAATCGATCAATACTCCCTCCCGCATTTCGACTGGTGCGAGTGTAAGAATTCTGAAATGTAGCCAAGGCGGCGTAATGGTCTCGAGATTGGCGGGGTCGGCAAAGAATGAAAACAGATCTTCAGGCGGCAACCGCAGCCAGATTTCGCTTTTGAATTCCCGTATCTTCATTTTCCTCCTTCGGTATCTGACCTAGCATCCAACGGCGACAAATCGGTGATCGCATGGACGTGGCCGTTGAAAATGACACCCATGTGGGCCACTAGTGAAAGCCCAGAAGACTTCGTACCAATCGCGGCGAGTCGCATCCCTGAAACCTCATTCCCGATCCCCCGATGTCAATTCTGGACGCCAGCCTAATTGGGCGGCTTCTTCACTGTTCAAACGCAGAAGATAGAAGAAGCCGCTAGGGCTCTCGATGTGCTCGAAGACATCCCTGATGTCGGATCCGTGAGGGAGGAGCGGATTGATGGTCTCAATCAGTTCGCACTCGTCGACGAAAACACGCCCCCGGATGTCCGTCCGCGAACTATTGCGGGTAGCCCATGGATTAATTCGCGCAATATAGCGACCCGTCTCTCTGTCGCCATCGGGGACGCACGAAAGATGAACCAGGTATCGGCGACCCGAAGGCGTTGTAGCCCGCTTCTGCCTGGGTTGACTCATGGATATTCCACTGCACGGCGCCGAAATCGGACCACGCGGTAAAGGACGATACGGTTGTAGCGTTGGGCAAGAATGCAAGGCAGATTTGCGGCCATGGCATACCCAGTCATCACCACGCACGCCCAGGGTGGATTCCACAAAAAGAAAAGTGGCAAACAGAAGAGCATGCACCAATGAGCCAGTTCAGCGCGGCGCGTTTCGAGAAGGAATCGCTCAAAGCAGAATGCATCGAAGCAGTTGATCCTCTTCTTGGCAACGCCCCCCAGCCAGTGCGCTCCATCAGGGAGCAGGCGCTTCCATGTTCGAATCCCCAGGTAGTCTCGATACAGACGTCCCTCTCGCTCCCAACTACGCGGGGCCGTCACCCAGCTATCATCCTCAAACAAATGTGCAGGAAGGCGCAAAGCCACAAACGCGACGGCCAGGTGGATGATGGGCCAACCCATGAGGTTTGCAGTCCAGATGAGCAGAGTCATACCTGGCGGCCCCTCCACATGGCTTTGCGACCCAGGGCATGCCGCGCGGCGGACCGCGCAAAGATAACGCAGTAGTAAGCAAGTGGTAGCGGATAGAGCAGACAGGTAAAAACCCGGTAGCTGCCAAGCTGGCGAGTCATCCAGGCGATCTGCATACTCAAAAGAATGTATAGGACGGTCGGACCGAGCCGGCCGTAGTCGCCTGGGGTGATGAGCAGTGCCGCGGCGGACCAGAGAGCCGAAATCCACGCGATCGCCATGAAAAGGACCATGTGTGCGGAATCCGCGGCCCCCTGAAAAAAAGCCTTTGCCCAGCTTTCCGACATCTGTTGGAAGCCATCCGGGAACATGCGCGTATGCAGCGTGTCCTTTCCTCCCAGGCAGATAATTCGTGCGCCGCAGTCACGGAGCTTACTTGCCCATCGAAGATTCTCGAGAACAATGCCGCGAACAGCCGCATGGCCTCCAGCGGAAAAATAAGTATCCTTGGAAATGCAAAGCGACTGTCCGAAGAGCCGCGGAGCGGAGAGGGGGCCGAATCCGCCCGCGCCCGCAGCCATCAGAACATTAAAGAAAAGCGAAAGCTGTTCGTAGGCCGCGTTTGTGGCGTGGTAAGGCAGCACAGATAGAACCAGACGGCGATCCTGCTGCCGCGACCAGCAAGAAACCAACCGTTCCAAGCCGCCAGGCAGAAAGTACGTATCCGCATCCAGGAAGAGAAGAACTTCGCCTGTGGCCCACTGCGCGCCCTGGTAGCAAGCCCAGGCCTTGCCTGTCCATCCGGCAGGCCGTTCTGGCGAAGTGACCACCCGAGCACGCAGGCCTGCCGCAAGCTCTGCGGTTCTGTCGGTAGAGCCATCATCCACAACAACCACCTCTAGGGGCGCGGTTGCCGATTCGGCGATCGACTGAAGAAGTCGCGGCAGCATTTTCTCTTCGTTGCGCGCCGGGATGATGATGGAAACACTCTCCTGACTACGCGCCTCAGCTGGTGGACACGGGGGAATATGCCGGATCAGCAGAAAGCCGGCGATTAGCCCGAGTGCGATCGTGAGGGCGGGTAGAATCATCGCTTTTTACCCGCATTGTGTTCCGTGATCATCCGCGCAACATGCTGACCACTGAGCGTAACCATCGGCATGCCCGCGCCAGGATTCACGCTGCCGCCAACAAAGAACAGATTGCCGAACAGGGAACTCTGTTTGGGAGCCTTGAAGGCGAAGTTGCGTCGCCGATCGCAAACCACGCCGTAAATGGAGCCGCGGTTCGAGCCATAGCGTGCCTCGATGTCGAACGGGGTCCAGAAATCCTCGACGACGATGTGGCGGCGTAGATCGGTAAGGCCCATGCGCTCCAGTTTGTCGAGACAGGTTTCCTTGAGCGCCATATAGTCTTCCCGGGTTGTTAGTCGACGGTCATCGAGCGCAGGAATGTGCGGCAGTATCTTGATGTTGTCGCAGCCGGGGGGAGCCTGCGATGGATCGGTCCGCGTCGGCGCAACGACGTAAAGAGTGGGATCGTCGGGAAGGCGGCCTTCTCGGAACACGCGGCGGAAGTGCGCATGCAGATCGTTCGAATAGAAGAAGTTATGATGTGCAAGCTGTGGGTACACGCGATCGAGGCCGAGGTGAAGAATAATTCCGGAGCAGGAGGGCTTAAAGCCGCGCAGTTTATCCATCGCCGCGTGCGGCGCATCGAGCAGCTTTTGCATGGCCGGAATCACCTCCATGTTGGAGACCACGTAGTCGGCCTCAAAATACCCGGTGCCCCCGCTGGAGTCGCGCCCGTGCACGCCTGTGACGGCGCCGCCATCGTGATCGATCCGGGTAACCTCGTGCCCCAGGCGCATGCTCACTCCGCATTCGTCCAACCGGCGGTGGAAAGCGTGGGCCAATTGGTAGAGCCCGCCGGCGACGTACCAGAGCCCGAACTCCATCTGGATATTCGGCATCAGGTTCATGAACGCCGGCGAATCCAGTGCGCTCGATCCGACGTATTTGATGAAATACTCGAAGATGTCGCGAAGGTACGGATTGCTCAATCGCTTGCGAATGCTGCCCGCCATCGACCCCAGATAGTCGAGATCGCGCCCATCCTTCAACCCATAAAAGCGAAGGAATTGGCCGAACGTATCGAGACCGCGACTTAGGTAACCGCGCTCCACAATCTCGTACTGGCGGCGAGAGTAGGCCAGAAAGTCATCGTATTCACGGGTAACCTGCGAGCCAAAGCGCGCCAGTTCCGCCCGCATCTTCTCTCGGTCTTCCCATAGATCAAGAACAGTTCCGTCCTCAAAGAGATTGCGCCATTGTGGATCGACCCGCTGGAGCGTGATGTAATCCTCCAGTCGCTTGCCGTCGCCCTCAAAGATGGGCCGGAAGATCTGTGGCAGGGTGAAAATGGATGGACCCAGATCAAAGCTGAATCCCCGGGTCTGCAATTGATTCAGCTTGCCGCCCAGATGGGAATTCTTTTCAAGCAAGGTCACCTGAAAGCCGGTGCGGGCCAGCATAATTGCTGCTGACATGCCGCCGAGCCCTGCTCCGACGACAACTACGCGCTTCTTCCTAACGGCGCTCATAATCCTCGCACCAGGGTGATGGTGATGTCTGTGGAGGTACTGCCAATTTGAAATGAACACTCGTCGAAGCGGGGTGGACCTATACGTGACTTGGGATTGTTCGATGCTCCGACCGGCTCCTGAGGAATGCCCAGGACGTTGTGATCGAGCTTGTGGTTGCCGTTCAGGTCTTCATACACGCTGACGGCGTAAGTCCCCGGCGGGAGGTCGGTCTCGATGCTCATCAACTGTGCTCCCGCCGGAATTGGCAAGAAGCCATGCATGACTGCCTTGTTACGGTCCCCAGGGAATCCCGAGGGCGAACTGAACACCAAGTAAGCCAAATCTCCATGTGCGTCGTTCGTCAGATGTACATTTACCGTGAGATTTGTTGCTGGTTTCGACTGCGCGGCCAGAATGGTGCTGAAGACAGCGACCAAAAGAAGGGGCATAACCATCCGAATCAGACGCGCGGCAAAGCCTGCTTGCCCGTGGCGGAATCGAAGCAGGCTGACGAGTTGACGTCTGGTGCGGTCGGAATATGGAAACCAATTGATTTCTCTCGTACGCCTGTCGCTGGCCCGCATCACGGTTCGGACCCTCGAGAACGCGTGAAGTCCTTCCGGACCGTGGTAGCGGCCGTAGCCGCTAAGGCGGTTGCCTCCGAACGGTGCAAAGGGATTGGCAATCACTCGAATCACATCGTTGATGGCACAACTTCCCGCTGAGATGCTCGTAGCTATACGTCGTGCACGCGCACGATCTCGCGTCCAGACACTTGAGCTCAGGGAAAAGGCACTGTCGTTGGCAAGTCTTACCGCCTCCTGCTCATCGGCGAACGGTGCAAGACACAGCACCGGACCAAAGCACTCCTCGGTAAGAATGCGGGAATCGGCGGGAACGCCGCTAAGCAGCACCGGCTCGCTCCCGAGTGCGCTACTGTTCTCCTGCGGACTGTGAAGAGTCGCGCCGCGGGCAAGTGCCTCCTCGATCTGGGCGCGCAGCTCGGTTGCCTTAGCCCCGGCAATTGGGTGCAGGTCCGCAGTCGCATCGTTGCCCACACGCAGATGCGCAATGCGTTGGCTCATCCGTGCGACAAACTCGGCGTAAATCGATGCCTCCACATATGCCCGCTTGATACCAACGCATACCTGTCCGGCATTCAGAAATGCGCCGTAAGTAATGCCTTCAAGGGCGCGCTCCATATGACAGTCTGCAAAGACGAGGGCCGCGTCTTTTCCGCCGAGCTCCAGAATGGCCGGAATCAGATATTGTGCCGCACGTTCGGCCACGGATCGGCCGTGGCGGCTGCTGCCCGAAAAGAGGATGATGTCAGGCCCAGCATCGATCAGTGCCGACGATGCCTCCGGGCTGTCGTGCAACACCTGGACCAGATCTGGCGGTAGGTCTGCCTGGGCACAGAGCCTCGCTATCAGAGCCGCCGTTTCCGGAGTGCGCTCAGAGCACTTGAGAACCACTGCATTGCCGGCTGTGAGCGCAGTAATCATGGGAACCATCGAGAGCTGGAAGGGGTAATTGGATGGGCCAAAGATCAGAGCGACTCCGTGAGGCTCCATATACGACTCGAAACGCGCTCCGCGAAAGAAGAAGCCTGGCATGCCCACTCTTCGGGGGCGCAGGACCTTAGGGGAGTGTGCTTCGTAATATCGCATCGTCTCCAGCGTTACCATTACGTCTCCGGAAAGCGCGTCAAGAGAAGGCTTCCCCGTCTCGCGGGCAATTAACTCCGCGATCGGCTCGCATTCGAGTATGATGGCGCGACGCAGACGGCCGAGAATGGAGCAGCGCCGTGACACGCCAAGCTTCGCCCATGCCGGCTGTGCCTCACGGGCCCGCGCCAAAATCCGATTCGCGTCGGTTGGTCTCATGCGAGCGCAAGCTCCAATGGCTTTGCGGCCGGATGAGGAATCTCATATTTCTGGCAGATGAGATTGGCTGAAATGCGAGCCGACTCGAAAATGGTCGGCAGCCCGCTGCCAGGGTGCGTGCCACCGCCTACTAGGTAGCAGTTTGAAAACATCTCGAACTGGTTGTGCGGGCGCATGTACAGCATCTGGTTCCAGCTGTGCGCCATGTTGAATGTTGCGCCAAGGAAGACCGAGTGTTTGCGCTCCCAGTCTTGCGGAGTGATGATTCTCTCCTGCTGAATGTGCGGCGTCACATCTCCATAAGCAGTGCGCTCTCGCAGAGTGCGAAAAATGTAATTCCGCATCTCCTGCTTATGCTCCTCCCAGTCAATGCCGCTCTTGTTGTTGGCTACCGGAACCAGAATATAGAGCGCGGAATGGCCGGCCGGCGCGCCCGATGGATCGGTTTTGCAGGAATTACGGATGTAAAGCGACATGTCTTCGAAGCTGCCGCTGCCATTCGTGATCGCCTCGATGTTCTTCTTGTAGTCGCGTCCGAAGACGATGGTGTGATGTTCGGCATCGTAAGCGCGATCGAGCCCCAGGTACATCATGAAGGTCGAACACGAAAACCTCTTCTTGCGCAGCGTCGAAGGCTTGTAGCTGCCGAGATCGTTCTCGTCGAAGAGCGTAGCCATCGCATGCCCGAAATCTGCATTGATGATGACGTCGTCACAATAGACTTTCTCGCCGTCTGCCAGTTCCACTCCTATCGCGCGGCGGCCATCCACCAGAACGCGCGCGACCGGCGACGAAGTGTGAATCTCAGCAGCTTCCTCACGGCTCACCGTGGCCAGGGCCTGAGTAATCCGCGAGAGCCCGCCCATCACGTGATATACGCCGTGGGCGTGCTCCGTGTACGGAATCATCGTAAAGAGGCCCGGACAGTCCCACGGAGACATGCCCAGGTACTTTGACTGAAACGTGAAAGCCAGGCGAAGTTCTTCCGACCGGAAATAATCGCTCAGCACACTGTAGAGAGATCTGCCGGTAGCGATGTGGGGCACAGCAGCAAGCAGCGTTGGGCTCATCATGCTGGACACGGTGCCGTAGGGCTTTCGCAGGCAGGGATAGAGCTTCTTGAATCGCAGACTTTCCCGTTTGAGAAAACGGTCGAAGTTGGCGCCTTCTCCCGGAAAATGTTTTTCTATTTCCTCCTTCATCGCTTCCGGCTGCGAGCGCACACACATGCGTTTATCTGGGAAATGGAGCGCGTACATCGGGTCGAGTTGCCTGAATTGCAGGTACCTGCTCGAGTCCCGTCCTCCTTCCGCAAAGAGTTCGTCGAGGAGAAACTTCATCATCAGGAAGGTTGGACCGAGATCGAAGCTATACTCGCCGAGGCTCAATTCGGCGTTGCGTCCGCCGATGACGTCCTGTTTCTCAAACACCTGGACACGGAATCCGCGCTGGGCCATGAGCATGGCAGCAGCCAACCCCCCTGGGCCCGCTCCCACAACCACTACAGATCTTTGGCCCCCGTTTCGGTACTGGCTCATGACTCGACTGTAGAGCGGATGCCCGGGCAAATAGCTTCGGTCGAGCTTGCGCAGATGAATTGATTGCTTTCTATGCAATCAATTCCTTGCTCATTGCGCATGAGTAAAACAGGCCCTCTGACAAGCGCGCCCGGCGCACGTCAGCATCCGCTTTATCGCGGAGCTCCCGTCGTAACCACAATCGCGGTGCAGGGAGTCTTCACCAGGCTGCGATACGTATGCTTCTGCACGGAATCGAAATAGATGGAATCGCGCGCCGAAAGCTGGAAGGTCTCAACCCCGATCTTCATTTCGAGTTTCCCCTCAATGAGGTACAGCAGCTCCACTCCCTGGTGATAATGCGGCGCCACTTTATCCGCCGGCAGCGGATGAAAATGCGCCAGATAACCGCTCAGCTTTCTCTCGTTCACCCGGAAGTCCAGGCTTTCGAAGTGCCACGGAACATCAGTCGATTTCGGGTCGGATGGAAATACCTTCCGCTCGTCGCTCCGTATCACGGCCACCACATGGCGCTTTCTGGGATCGCTGAAGAAGTAGTCCAGTCCGACACCGAATACCAGGGCAATTCGTGTCAGCGTCGGCAGCGTCGGCACCAGCCGGCCGTTTTCCAGCCGCGACAACATGGCTGACGAAAATCCAGTGTGTTCAGCCAATTGAGCAAGACCCATGCTGCGGCGCAGACGCAGCGTTCGCAGTTTGTCCGCAATCGCATAGGGCCGCAGGGATTCTTGAACGACTGCGATGTCTGTTGCTTTGCCTTTCGCTTTCCGCCTTTTCGGTGATGTTGACTCTCGTTTATCCGCCATAGACCGAAGTCCGTGACCTCTTTACTGACAATCAAGGGAAGTTGCTTGAGTGTCAAGAGCGCAATAGAGAATTCGGGGGGACGCCAATGCTCCGATGCCTCTTGGGGTCAAAGACGCTGTTGACTGAGGGAGGTAAGCAAAAGAGGGACGAACCTCGATCGGTGCACTCATCGATAGCCGGATGGGTAGCAGTAAGTCGGCTTATGTTGAGTTGTTGTCATGGCATCCGTGATCGCAGTTCTGCTCGGGTTTATCGCCACCCATAGCGAAGTTGGCCCTGTTTCACAACCCACACCTTCTGGAACAGCCGGATCTCTCCGAACCGCCTGTTCCAGAAGGTGTGGGTTAGGAAACAAATCTGCATCGGATTCATCAAGCCCAGCCTGCCACCACAACCTGAGAATCGAAGTTGCCGAAAACGAGGGCAGGTTCGCTAACCGCGCTACAAAACGTCAGTGAGCAGACCCAAATCTAGTCCCGCGACTCTTCTCATGGCCCGACGTTCACTGCGAGTGGCGTGGTAACGGGCGAAGCGATGCCCACGAACTCAGTGACGCTGTTGTCTCCAAGATTCGCCGTCCAGAGGTTTCCGGAGGCATCGACCGCAATGCCGACGGGCGTGTTCAGTGATCCGAAGCCAGTGCTTGGCGAGAGCACAGAGCCGCTCGAATTGAGTTTCGCGACGCTACCGGCCGCGACGCCGTTGGTGACCCAAATGTTGCTTGCTCCATCGGTCACCACACCAGTGGGGAGATTCAGTCCAGCCGAGCGAACCGGGCTGATGGCAGCCGCGCCGGTCAGGACGCTGAACGAGCTGACTGCATTAATTCCGGTTGCGGCGACCCACTTGTTACTGTTTGCATCCACCGCAATACCGGTCGAACCCTGGATCGCGTTGTCGGTGTATGAGGAGTAGAAGCCGCCAGACACGCCCTCTATCAAGATCACATTGTTCGCGCCGCCATTGCTGACCCAGGCATAGCCATTTCGGTCGATGGCGATGCCGGTCGGGCTGACGATGGCGCCCGCATCGGTCAGCGGGCTTGCGCCGTTGGCAGTTCCAGTGCTGGACAATACGCTGACCGAATTGCCGCTGAAATTGGCGACCCACACATTGCTCCGGCTATCCAGAGCCAGGGCGACCGGTGCATTGATACCTCCGCCGGTAAAGCCGCCGGTGCCCGATAGGACGGAGCCCGCGGCGCTGAGTTTGACGACAGAGCTGCCGCCGGCGTTCGCGATCCAGGCGTTGCCGCTCATGTCGATGGCGATTCCCTTGGGGGCGAGCAGCCCGCCGCCGTTGAAGCCAGTCGCTCCGGAAAGCACCACGCCGACGGGGCTGAGCTTCGTCACTGAAGCGCCGCCTTCGTTGGTCACCCATGCGTTGCCGGCCGCGTCGATGGCAAGGCCGAATGGTGATTGCAAGCTTGGATCGGCATAGTTGACGGCAACGGTCCAGTCGTTAGGCACCGTTGCGACGGTCGGCTGGAACGGAGGGTTGGGCGCGACGAGACTGAAGAGTGCAATCACGTTGTTACCCGGATAATTCGCAATATTCAGAGCGGCGCCGATGGTATCGGTTGGAGCAGTGCCGGCGGCTGGGGTTGCCGCGCTGAACAGGCTCGTGCAGGGTGAGCCCACACCGTTCGAGTTGACGCAGCTCGAGAGGATGTCGGCCAGGGTGAAGAGCTCCGTTGTGGGCGGCGCTCCATTGGCGGGCAGACCAGGGCCAGGGGCGGTACCGGTCGCGGTATTCACCAGTGAGTTCACGGTTTGAAAGGCGTTTGCAATGCCGGCCGCATTGGTACTCGCGGCGCCCACGTTCGTATAACCGGACATAAACGGCGCTAGCGCATAGACCGAGGCAACGGTGGTGAGCTCGTTGATGGAGATGAACGCGGACGGAGTCAGGTTGTTGCAGGGGCCAAGAGCGGCCATCAGCGCGAGAGCGGAATTGTTGCCGCCGCCAGGATTGCCACCGATAGCGACGATGTAGACGAGGGGATTGCCTGTGCAGCTGTAGTCCCCGGTGATGGTGAAGGTTCCGTCCTGAGCTGTTGTAACCGTCGCGTTGATAAGAGGGGTTGCTGCTCCTTTTGGCGTGGTGGCGACAGCATAGAGTTGGATGGTCGCTCCGGAGACCGGCTGTTGGCCTCCATAGACCGAGCCCGAGGGAATGCGTTTGACAGGTATGGGCACAGGGACAGCAGTTGCAGAATCCTCTCCACGGTTGGTCGCACACCCGGCCAGCAAAAGCGCCAGGGCCCCGAGACCTGCGAGAGGTCCGGCCACACCAATCCGTGTGTAGGTCTTCCGTGTTCTCATCGCGTCTGCATCCTCATGCCTTTGCGAACCTCGCTGATCCGTTCTGCTGCCTGCCAACTGGCCGTTCTTCATGGCAACACCGTAATGGTGTAGGGTATGGACGCCGTGCTGCCGAGCGAATCCGTGACCGTAATGACGACGGAGTAAGGTGAGCCTGCGGCTGAGTTGGGTATGCCGGAGACGATGCCTGTGGAGCTGCCGATGGTGAGGCCTGGCGGCAATCCGGTGGCACTCCAGGTATAAGGCGCCGTGCCGCCGCTCGCGGTGAACCTGGCCGGGCCGTACGCTGCGCTGACAACGGCGGCGGGCACGATTGTGCCAGGGTTGATCGTAACTGGCCCATTGACGGTGAAAGTGACGCCTGTGATTGGCGCGACGTTGTTATTTCCAGCCTGGTTCACCTGCACCGTGATCGGGGTGCTACCGGTTGCAGTCAGCGTAAAGCCGCCGGCAGGGTCAGTGTTGATGACTCCTGGGCCTGAGATGACCGTGTAGGTCAAGGGCAGGCCCGACGATGCGGTGGCCGTCAGTGAAAGGGGTGTGCTAACAGGAAGATGGAAACCCGCGGGCAACACGGAAGCCGGTGCGATCGCCTGCACTTGGCAGCAGACCACAGTAAGCGTACTTGGAACTAACGATAATACGTAGTTGGGAGAATTGAGTGTGAGATTGCCAACGTTAAGATCGACGGTGAGGTTGGTGCCGGCCGGCGTAGTGCCAAGATCCGAGGCGACACTGAATGTCGGGCTCCCAATAAGGACGTTGGTCAGCGTATCGGCACCCACCAGGCCTGTGATACTCGTTGTGAACGTCGGGTCGGGGCCTTCGTAGGTTCTAGTTGCAGGCAACGCGGTAACGATCAGGGTCGCAGGCAAGATCGTAATATCCTGTTCAACGCTGGACGCCGGTGCATAGCTACTGTTGCCTCCCTGGGACGCAATGACCCTCACCAGGCCTGCGCCAGTGATGTTTAGGATGTTGCTGTTCGCACCTGAGAGCGCCCCGCCCGTGGAGCCCGGCACAAGGCTAAAACTCACAGGCAGGCTGGAACTGGCGGTGGCGGATAATGCAATGGCCCCTGAGCCATAGACGACCGGCCGAGGCGGCGGGAAGGTGATTGTCTGCGTGAGTGAGCCCGAAGAGGCGCTGACCAAGACCGTATCCGTTACCGCGATCGTCTCGGGATCGTCAGGGACCGTGTCTGTCACTGTAATGGTCTCGTTGTCCATCACTACGGCCGGCTGTCCCCCGACCGCGTTGATTGTCAGGGTGTCGGTGATCGTGCCCATGCAGCCATTCGAGTCGGTTGCCGTGATGACAAGCGGAAAGCTGCCCGTCTGGGTGGTGGCCTTTCCGCTGAGAACACCTGCAACGAAGTTGAATCCGGACGGCAAGGAGCCGGGAGTAATTCCGAACATGATTGGGCTGACACCACCAGTAGCTGTGAAGGTGACCGGACTGTATGGCACGCCGTCGGTTGCGGGGGCGAGGGTGGTTGGACCCACGGTAATCGTTGGGCATCCAATCTGCAGCGAGTAAATCTTGGTCCCGGTATCGCCATACGTATCCGTGGCTGTGACGGTAATGGGAAATGTGCCGTTTTGCGTGGGCGTTCCGGAAAGCACGCCCGCCGAGGTCAGCGTCATTCCATTGGGCAGCGATCCCGCCGTCACTCTGAACGTCACAATCCCAAGGCCTCCCGTCGCCGAGAGATTGATCTGCGAGTACGCGGTATTCGGGCTGCCCTGCGCAAGTGTCCCCGGCGAGATAGCGAGTTGCGGAACCGTGAATTTGACGACGAAACCGGTAGCGCCCGTGCCTCCGCTCGCGATCGGCGTATTCCTCTCGTACGCTCCGGAGGTTGTCGCAAAGTTGGGCGACTCGGTTTGCCCGATCACGTAGGCATTGCCTAGCGGGTCCGTCGCCAGATAGGAAACGCCCTGGCTGGACCCCGCCGCTATATTGAAGGAATCGCCCGTGGTCCCCGCCAGGTACGTCGAATACAACAGCGTCGCACCATTCGGGTCAAGTTCGGCAAAGAATGCCTGGTTCGGCCCTGCCACAGCCGTGGTCTCCCACGCGAGCGGTGTTGTCGGGAATCCTTGATCTGCGATCCCGGTGACAAAGGCATCTCCCGCCGCATCGACGCCGATTCCCCCACCCTCCGTATCGTAGGACATCCCGCTGAGATAAGTGGCGTATACGTAGGACTTACCCAGGGCCGCCATCTTGATGACGAATCCGTCCTCCCCGTTCGCCATCGACGCACCCGGCGCGGTGAAGGAACCCTGAAGCACGCCCGGCGTAGTCGCAAGATCGGTAGAGTCGGTGTAACCGGTCACATACGCCTCGCCGTTCTGGTCGACCGCGATCCCCGCCGGGTTGACGTAGTCGCTGACATTCGCCAAATACGTGGAGTAAACCAGGGCTGTGCCGTTGCTGTTGATCTCCGCAACAAATCCACCGCAGGCATTGGTGCAAGTCGGCAGGTAAGACCCCTGCGTGGTGATCAGGCCAGAACCAGCCGGGAATCCCGAATCATTGTCCTCGCCAATCACATAGGCATCTCCCAACGAATCCACGGCTATGCCCGAAGTCGTTACGGACGTCGAGGCCGCCCCAACCGAAAGAAACGTCGAGTAGTAAACGCCGGTGCCGGCAGGGTTCAACTCGACCACAAAGGGGTCGTTTTCCACCAGGCAGCCTTCCGACTGATACTCGACACAGTTCGGCTCAATCGTTCCCGGGGTGGTGGGAAAGTCCTGAGCAAGATCGGTCGATCCAGTTACGTACGCGTCGCCGGAACTGTCCACAGCAATTCCGCCGGGGGTCGAGTCTCCAATCGAATACAGATTCTCCTGGGTCGGAGTGGAATTCATCAGACAAGTGGAATATTCCAGGGTGCTTCCGGTGGGATCGAGCTTGGCAACGAACATTTGCGTGCCCAGGCTCCCTCCGCCGTTGCACGTGCGCTGGTAGGCGTTTGCTGTCGTTGGGAAATCCGCCTCGCCCCTCTCGGCGCCGAGCACGTACGCGCTGCCCGACGAATCAACGGCAACTCCGGTTGCATAGTCCTGACTGGTGCGATCGTTGATGAAGGTGGAGTAAATCAGTGAGCTGCCATCCGGGCTTAGCTTGGTAACATACGCTGTTCCCGGCGGGCACGTCATCTTTCCGGCCTCCAGGCAGGACGGCTGATATGAGCCCGAGGTGGTTGGGTAATTCGAGGAATAGGTCTCGCCGACGACATACGCGCTGCCCGATGAATCCGCCGCGATTGCAAACGGAAAGTCTTCCAGACTGCCGCCCAGGTACGTGGAATAGGAGATGATCGGGTCGATCACCAGCGCCTGTGCATGATCGTACGGGCCAACCGCGAACGTAATCCGGTTGCCGGCCGTGAGCACATAATGCCCCTCCACTTCGCGCGGTCCTGCGTTCGTTTGCTGATAGATGTGCGGTTTGCCCATCACCACATCGCGCTTTGCATCGATGCCAAGCAGAACATCGCCCGCGCGATTCAAACGAATCCGCTGTGCCCCCTCAACTTGCAGCGCGACCGCATGCGGATCGGCTCCCGGAGCCACGTTGTAATCGAATTCCAGCCGCTGGTTGTCGCCGTGGAAGACCGCATCGACACCGGCATAGAGACCGCTGTACGCAACCGCCGAGTAGGTCGGCACGTTCGTGTGCCACTCTTTCGGGTCGTTCCCGATAAAGTAATTCGTTTTGCCGGGTAGTTGATTGCGGCCGTCGATTGCCTTTGGCGTGCTCGCACCCACAAACTTCAGCCGCACCGAGCGCACCGGCCGGGGAGATTCAATCACTTTGCGATGAAGGACCCCATTCCGCGCAGAGGCTTGCTTTGAGTGTGCGTTTAGAGGAGTGACGGGATCGTCCGGCAGCGTTAGCACAGCCTCTTTCTCCGTGAGGAAGAGCGTGTAGCCGGGTCCGCGGGCGAGAAACTTCACATGCGGATCGCTCTGGCCTTTGTTTGCCTCAAACGACATCGGCAGCGCAGCGTACGCTTGCATCGCCCGCTCACCCGATACTGGCGGTTTCACCGCCGGCGGCGTCACAGCGGCGTGAAGTGCGGAAGCGCCGGCCTTGAAAGATTGGGCTTGCTTCGCCCAATGCCGCGCGGTCGGGGCCGATTGAACGGCCGGCGGGGGCGCGCTCGAAGGGCGGTTTGCAGTGAGAGCGCTCGACGCCTGACTTGTTTCCGGCGGAACCTCGTGGGCGAACGTCGCGGAGCGATGCCAGCGGCTCCCTGCCGCCAGCCCGGCCAACAGGAGCGCAGCGCAGGAAACTTCTGCCGCTCGCCTCCCGAATTTGCCGCTCCGCCTGCCGCCGCTCATCTCTCAGCCTCCTGTGCCTTCACGTCACCTGCGGACTGCAAAGCCCGAGGGACACTGCCGGAAGCTACTGGAAGCTGATCACTACGGTTACGTTGACAGTTTGCCCGACGGCGACGGGCACCGGCGGTGGGTCGCCGTTAGCGTCGGGGCCAATTAGGTTTCTCTCGGTAAACGTAAAAAACCCTCCCGGGGAGGGCGCGCTGGGGGGGAGCAATAGACACGCTTGAGGCGTGGATCCCGTGCAAGGGATGTTGTCTGTCTCGACATAGCCGATGGAAGCAGCAGTGAAGGCCGCGGGCACTGCTGCGGATCCAGCCAGGGTCAAGGTGGTTCCCGTAAAAGAGGGATTGCCTGATGGACTGCCGAGATTGTATACGGGGGCGGTTACCACCAGCGGCGTTGCGGAACAATTCTCCTCATAGTAAGGCCCGGCGTTGCCGTTGCAATAGGAATAAGCGTAGGTGTTGAACTGTGCTATGCCAATCATGTTGGTAACGTTCGTAGTGTTAGTGGCTGAGTCCCTGACTTGGATCATCCAACTGCCCGGAGTTGCAACACCGCCCAAGATAGCGGCCAAAAGCGACGCTCCAGCACCGGCGGGGGCGAGCGAGTTCTCAAACTCGCGATGCGTCACCAGCCTGCCGTCGGGATTCTTCACCTCGATGGTCCAGTGGCCGTGGATCTTGATTCCCTCCTGGCTTCCCTTGGCCGCGGATGCGCCAGCCGAAACTGCTTGCCCGGCCGGGGCGTGAGGCTTGGCCGCCGGCGCAGCCACCCCTGACGCGACGGAGGCAGCGACGGCACGAGTGGACGGAGGAGCAGTGCCCGATTGCCCCGCCCAGGCGGGAATGGCAACGCCCAAGATGAATAAGGAGAGAAAAGCGAAACGGATTCCCGGACCGGCCATGCCTTCCAGAACAGACCCCTTCATATGCCCCCCTGTGCTCGCACCTGTCAGCGATGAGGAAGGCTCTGGCCCAGGCAATCCGGTTCGGAGGTGAGAGGTCCGTTAAGCTACTCCTTAACCTGAAAGTTAAGCAACAAGAAACTGTTTGGGGTGGGAGACACCTCTCCCCAGAAACAAGCCGGATACACTAACGCAACCTTTCTTCATTCACCAACTGTTCGCCTGCAGTCAGATGGCGAACCATGTGAGTGCGTGGCCGAGACGATGCCACCCAGCATGAGCAGTGAGATACATTTGACCAGCACCCCCTGGAGCCTGCCAAGCTGCATTGCAAGATGCTGCTCCGGCTGCACGCAAAGTTCGCGCTCTCGGCGACTTCGATTCTCAGGTTGTGGTGGCAGGCTGGGCTTGATGAATCTGATGCAGATTTGTTTCACAACCCACACCTTCTGGAACAGCCGGATCGGTGAGATTCGGCCATTGATTTGGTGGGGCTTAGGCGGCGGGTTTTTCGAGGCCTTTTGTCACGCTGCGGTTGGGGCGTGCTCGT
>CAZKJB010000043.1:0-17309 GCA_964552975.1 uncultured Occallatibacter sp. | reverse complement strand
TGGCGATGGCGAGCGCGTCAACGCCCGTGCGCTCGGCGAACTCAACCGCCTGGTCCGGATCGGTTACGTGTTCAAGGCCGGAACCGCCTGCGCCATGGCCGTCTTCCACACCGCCAAGCACGCCGATCTCGCCTTCCACCGTGACGCCGCGCTCATGCGCGTAGTCCACCACACGGCGGGTCACGTCCACATTCTGTTCAAAGGTCGAAGGGGTCTTGCCGTCCTCGAGCAGTGAACCATCCATCATCACCGAGGTGTAGCCCAGCGCGATGGCGCTCTTGCAGGTGTCAAAACTGTTGCCGTGATCCTGGTGCATGGCGATGGGAATGTCTGGATTGAGTTCGGCTGCGGCCTGGATGAGCCGGAAAAGATAGAGGTCGTCAGCAAATGCGCGCGCGCCGCGGCTGGCCTGGGCGATGACCGGCGATTTGGTCTGCCGCGCGGCGATCATGATGGCCTGAATCTGTTCCATATCGTTGACGTTGAACGCGCCGACGCCGTATTGGCCCTTGGCCGCCTCATCGAGGAGCTGTCGCATGGATACAAGAGGCATATGAATCTCCTTTTCTTGGGTGGCTCCGGCTGCTTTTGCGCTCAGATCCTCGAAAGGCCGGAAATCAGCCGCGCCGCGGGAACCGCAATCATCCTTATCGTAGCAGAGGCGCGCAAGGAAAAACTGTGACGGGGAACAAACAATCTACAGTCCGGTTCCGATTCAGTTCCGAGCCAGATCAGCGGTATCAAAAACGTATAACTTCCTGACGGCGAAGGGACAACGGTGATGAGCCGCCGGTTATGCAGGACGAGTGTGTCGAGATACCCAAAGATTAAAAGCCGGCAAATCGTGCGCTAGAATCTGCTGCGCTTCTATCCGGTCGGCGCGGCAGTCCTATACATACGTGACCTGACCAAGCACTACTGCACGGTTCGCCCCCGTCGCCGAAGGAATGTTTCCCGGCAGCCGATGCCACGTGTGCCAGGCCAGCAACGCAAATGCCGCCGCTTCCTTGGCCTCTGCCGGCATTCCAAACTTGTCGATGGCCTCGAGCTTGCATCCGAGCGGCCCAAGCCGCGCCGCCAGCATCCCCATCAGTGTTTTGTTGCGCGCGCCACCACCCGAAACAATAAAATCCACGCCGAAGCCGCTCATCTTCGGCATCGCAAACAGCTCGTAGCTTCGAGCGATGCTCTCCGCCGTGAATGCCGCCGCCGTCGCCAGCGCGTCTTTTGGATTCTTGCTTTGCTTGCGGCACGCCGCCAGAAATCGGGGCGCATATTCATGGCCAAACTGTTCGCGCCCTGCACTCCGGGGAGGTTCGAGCCGGAAATAGGGATTGCGAAGCGCCGCTCGCAGAACCGGAGCGAGCACTTGGCCGTCGGCGGCTAGAGCACCGTTCGGATCGAACGGTTTGTTGAAAAGCTTCTGCGCCAGCCAGTCAATCACCATATTTCCCGGTCCCGTGTCGAAGGCAACAACTGCATCGGGCCCGGCGCCCGCGGGGATGGCCGTCAGGTTTGCGATGCCCCCAATATTTTGCAGGATCCGGCCACGTTTGCCATCGGCGAACAATACGTAGTCAAGCAGCGGAACAAGCGGTGCGCCCTGCCCACCGGCCAGCATGTCGGCAGGGCGAAAATTCGAAACCACAGGCACCCGAAGCTCCAAGGCAATTGCCTGCGCCTCACCGGCCTGCCACGTGCAGGCGAACTTTTCTCCCGCGTACGATTCGGCGCGCGCCTGATGGTAGAGCGTCTGACCGTGGCAACCCACGAGATCGAGAGCCAGCTTATGACGCTTTGCGGTTCCTTTCACAGCTTCGGCATACGCAAGTCCCAGCCGCCAGTTGAGCCGTGCTAGTTCTGCCGTCGAAGTCGACCGCGCATTCATCGCGGCCAGAATTCTTATACGCAGCGCCGTGGGAAACGAGAACGCTTCGTGCGCCAGCAAGTCGATTTTCGGCCGCGACCTTCCCGGCGCGATGCGCACCACTGCAACATCAATCCCGTCAGCCGAAGTGCCGCTCATGACGCCGGCGACCGTCATCGCTTTCACCTTCATCCGCTCGCCGCCTCTTGTGCCGGAACCGCTGCTGCCACCATCTCGCCGAATTTGAGAACTTGCCTGCGAAGCGCGTCGAATTGCCGCGGGTTCGGTACCGCCGAAAACCTGGAAGAGACAAACCTTGCCCGTTTCCGCTCCGACTGGCGCGCCCGATCGAGCAGCAATTTGTGGAACACCGCCGAGCGTTCGCTCTCGGATATGAGCGCCTCATATGCGCGCAGAATCAGCTCCGCGCTGTGGCAGATTTCAATCATGTCGGTCCCCGCGCGCACTGCTTCGACCGCGGCGTCCTCAATCGGCATGAACTTCAGCACGCCACCCATCTCCAAATCGTCGGAGAAAACAATCCCTTTGTAGCCGATCCGGCGCCGTAGCACGGTCTCGATCCAGAAACGCGAGACGCTTGCCGGGCACTCTTTCCCGGCAGTCGCGGGATATGCCGCGTGGTTGATCATCACCATCGGAATCTGATCGCGCAGCGCGCGGTAAGGCTCCAGATCCTCGCGCCACAAAGTCGCCCACGTGCGCCCAATGGAAGGCGTTTCAAGGTGCGAGTCGAGCGTTCCACCGCCAAGCCCTGGAAAGTGCTTGGCGCAACCCATGACTCGCTGCGACGCCAGTCCCGGAAAAAACTCCTGCGCATACGCGACGACTTCGCCGGCCGAGGCCCCGGCACAGCGCGGCCCCATCACCTTCGCCGACTCGGGCAACCCGAGATCAAGCACGGGCGCCAGCGTCGTATTGAAGCCGAAGGCCTTCACCTCGCGCGCGATGAGCTCTCCGTGTTCGCGTGCCAATTTCGCTTTCGGCAAATTCCGCGCGGCCCGTGCCACCGCCTGCGCTGACGGCATGGGAGCGAGCGCATCACGCAGCCGGTCTACTGTGCCACCCTCTGCATCAACGCAACGGAGCGGATGCGGTGCGCAAAGGGCCGTCGCTTCGCCGAGCAGCAACCGCGTTAGAGCAGCGTCGGCAATATTGCGCCGGAACAATATAATCCCCGCGGGTCGCACCAGCTTCAGCCACGCCCGCTCCAGCGCCGTCAACTCCATCGCGCCGAGCCCCACGACAAGTAAACTTCCGGCAGCCTGGCGCAAACTCGCCGTCATCCTTTCTCCTTTAGCTCTTGCTGCAACTCTTCAAGCAAGTTCAGCGCCTGCAGCGGAGTGAGCGAATTCACGTCAGTAGCCTCAATGCGGTCCACAATCTTCTGCGAGAGCGGAGTAAAAATTGTCAACTGCATCGGCTCGGCTTCTGTCTCTACCTGCACGCTCTGGCGTTCCTGTTTCTCGTGTTGTCGAAGCACGTGCTTGGCGCGCTCGATCACCACCGCTGGCAGTCCCGCGATACGCGCCACTTCAATTCCATAGCTCTTGCTCGCCGCGCCCGGCTCAATGTTATGCAGAAATACGATTCCGCTGGGCGTCTCTTTCACGCCCACGCGCAAATTGCGCACCCGCGGCAACTTTTCGGCCAGCATTGTCAACTCGTGATAGTGGGTTGCAAACAGAGTCCGCGCGCCGATCTCCGCATGTAAATATTCGACCGTCGCCCAAGCCAAACTCAGCCCGTCGAAAGTTGCTGTCCCGCGGCCCATCTCGTCGAGTAAGATCAGCGACCGGTTTGTCGCCGTATTCAAAATCGTGGCCGTCTCAGTCATCTCGACCATAAAGGTCGATCGCCCGCGGGCCACATTGTCGCTCGCGCCGATTCGCGTATAGATGCGATCGACCAACCCAAGCCGCAGGCTCTCTGCAGGCACAAAGGACCCCATCTGCGCCATCAGCACCAGCATCGCCGCCTGCCGCAGGTATGTGCTTTTGCCGCCCATGTTCGGTCCGGTCACCAACAGCAAACTCGGTGCTGCCGCGCCCTCAGTTTTTGGAACAGAGTTGTGGTGAGCGCAAAAGTAGAGGTCGTTGGCGATGAATCGACCTTCGCGCGTCACTTCCATCCATTGCTCGATCACCGGATGCCGCGCCGCGACAGCTTCGAGCACCGGTTCCTCGGTCAATTGCGGGCGCACGTACCGCCGGCCTGCGGCCAAAAACGCGAAACACGCCAGCATGTCCGCCTCGGCCACGGCCGCCGAGCTCCGGCGAATCCTTCCCGCGCTATCGAGCACAGATTTTCTTAGCTCCGCAAAGATCCGCCTTTCAATTTCGATGCTGCGGTCGTGCGCCGTAAGGATCTTTCGCTCGTACTCCTTGAGCTCCGGCGTTGTAAATCGTTCAGCATTCACGAGCGTTTGCTTGCGCTCGTAGTCGTCTGGAGCCAGCGCCAGGTTCGCCTTCGTAATCTCAATGTAGTAGCCGAAGACCGAGTTATAACGCACCTTCAGCGACCCGATCCCGGTCCGATGCCGCTCGCGATCCTCTATGGCCGCAATTGCCTGCCGTCCGTCGGTCGACACCGAGCGCAGTTCATCCAGCTCCGCGTCCACGTTCGCCGCAATCGCGCCTCCATCCACAAGCGTCAGCGGCGGTTCGGTTACCAGAGTCTTCGCAACGCGGGCCGTCACGTCGTCAAGCGTGTCGAGATGCGCCGCAATTGCGCGCCACTTGGGCGCCGTCATCGCCTCCAGCGCGGTTTTCAACCCTGGGAGCCGCGCCAAACTTGCCGCGAGTGCCCGCACATCGCGCGGCCCTGCTGAATCGAGCGAGATCCGCGCCAGCAGCCGCTCCAAATCCAGAATTCCGCCGAATGCCCGTCGCGCTTCTTCGCGCCTGAGCAAATCCTTGCGCGCCTCTGCCACTGCCTCGTAGCGCGCTTCAATCTCGTCCACCTTGTTCAACGGCCGCAGAATCGTCGCCCGCAACAGCCGCTTACCCATCGGCGTCAGGCACGCATCGAGTGTGCGGAAGAGCGTCACGCGATCGTCCTGCCCCTGAAACAGCGGCTCCACTAGCTCCAGATTCCGCACCGTCACCTGGTCGAGTTCGAGCGCCGTCGAGTGCTCCTCGAATTTCAAGCTGTCGATGTGCAGCGCCTCGTTCTTCTGCGTCGTACGCACGTAATGCAGCACTGCGCCGGCTGCAATCGCCGCCGCTTCATGGCCTTCAAGGCCAAATCCTTCGAGAGAGCGCACACTCAGTTGCCGTTCAACAAGCGGCACCGCGAAATCCCGCGTCCAGACCCAGTCTTCCACCCGAGTCCGCGCAGGAATCCTCTCCAATTGCGCTGGAATCTCAGCACTTGTCGCGACCAGTACTTCACTCGGTGCGGCCAGCAGCAGCTCGTCAATCGCCTGCGCGCGCGCATTCTCGCCCCGAAACTCCGAGGTGCGAAACTCGCCGGTCGACACATCGAGCAGCGCCAGCGCCCAAACAACTTCCGGGTGCCCCACCCTCGCGGCGTCTTTAGTTTTGCGGCTAGGGTGGGATTCTTCGTAGAGCGCCGCCAGAAAGTTGTTCTGCTCCTGTCCCAGCGCCGAATCGAGCGCAGTCCCCGGCGAAAGAACCCTCGTTACTTCGCGCCGCACGATCTTTTTGGTAAGCTTCGGATCCTCCATCTGGTCGCAAAGGGCGATCCGGTAGCCCTTGCGCAGCAACCGCGTCAGGTACTGCTCCACGGCGTGATACGGCACCCCGCACATCGGCACGCTGCGTTCCTTGTCCCGTGCGGTCAGGGTAAGTTGCAGCTCGCGGCTGGCCACTGCCGCGTCATCGTAGAACAGTTCATAAAAATCGCCCATGCGGAAAAAAAGCAGCGCGTCCGGGTTCTGCCGCTTCGCCTCGGTCCACTGGCGCATAAACGGCGTCAGCTCCGTGCGGCCATTGGCAGGAGCGGGTGAAGCCAGCGCAAACTCCTCCGGCGCGGGATTTTCCCCCAGCAGCGGCGCCGGAGCAGCCTCGGGTTGAAGATCGTTTCGGATCACGCTGACTCTAAGACTATCGCGGCGTCAGGCCGCCATGGGAGCTGTGGATTCCGCGTCAGTTTGTCCTACGACCGTTCTTTCAAGCTGCACCCTTGCTGCCATGGACATTTACCATAAAGGCAATAGTCGGCGACGCGATTCCCGCATTGTCTGGCGCGGCATTCACGCGACTTGCGCTGTGTTGTCCGGCATCTCGATTGCTATTTGGTGATTTGCATCACAGTATACTTATCTCCAGCGCCTTAAGGTAAAAGCTGCCATGTACCTGCTTTGGCTACGAGTTGCGGCGATTCTTTATGCAGCCGGAGCTGTTGCCGTCTTCCCGGCGGTGCTCTACAGCTCGGTTCCGTGGCGCAAGACCTGCGTCCATCTGGGCGGGCTGGCCTTTTTCTTCCACTTTGTCTCCGTCGTGGAGATGCTCGTGCAGGCGCACCGCTGGATGCCTGTGGGCGTCCGCGAGATGGAGTCGCTGCTGGGATTTGGCGTGGCCAGTCTGTTCTTTCTCGTCTGGTGGCTTTACGACGCAATCTCCCTGGGAATCTTCGCATTGCCGGCGACGTTCTTCCTCGTGTTTATTCCGGCGCTCGGCCCTGATCGCTATACATTCCCTTCGGAAGGGGTGCGGACAAGCTGGCTGGTGGCCCACATCATCGCGTTGCTGCTAGCCTATGTGGCCCTCTGCTTCAGTCTGCTGGCTAGCTTGCTCTATCTGGTGCAGGAGCGGCGCATCAAGGCGAAGCCGTTACCGAGCAGCCGAGGTTGGTGGGCGCCGTTTGAATGGATGCCGCCGCTGGACACGCTTGAGCGCATTGCCCTGGCGACGCTTGAATTCGGATTCCCTTGCATGACCGTCGGCCTGGCAATCGGCTCCGTTCTGGCGCAGGAAACGACTCTGGGCGCAGCGTATTTTCGCGATCCCAAGGTGCTTGCTTCCTTTGGAATGTGGGCGGTGTATGTGGTTCTGTTGCTCGTGAGGCGCAGTGCGGGGCTGCGTGGCCGCAGGGCAGCCTATGTTTCGGGCGGAGCGCTGGTTGTCATGATGGCCGTTTGGGCCGCCAACCTATTCAGCCATGTGCACAGGTTCGGTCCGCAATGACGCTGAAACTCATTGGCGTGAACCACAAAACTGCGCCCATCGCGTTGCGGGAGCAGATCGCCATTAGCCGTGAGGAGCTGCCCGAGGCGACACGAGCCTTGGCTGCCACGCCGGGAGTGGCGGAGTGCATGATCGTCTCAACCTGCAACCGCGTGGAGTTGCTGGCAGTTGTTGAAGACGAATCCGACCGTGTAACTGATTTTCTTTCAAATTACTTCTCGATAAAACCTGAAGTTTTGCATCCGCATCTCTTTGAGCATCGCGACCATGAGGCCGTTCGGCATTTGTTCCGCATGGCTGCCAGCCTCGACTCGATGGTTGTCGGTGAGCCGCAGATTCTGGGCCAGGTGAAAGATGCCTTCGCCGCGGCGCGCGCGGCCGGCACTGTGAGCGGGAATTTGGAACACCTGCTGCAGAGTGCATTTGCCGCTGCAAAAAAAGCGCGTACCGAAACAGGTATTGGTTCAAATTCTGTTTCCATTGCCTCCGTCGCTGTCGATCTGGCACGCAAGATCTTCGGATCGTTGCAAGGGCGCACAGTCTTCCTCGTCGGCGCAGGCAAGATGAGCGAGTTAGCCGCCCGGCACCTTGTGCAGCAAGGCGCCGGCGCCATCCTGGTCTCGAACCGTACCGAAGAGCGAGCCAGAAGCATGGCCGCCGAGTTCAATGGCCGCGTCATTCGCTTCGATCAGTTGCACGAAGCGGCCAGCGAGGCCGATATCGTCATCACTTCCACCGGCGCGCCGCATCCCATCTTCCGGCGCGAGCATGGGGTAGCATTCCTGCATCGCCGGCGCAATCGGCCCATGTTCTTCATCGACATTGCGGTTCCGCGGGACGTCGATCCAGAGATGAACAAGCTTGACGGCATCTTTGTGTATGACATCGACGACCTGCAGCAGGTGGCCGCGGCGCACATGGAGGAGCGGAGCCGGCAGGCAATCGACGCCGAAACGCTGATTGCCGCTGAAGTGGAGCGGTTCGACCAGAGGCAACGTACGGTGAGTGCCGCTCCGGCGATCGTGGCGCTGCAACGGAAAGCTGAAGAGATTCGCCTGGCCGAAATCGCGCGGCTTCACTCGCGCCTGGGCTCGCTGACAGAGGAACAACTGGCCGCAGTCGAAGCACTGACGCGCGGGCTCGTGAATAAATTTCTGCACCCGCCGATGCAGGCGCTCAAGCAGGCCGCTCGCGAAGGCAATTCCGCGCGGCTCGAGGCCCTTTGCGATGCGTGGTCGGTTTCGCAAACTCCAAGTGAGCAGCAGGCGACGCAATTTGCCCCGCTGATGCCCGAGGCTGCACAGCAATCCGCAAATCAGGAACCGAAAAAGCCCGAGCGCACGCCGAGTTCCGACGCAGATCCGGTTTCCGAACCGAAGGTGGAGGCGCGGCGATGAACCTGCGCATTGGAAGTAGAGGTTCACAACTGGCGCTGTGGCAGGCCAACCATATTGCCGGGTTATTGCGCGAGCAGGGGCACATAGTCGAGATCGTGGTCATCAAGACGACCGGCGACCAGCTTCAGGACATCACCTTTGCGCAAGTGGGCAGCAAGGGAATGTTTACCAAAGAAATTGAGGAAGCGCTCGCCGATGGGCGCGTCGACCTTGCCGTACATTCGCTGAAAGACCTGCCGACCGAGCTGCCCGAGCCGTTCACACTCGCCGCGACGCCGGTCCGGGCAGATCCGCGCGATGTGTTTGTGTCGGTGAATCATGCCAATCTTGCTGCGTTGCCGAAACATGCAAAGGTAGGGACCAGCAGCCAGCGGCGCCGTGCGCAATTGAAGGCGCTCAGGCCCGACCTTGATGCCGTGGAGTTTCGCGGCAACGTGGACACGCGGCTGCGCAAGCTTGCCGAAGGCAAGGTCGAGGCGATTTTTCTCGCTGCAGCGGGGCTCGACAGGCTGGGCAAAACCGACTGGGTCCGCGAACGGCTCGATCCGAAAGACTTTTGTCCGGCGGCGGGGCAGGGAGCGTTGGGCATTGAGACGCGCAAGGAAGATACCGCGACGATCGAGGCGGTCGCGTTTCTTGACCACGCTGACACGCGGTTCGCGGTAACGGCCGAGCGCGCGGCCCTGGCTGCGCTAGGCGGAGGTTGCCAAATACCGATTGGCATTCACTGCCAGCCGGAATTCGACGCGGGCGAAGCAGGAGCCGCGTGGGTTGAGATCTTCGGAATCGTAGCCTCGCCTGAAACCGGCGAGGTAGTGCGAGCGCACCTGCACGCGCCGCGCGAGAAATCCGATCCGGCAACGCTCGGAAAAATGATTGCCAAAGTACTTTTTGATGGCGGAGCCGGCAGGTTGCTTTCGGCCGAAGCGAAGACTCAGGACGGAGAAGCTTGATGTGTGCTGCGCCGCCGCTTGCAGGGCGGCGTGTGCTGGTGACCCGAGCCGTACACCAGGCCAGCAAATTGTCTGGGGGACTGCGCGCACTTGGCGCCGAACCCGTCGAGGTCCCCGTTCTGGAAATCTGCGCGCCAAAGACCTTCGCCCCGCTCGATGAAGCGCTGCTGCTGCTCGATAACTATCAATGGCTCATTTTGACCAGCGCCAATACGGTGCGGGCGCTGGAAGAGCGAGCAACGGCATTAGGCGTGGCGCTCAGCGGCCACACGACCATTCGAGTTGCCGCCGTGGGCGAGGCTACAGCCGCGGCTGCGCGCGACGCTGGATTGCCGGTCGCGCTGGTTCCTGAGATGTATGTCGCCGAATCGCTCGTAGAGTCTCTCGCAGGTCAAGCCGCGGGGCGAAAGATTCTGCTGGCACGCGCCGAAGTCGCACGCGACGTCATCCCGGACGCGCTCCGTGCTGCTGGCGCTGATGTAGATGTCGTCGATGCCTACCGCAACGTAATGCCGGAATCTGCGCCGCGTCGGCTGCGCGAAGCACTGAAAAAGCCGATCGACGCGGCCACATTCACCAGCTCGTCAAGCGTCACACATCTTGCCGAAGCCGCACGCGCGGCGGGAGTCGCATTTCCGTTCGCTGGCGTTCAGGCCATTTCGATTGGCCCCATCACGACCAGGACGCTGCGCGAGTTCGGGTGGGAGCCGGGAGCGGAGGCGAAAGTCTCCAATGTCGCCGGCCTCATCCAGGCCGTCCAGCTCGCACTGCACTGAGGGATCGCTTTTCCCTCGGCGTCAACCCCTCCCGCGAGAAACTTCCCGCATACCACTCATTCCATTCAAGCGATTCTTTGCGCCGGTTTGCTGATCATTTCCGCAAAATCGCTAACCTTGTACTTAAGAAACAGCTCCAGACTCGCTGCTCCATTGTTTCAATATTCAAGTCGAAGCGTTGAGAAGGGCCTGAAGGAGGAAAAAATTTTCCACCTAAAAATCGCGTGTTTTTGCCTGTAACGCTCATGGAATCAACAAAACAGTCGGAAAGTCGCGGTCAAAAAACGCGCAAAACGTAACTCGGTTTTACGCTCGCTCGCAATACTTCACTTATTGAGGAGGTTTCTGTCTATTTTCTGGCCTCAGCGATGGCCGCTACTCCAACTCCGCTAGCCCCTCTAACTCCGCTGTCCTTCACGAACTCCAAGTCTTGTCCTTCGACCGGCACAGTTGTTCCAGGTTGCACTCGCGGCATTTGGGGTTGCGGGCGATGCAGACTTGGCGGCCGTGGTGAATCACCTGATGCGAAAAACTGATCCAGCGGTCCTGTGGAATCACCTTCATCAACTCCTGCTCAACTTTCTCTGCAGTGTCGGCTTTGGCCAGCTCCAATCGGCGTGCGATGCGAAAGACGTGCGTGTCGACCACTACACCCTCAGCCTTGCCGAAGCTAACGCCCAGGACCACATTGGCCGTCTTCCGCGCCGCGCCGGGAATGGTGATTAGCTCGGCCAGCGTTTGCGGCACATCTCCGCCGAACTCCGCAATGATCTTCCGCGCCGCGCCCTGGATCGATTTAGCCTTATTGCGGAAGAACCCCGTAGTGCGAATCAACTCCTCCAACTCAGGAAGACTGGCCTTTGCCATCGCCGCCGGAGTGGGAAAGCGGCGAAAAAGCTCCGGCGTCACCATGTTCACGCGCACATCGGTGCATTGCGCAGACAGAATGGTGGCGACCAGCAGTTCCCAAGCCGATCGATGCGTGAGTGCGCAAACTGCCTCGGGATAAGCCTCGTCGAGAGCCTTCAGAATGGCGGCAACGCGTTCCGGCGCAAGCGGCCCGCGCAAAACCGGCGTCTTTCTTGTGTTTGCATTCGTCTTCTTGCTTGCGGACCTTTGCGGTGATGCGCTCTTAACAGCAGGCGGTTTCTTTTTCGTCTTTGCTCGCGTCATAATTCAGTTCAGGGAGTCTTTCTGATTCATGGTACAGCCGCGCAGCTTCGACTCGCTTTACCAAAATTGGACCAAGCGAGCCTGCGTGTATCGAACCGTGTGGATTGGAGCGATTTTGATTGGCTTGATTGCTTTCGCGCCCATGAACTCTCGTGTGTTGCACGCGCAGCAACTGTTTCTGGCTTCCGATGCAGACCCGCATCCAGGCTTTGAAGTCGCCACGATCCGCCCAAGCAGGCCGGGAACGTTTCGCGAGGATCTGGATGAGTCAGCCAACCGGCTCACGATTCAAAACTTCACCGTTCGCCGGCTCATCCGCGAAGCCTATGGGCTCAAGTCGAATTCGCAAATTCTCGGCGGCCCGGACTGGATCGATAAGGAAGGCTTCGATATCGTTGCCAAGATGGACGACGCGGCGGCAGCCCGTATGGACAAGATGGATGGAGACGAGAGCGACAGGGAGTGGGGTTTGATGCTGCAATCGCTCCTCGCCGATCGCTTTCAACTCAAAATCACTCGCGGAGAGCGTGCACTGCCGATCTTTTCGCTCGTTGTCTCTCGATCCGGTGCAAAGGTGAAGCACACTCCGGAGGGTAGCGCGAATTCTCAAGGCGGCGATCCTGGAATCGATGTTCGCTGGGGCGAGCTGACCGCGACGGCTGCCACGATGGACAACTTTGCCGACGTTCTGACCGGAATGCGCGACATAAGCAACCGCGTCGTCGTTAATCGCACTGGGCTCGCAGGCAACTTCAACTTCCAGTTGGACTGGGCCCGCGATCGCGGCGATGGAGCCTCACAGGATTCACCATATCCCGGCTTGTTTACTGCACTGCAGGAGCAGCTTGGATTGCGGCTCAAACCGGATAAAGCCACGGTGCCAGTGGTTATAGTCGAATCAGTTTCTCCGCCAACAGTGAATTAACAATCTTGCGCGTGTGGCAAGAGACACGCAGCGGCGACCAAACACGCAGTAATCAAAATCGAGCTGACGAGCGGGGCGATAAAGAAGTATCTCCAGGTCAGAACCGTGATGGCCGCAAAGCAGACGGCAAAGGCCCAGGCAATTCCGCGTATGCGCATCAGGGCTTCTTGAGGAAGCCTGCTTAACTGCCAGGCTAATATCGCGGCGAAGAGCAGAAACACAGTGACAAAAAGTCCGAACCCGACATAGAAATCCCAATAGCTCCGGCTGAATCCCTGGACATCAAAATGAATGGACTCCATCGACCGCAGCAATGCGTCTACATTCCATGTCGGATCGGTCTGGCGAAAGCCAATCGTATGCAGGATGGCAAAGATTGCCAGAAGAACCGAGGCAATCCGATAGAAGATCGTTGATTTCATCTGCCGCCTCCAGAGAACCGGCGGGCCGCTCAAGCGAGTGCATACCCCTGCTTTGTTCGGGATTGCACGATTCGGAAGATTAGCTCTGCCTGATGTTTTTCGCGTCGAGTTTGCTCGTTATAGCTTTCCTTCAAGCCAACCGCCCAGCTTGTCTACCGGGAGCCTGATCCCGATGAAGAACTGCCCGAACAGCGCATACACCGCGCTCACTTCATCAAAGCGCATCTCGTAAATGAGCTTCTTGAATACGACGGGATCTTCGGCGAAGAGATCGACGCCCCACTCCCAGTCGTCCATTCCAATCGATCCCGAGATGATCTGCTTCACCTGTTCTGCGTATCTCCGCCCGATCATTCCATGCTCATGCATCATGCGCTGCCGCTCCGGAAATGGCACCGAGTAAAAGTTCACCTCTTCGCCGCGCTTGCGGTCCATGGGATAGAAGCACAAATACTTCGATTCGGGAATTGCGGGGAAGAGTCGCGGCGCCATGGCGCCCGAAGCACGTTCGAGCGACTCAGCGATTTCAGCATTCCACTCCGGCGTGTGCGCGGCGAATCCCTTGGCCGCGGCCGCCTCATAAGTCTTGCGCGTTGATTCGTAGAGTCCGAGCTCAACGACTGATACATAGGAATGGCGGAGCTCGAGGAAGTCGTAGAGCGCCGTTTGCGCCAAATCGAGTTCAACCTGGTTCAGCGATTCGAGCGAATCGCGAAAGTGGATCAGCATCAAATCGCCCTTGTGACCGAGCTGCGAATAAAGAGCACTGCGGAAAGGCGCCACAGCGTCGGCGCGTTCAAGCTTCTGCAATGCGGCGACCGCCTCAGTAGCGATCTTCTTCCGTTCGCTCTCCGCGCATTGCCGCCACGCCTTCCAGTCGAAGCGGAAGAACTGATGAAGCACGCTGGAGCCCTCAAGAGTGAGCGGAACAGGTGGGAAATCGGACAATGAACCCTCCTTGCGTTACGGTTCAGGCACACCCCATCCTAGCAAATGAAAATTGCATACGTGTGCAACGGATTTTCGATGGGAAGTGTGGTGCGCCGCGCTCTCATGCGGTTTTGCGGCCTATATACTGAGAACGCTCATGAACGAAAAGATCTTGGCCCTCCTGGTTCAGTTTGTCACCCATGTCATCACTGTTGGCGGCTATGGTGGAATCGTTGCGTTGATGGGAATCGAATCAGCGTGTATCCCGCTGCCTTCCGAGATCATCATGCCGTTTGCCGGCTACGTTGTTTACCTTGGTCATTTCAAGTTGATCTGGGCCGCGACTGCCGGCGCCGTCGGATGCAATCTGGGCTCGGCGGTGGCGTACTGGATTGGCGCCAAAGGCGGGCGGCCGCTGGTGGAGCGGTACGGCAAATGGGTTCTCATGAGTCACCACGATCTTGACCGGATGACGATCTTCTTTGAGAAGTACGGATCGATTACCGTGCTGGTGGCGCGGCTTCTTCCTGTGGTGCGAACGTTTATCGCGTTTCCCGCTGGAATCGCAAAGATGCCGCAGATTCGTTTTCACATCTACACATTTATCGGCTCGTGGCCCTGGTGTTTTGGGCTGGCATACGCCGGCATGAAGCTGGGCGAAAGCTGGCACACTGATCCCCGTTTCGAGCAGGCGTTTCACCGCTTCCATCTCGTCGTGGAAGTCGCTCTGCTGGCGATGCTGGTGTGGTTCCTTTGGGCGCACCTGAACCGCGGGCGAGCGGCAAGAGCGGCGTGAAGCAATGGTCAACAGGCCGGCAAGTCCGCAATTTCGCGTGACTCTTCGGGTCGCCCAATCGTGAACTCCAATTCATTTCGAAATCATCAGTAAAGGAAGGTTAGGAAAAGGCATGGCTACAAAGAAGAAAGGCGGCAGGAAGACCGCGGTCTCTCGATCGAAGGTTGCGCCCGCCAAAGGCAAATTGGGTGTGATGGTGGTTGGCCTCGGCGCCGTTGCCACCACAATGATCGCCGGCGTTGAAGCAGTTCGCCGCGGGCTCGCGAAGCCGATCGGCTCGCTCACGCAGATGGGCACCATCCGGTTGGGCAAGCGCACCGATGGCAAGGCGCCGCTGATTAAGGATTTCGTTCCTCTGGCAGACCTGAACGATATCGTCTTCGCCGGGTGGGACATTTTTGAGGACAATGTCTACGAGGCCGCTGCGCACGCTGAAGTGTTGAAGCCCCAGATCCTTGAAAAGCTCAAACCGTATCTTGAGACCATCAAGCCGATGCCCGCGGTCTTCGACCGCTACTACGTGAAGCGCTTGAACGGCACTCACGTGAAGAAGGGCAAGAGCAAACGCGATCTGGCGGACCAGGTCATCGCTGACATTCGCGCCTTCAAGAAGACTGTTGACCGCGTGGTGATGATCTGGGCCGGATCGACCGAGATCTTTATGGAGCCCACAGCAGTGCATCAGTCGCTGGCGGCCTTTGAGCGCGGTTTGGAGAAGAGCGACATCGGCATTGCGCCCTCGCAGATTTACGCGTACGCGGCGCTCAAAGAGGGCGTGCCGTTTGCCAACGGCGCTCCCAACCTCACGGTTGATCTCCCGGTCATGATCGAGCTCGCGAAGAGGAATGACGCTCCGATCTGCGGCAAGGACTTCAAGACCGGACAAACGTTTATGAAAACAGTCCTCGCCCCCGCCTTCAAGGCGCGCATGCTTGGAGTGAGCGGCTGGTTCTCCACCAACATTCTCGGCAACCGCGATGGCGAAGTTCTGGACGAGCCGCAATCGTTCAAGACCAAGGAAGAGTCGAAGCTCGGATCGCTCGAGTACATCTTCCAGCCGGAGATTTATCCCGATCTCTACAAGGATATCTACCACAAGATCCGCATCAACTACTATCCGCCGCGCGGAGACGAAAAAGAGGCGTGGGACAACATTGACATCTTCGGCTGGCTCGGCTATCCGATGCAGTTGAAGGTCAACTTCCTGTGCCGCGACTCGATTCTGGCCGCACCCATCGCGCTCGATCTGGTTCTGTTCCTCGATCTGGCAAAACGTACGCCAGAGCTCAAGTCGCTGGGCATTCAGGAGTGGTTGAGCTTCTACCTCAAGTCGCCGCAGACAGCGCCAGGACTTTACCCGGAACACGATCTCTTCATCCAGTCGATGAAGCTGAAAAACACGCTGCGGCACGTCATGGGGGCGGATCTGATCACGCACCTTGGGCTGGAGTACTACGACTGAAGACGCATCGAAATGGCGAGTTAGCTAGTCAGCAAATTTGTGGGTCGAGTACTTTCCCAAATCCCAGAATCGAGAACTAGGGACGCCCAATTGAGTGCGGTGGACTCCCAGGTCTCAGAAGCGAGACCTGGGGCACCCGAATCCGCATCGATATCGTAATCTGAACTGAAGATGAATCCTTCGGCTGTTCTGCTGATCGACTGCCCGGATCGCAAGGGCCTTGTGGCGCGCGTCTCGGGCCTTTTGTACGAGCGCGGTGCAAACATTCTTCACGCCGACCAGCACATCGACCACGATCTTGGCCTCTTCTTCATGCGCGTCGAGTGGGAGCTGAACGGCTTCGACCTCGATGGATTTCGAGCCATCTTCGCGCCGCTCGCGGACGAGCTTGGCATGCGCTGGAAGCTGAGTTCGAGCGCGCGGCGGCCGCGGATGGCGCTCTTTTGCTCGCAATACCTGCACTGCATGGCCGACCTGTTGCATCGCTGGAGAACCGGTGAGCTCGCCTGTGAAATTCGCATCATTGTCTCCAATCACCGGGAAGTCGAAAAACTCGCCGAATTCTACAACGTACCCTTCGCGCATGTGCCCGTAACCGCGGAGACGCGCGACAAGGCAGAGGCGCGGCAACTTGAGCTGCTGGCACAGAATGAGGTTGAGCTGGTCGTACTGGCCCGCTACATGCAGATTCTTTCGCCTGCGTTTGTGTCACACTATCCAGCAGCGATCATCAATGTGCATCACTCATTTCTGCCGGCGTTCACTGGGGCGCGGCCCTACCACGCGGCTCATGCGCGCGGCGTCAAGCTCATCGGAGCGACCAGCCACTACGTCACCGAGATTCTTGACGACGGCCCAATCATCGAGCAGGATGTTGATCGGATTTCGCACCGGGACCAGGTCGAAGACCTGGTTGCGCGCGGACGCGATCTGGAGCGGATGGTGCTTTCGCGCGCCGTGCGCTGGCATCTCGACCGGCGCATCCTCAGCTACGGGAACAAAACGGTTGTCTTCGATTAGGGTCCTTGGCGCGGGATACAATTCATGATGCATCGAGAGAGGAAAGGATCCGAAGAGCCATGGCAAGAATCGCGATCGTAGGTGTGGGTGCAATCGGCGGCGGGCTGGCAGCGTTGCTTGATGCTACAGGCGCGCATGAGCTCGTTCTCTGCACGCGGCGGCCGCTCGCAGCGCTCACCGTCGATACTCCGACGGGCGAGGTGCGCGTTAGTGCGCGGAACGCGAGCGATCCCGCGCAGGCGCCCGTGGTTGACTGGGTTCTTGTGACCACCAAGGCCTACGATGCCGAAGCCACGGCCAAATGGTTCCCGGAGCTCTGCGCAGGTGGAGCGCCTGTTGCAGTGATTCAGAACGGAGTTGAGCACCGCGAGCGATTTCAACAGTACGTAAGCGAAGATCGTCTTCTCCCGGTCGTCATCG